>JBCBKQ010000281.1:0-7030 GCA_038521595.1 Cyanobacteria bacterium J06627_28 | reverse complement strand
GCTACCAAGTCCAAACCGTTTATCCAGGCGCAAGCTCTCCAGAGGTCAACGCAGCACCCGCTCCGACCCCTCCACAGCCAGCGCCACAGCCCGCTGCGCCGTCAACGCCTGCCGCCTCTACTCCACATGCCTCTACTCCACGTGCATCAGCAAGCTTTCCCCCCGATACGTTTAAATCCGCGAAGGTCGTCTCTATTGCATCCCTAGAGCAGAGCGGACATTTTCAGCGCGGCACAGACGAAGTCGTTTACGCGGCGCTGGGCGCAGGACTCGGTAGCTATATCTGGGTCGATTACTTAAGAATTTCTGGTGTCAGATCCCACCAGATTATTGCAATAGGCACCCAAGACAGACCCTACGCCAAATACAAGCAGCTGTGTCTAAACTCTCAAATTCCGCTGCACGAGCGTTTGCGGTCAAACTCTGACTCTTGTCCGGATAACATCTGGGGCTGGCCTAGCTATGCGCTACGTGAGGCCTGGGATGAATTTGGCCGAGGTCACCTTGATAGATCCTTTAGATATTTGTGGCAGGTCTTTGGCGAGCCGACACTCGTTGAGACCTACACGCCTCGTGCAGACAAGGTCTTTGACTCGATTGACCGAGAGGCCCAGCGTATTGGCTGGCCAGATATCTATCGCTATGGCAGTATTCGTGCGGTTCGCAAAACGGATGATGGCCGCTATGCTGTGGCCTATTCAAAAGGCCAGGGCCAGTATGGCTATGTTGTAGCGAAATATGTTCATCTGGCGACGGGCTATCCGGGCATTCGTTTCTTAAAGCACCTGCAGGAATATCGAGACACAAGCCGAGATGCTAAGTCTGTGGTCAATGCCTATGAGAAGCACGATCATGTGTATGAGCAGCTGGCTCGGCAGGGTGGCCGCGTCATCGTGCAGGGGCGTGGCATTGTGGCCTCTCGAATTTTGCAGCGATTAGACGAAGTGCGCCGGACGTCTGGGCAGCCTGTGGAGGTGGTGCATTTTATGCGATCGCCCAAACAACGCCACGAAGGTAACCGCTTTGGCTGGTCCAAGCGCGCCGTCAAAAACCACTGGGAATTTCAACCTTTTAACTGGCCAAAAGCTTGCTGGGGCGGAGACCTCAGAGACTGGCTAGAAAAAGCTGGCCCTGACGAAAGAAAACGACTTCTAAAATCCTGGGGCGGTACAACGACGGCTGATCGTCACGACTGGCAACGACTTGTCACCAGAGGCCTCGCAGAAAAGTGGTATCAGGTGCTGTTTGGCACTATTCAATCTGTGACCAGCGCTGGCGGTCAGCTGCAAGTCACCTATTCAGGGCCATCGTCTGCGCAACCTGTGACCCAATCTGCCAACTTCATTGTGGATGCTACGGGCCTATCGGCTGCCGTCACCGAAAATCCACTGCTCAAGGATTTGATCGAGTGCTACCAGCTGCCTCTGATAGACCAAAAAAGTCTGCAGGTCTCCAATGAGTTTGAGCTGACGACCCTGGCCTCTCCCCATACTCAAAACTCTCAGCGTCCTAGCGGGCGAATGTATGCGGCTGGCGTGACTACATTGGGCGGCCCTTATGCTGCGGTTGATAGCTTTTTAGGCCTGCAATATTCGGCCCTGCGCTCGGTGACACACTTAAACCAGGTGAGAGCGGAAGGTGTTAAGTCCTTAAACATTTTTCGCTCAGGGACTCAATGGCTGCGTTGGGCAACCCGTCAAAGGCCCTGATGCGCATCTCTTTGTGACCACCGATGTGACTGCTGAAACGCTTTGATTTTTTTGAGATGATTTTTTTGAGATGATTTTTTTGAGATGATTTTTTTGAGATAACCGCTATGACACCCACATTTTTAGGACGTTTGCAGACGCGCTTGTTGCTGTTTTTGACGGTGGGTATTCCGTTGACGCTTCCCTTTGCGATCGCACTAGGCGGCCCTTTTTTCTCAATTCTTTTCTGGCTAATGTGCTGGGGCTTCGTATGGGATGCCCTGTACACCCTCATGCAAAAGTTTCGCTGGGATAGAGACTGGCCAGCTGCCTATCAGGTCGGCGCAGGCATTTGGGAAGCCTTTTTCTTCTTGCTATTTATTGGCTTCTTTGCGCTTTTGGGCATTGGCTATTACAACTTCTCCCTCTTCTGGTTTTTGGTTCATTATTCAGTTGTTTGGTCGGGCATCTTTTTTGCCTCTCAGGTACTCATGAGAATATTCTTTCCCCGTTGGCGTTTTCGTGGAGGCCGTTGGTTTTGATCCTGGTCTGAAAGGTATCAGTGCCATACAAGGTAACTGACACTGAAATTGTGGTTGCGGCTTGTCGATATCATTACCAATTAGGCTCGGCCTGACTAAGTTTTTGTAGTTCTTCAATGTCTGCTGAGACAATGAGCGATAGACTCTGGGTGATTTTTTCGATGGGCCAGTCCCACCATGCGATCGCTTCCAATGTCTCAATCACATCATCGGTAAACCGTTTTTTTATCACCTTAGCCGGGTTCCCTCCAACGACAGCATAGGCAGGTACATCCGAAACTACGACTGACCGGGACGACACAATCGCACCATTCCCAATATTTACCCCTGGCATAATCAGCGCTTCGTAGCCAATCCAGACGTCATTGCCAATGACGGTATCTCCTTTGTAGGGCAGATCGGTTAGCTCAGGGGTTACCTTTTCCCACCCATTGCCAAAAATTTGAAAGGGATAGGTGGAGATGCCAGAGAGCTTATGGTTTGCGCCATTCATGATGAATTTGGTTTGGCGGGCGATCGCACAAAATTTCCCAATAATCAGCTTGTCGCCAATAAACGGAAAGTGATAGAGCACATTACGCTCAAACCCTTCTGAATCCTCTGGGTCATCGTAATAGGTATAGTCCCCGATAATGATATTGGGACTTTTTACCGTGTTCTTGATATAGCAAACCTGAGGAAAGCCCTCCATGGGATGCTTATTGTGAGGGTCGGGGCCGTACATTTTTTCTCCTTGTAGAGCGGGGGTTAGAACGTCATGATGATAGACCTGCATCGTTTGGATCATCTGGTTCTGACTGTGGCAGATATTCAGGCGACTTGCGACTTTTACTCATCCGTATTGGGCTGCCAAACTGTTCGTTTTTCTGGTGCGGATGGTGCGACTCGAGTGGCGCTAAAAATTGGTGATAGTCCACAAAAGATTAACCTCCATGCCTCAGCGCAGCCCCTTTCTCCCGCTGCCAACGTGCCTCAGCCCGGTTCTGCTGATCTTTGCTTTATAACGTCTACACCGCTGGAAACCGTGCTCGATCATTTGCGATCGCACCAAATTTCAGTCATCGAAGGCCCCATAGAGCGCACAGGTACGTTAGGTCCTATCCTATCGGTATACATCCGCGATCCTGATGGCAACCTGATTGAAGTTGCTAATTCGCTTTCGCCTTCTGAGTGACTATGCAGCTTAGTTTTGATTGCTTTACCGTACATAAGCGCGTGCCGTTGACTATTAGTCGAGGAACAAATGCCGGTTCTACAAATATTTGGGTGCGACTTGAGGCTGACGGCATAGAAGGCTGGGGGGAAGCGTCTCCATTTTCCATCGGTTCAGCCAGCCAAAGTACTCAAGATATTACGGCTGCGCTAGCCTCATTGGTGCCTCTTTTGGAGGCCTATCATCCGCTACAGCGCCAGAAGATTGAAACGCTGATGGCCGAGATGTCGATTTGTTCTGCGGCGCGAGCAGCCGTCGATGTTGCGCTGTTAGATTGGCTCGGAAAGCGAGTGAATTTACCCCTGTGGCAGCTATGGGGGCTAGATTTGAGCAAGATTGGACCGACGGCTGTAACGGTGGGCATTAGTGCGCCAAACGATGCGATCGCCCGCCTTCAAAAGTGGTGCGCTCAGCAAACCGTTACCTCCGTTAAAGTGAAGCTAGGTAGCCCAGAGGGTATTGACGCGGATCAGGCCATGTTTGCCGCCCTGCTACCTCACGTCCCCAAAGGTGCCAAGCTCAGCATCGATGCCAATGGTGGCTGGTCACTGCAAGATGCGCTCAAAATGGGGCACTGGTTAGCCAGTCGCAGCGTCACTTATTTAGAGCAGCCGCTGTCAGTCGCAGACGATGGTTTACTACCGGCGCTATACACGCAGTCGCCGCTGCCTATATTCATTGACGAAAGCTGCTTTGACGCTGCGGACATTCACCGATTGGCCCACTGCGTTCATGGTATTAATATCAAGCTAATGAAATCTGGGGGACTCAGCGAAGCGCGGCGAATGATTCATACTGCGCGGGCCTGCGGGCTGCAGGTGATGTTTGGCTGCTATTCCGACAGTGCGATCGCAAATACCGCCCTTTCCCAACTGTCGCCTCTAGCCGACCACCTCGATCTCGACAGCCATTTCAATCTCACAGACGATCCGTTCCTGGGCGCACAGCTTAGCAGCGGTATTTTGATTCCCAACAGTCGCCCCGGACTCGGACTTTCCCGCCATGCTGAAACCTGATGATCGCATTGCTATTTTTCTACACAATGGCCTGAAGGGCGCTAAGGGCAAAACCGGCATTTCACTATTGCGCTACAGCCAAAATGAAATTGTTGCAGTCGTGGATGAAACGGCAGTTGGGGAATCAGTCCGGGCTTTGACAGGGATTGATAGAGAAGTGCCCATTGTTCACTCGGTTGAGGCGGCGCTGACGTTTGAGCCTACCGTTTTGGCGATTGGCCTAGCCCCTTCTGGTGGCGTGCTGCCTGAGCCCTGGTATGCCGAAGTAAAGCAAGGCATTCGCGCTGGGCTCTCAGTAATGAACGGGCTGCACACGCAGATGAATGACGATGCTGACATTCGGGAGGGTTTACGGCCCGGGCAGTGGGTTTGGGATATTCGCAAAGAGCCCGAGGGCCTGCAGGTCGGCGGGGGGAGAGCGAGGCTATTGAAGTGCGATCGCGTCCTTACGGTTGGTACAGACATGGCCATCGGCAAAATGTCCACTAGCATAGAGCTCAACCGCGCCGCCAAAGCAAAAGGCCTCCGGTCCAAACTGATCGCTACAGGCCAAACGGGCATGATGCTAGGTGAGGACGGCATTCCTTTAGATGCGGTTCGAGTGGACTATGCCGCAGGTGCAGTAGAACAAGCTATCCTTCGCCATGGCGACAATCACGATGTTTTGTTTGTAGAAGGACAGGGCTCTTTACTAAATCCTGGTTCTACTGCCACCTTGCCGCTCATGAGAGGAACGCAGCCGACCCATCTTGTGCTCGTCCACAAAGCCAACTTGACCCATTTGCAACATTTCTCAGACTTTGCAATTCCTCCCTTACCAAAGGTCATTGCCCTTTACGAATCAGCGGTTTCTGCCGGAGGCACCTTTGCTAGTACGCCCGTGATTGGAATTGCGCTCAATACCTTTGGTCTCAATGAAAAAGAGGCTCTACAGGCGATTGCCGCCACCTCTGATGAAACAGGACTGCCCTGCAATGACGTGGTGCGGTTTGGCGCTGGGCCTATACTTTCTCAGTTGCTGTCGCGACCGGCCTAATTTTCCTGCCTAATTTTATGGCTCGCTTAATTTTATTGCTTACTTATCTGGCTTATCTGGGCTTCTTTAGACGATAAGTAATACGGCCTTTGGTGAGGTCGTAGGGGGTAAGTTCTACCTTGACGCGATCGCCCGGCAGAATTTTGATATAGTTCCGGCGAATTTTGCCCGAAATATGAGCAAGCACATTAAACCCATTGTCTAGGTCAACGCGGAACATTGCATTCGGTAACGATTCTGTAATCGTCCCTTCCATTTCAATCAGATCTTGCTTAGACAAACTAACGATTCCTCAATTAATTAAATTAACAGCAACTAAACTAATAGCGATCAACAATCAACAGCTGACTATATTGTTATCACAAGACTAACAAATCTCAGCAGAAACACCGAACATCTAGACTTGAAACCATTAGGAGCTGCCTTGATTGAACTTACAAAAAAGGGAACCGAATGTTTCCAGCTCCCTCTTAGGCCGCTCTTGTAAAAAGACGCCTCAAAAGACGCCTATCAGGCGATATTTAAGCGACGCTACAGCTTTTTACTAGCTTCTCTAGCTCTGCAGAGACCATGTCCATTTCCTGATTTCCATCCACAGAAACCAGCTGTTCCCGGCCCTGATATAGCGAAATCAGTGGCTCTGTCTGTTCTCGGTACACTTCCAAGCGATTGCGAATGACGTCTTCCCTGTCGTCTTTGCGCCCACGCTCCAACATACGCATTACCAGCACATCGTCCGGCACTTCCAGATTAATAACCACTTCGCAAGACTGACCAATCTCCTCAAGCAAATCGTTGAGAAAATTAGCCTGCTCAACATTTCTAGGAAAGCCATCTAGTAACCAGCCTTTGGCAGCATCCTCTTCGCCCAGACGCTCGCGAATTAATCCCAGAATCAAATCATCTGGCACTAGTTCACCCGCATTCATATAGCCTTCGGCCTTTTGCCCCAGCTCAGTTTTTGCCTTGACAGCTGCCCGCAAGATATCGCCAGTAGAAATATGAGGCACTTCGCAGCGTTGGCACAGTACTTGCGCCTGCGTGCCCTTCCCTGCACCTGGGGGCCCTAAAAAAATCACCCGTGTCATTATTGTTTCACCATCCCTTCGTACCGCTGAGAAATCACATAGGTTTGAATTTGCTTAGCAGTGTCAATCGCCACACCCACCAAAATCAACAGCGAAGTCGCACCGAAGCCTTGGAAAGTCTCAACCCTCGTGGCACTTTCGACCAAGCTAGGAACCACCGCGACTAACCCTAGGAAAATAGCGCCCAAGAACGTCAGTCGATTCAGTACCTTGCCAATGTAGTCAGTCGTCGCTCGCCCTGGACGGATACCTGGAATGCTAGCGCCCATCTTCTTCAGGTTGCGAGACATGTCCTCAGGGTTGACGACCAGCGAGGCGTAAAAGTAGCTAAAGAACACAATCATGACCAGATACACCACGTTGTATAGCAAGGTGTTGGGCTGGAAATACGTGCTCACGAGCTCGCTAAAGGTGGGATTTTGAATTAGGCCCACCAAAGACAGAGGC
>JBCBKQ010000280.1:0-7105 GCA_038521595.1 Cyanobacteria bacterium J06627_28 | reverse complement strand
TCTCACTAGGAAGCGCTATTGAGTATTGTTCTAATCTAAAAAAGATATAGTTGCGAGAGAGGGAATCCATACGTCTTTTCCTATGCATTAATAGGTTGATTAGTTTGAGCCTCTTGATCTGCAATAGCATCAGCTACGGCTTTCAAGAGTTGGGGGGTGAGATATGGCTTTGTAAGATAATTAGTCGCACCCAATTCTTTCGTCAGCAGTCGGTGCTTAGCACCTTCGCGTGATGTCAGCATAATCGTTGGGATAGCTGCAATTTCTGGAGTTTGCTGACGAGCCTTTAAGAATTCAAATCCATTCATCCCAGGCATTTCGATATCGCATAAGATTGCTGATACGTTAGGAAACTGTCTTAGCTGCTCTAGGGCTTCTACGCCATCTCGAGCCTGAATGACCTTGTATCCAGACTTTTGTAGAGCGTCTACTAGCGTATTGCGCACTGTAATTGAATCGTCCACCGTCAAAATTAGTCTGCTCAGGAGGCTAGACGCATCGCTTCGAGAAGCGCTTTGGGGAGCTACATTAAGTTGTGCCTGCGTAGAAGATTCATCTCGAACGCTTGAGATGTTTTTGAGATTAGTCTCAAGCGTGTATTTAGAGCGTTGCTCTACGACGATTTTGGCTAACATCGCACCATCGACGACTAGCGTCAGCTGACCATCAGGCAAAATGCTGCTGCCATATAGGTAAGCCGGTGGAACGACAGATTTTCCTAGCGTGTTAATGACCAGTTCCTGCTCACCTAAGAACTGATCGACTTCTATGCCGACAAGCGCGTTTTGATAGTTGAGAAGGATAACTGGCGGAAGGGAAGTGTCTTTATGGTCTCGCCTTGCCACATCCAATGGACGATCACAAATGGGTGTAGTGTATTGCAGCACGTCGGTCAGAGAATGAACCGGAACTAACCGCTCTTCTCCATTGGCTTGCCATGTAAGGTTTTTATTACCTTCCCATACCCGAACCTGATCTGTCGTAGGAATAAAAATATGTTCAATAGAGTCAGGCATCATGGCATATGTTCGTTCTTGAACCTGACATAGCAGTAGTTTGCCAATCGTTAGACTTGAGGGGATTTGGAGGCTAAAGCATGTTCCCATACCTGGCTCGTGGCTGACTGCAATCCAGCCCTGAAGCGATCGCACCTGAGCCTGAACCGCGTCTAAACCAACGCCACGTCCCGAAAGATCATCAATCTCACTCGCGGTAGAAAATCCCGCTTCAAAAAGTAAATCTATGGTTTGATCTGGCGTCAGTGCAGCCGCCTTATCAGCTGAAATCAGCTGAGTATCAATCGCTTTTTGACGGATTCTTTCAAGGTTTAAGCCTTGACCATCGTCTTTTACGTCGATTACTAGGTGGCGGCCCTGCTGTCTGGCTTTGATGGTGATATTACCTGCTGCCGGTTTGTTGCGCTCTAGCCTTTGGGCAGGGGGTTCAATTCCGTGGTCAAAAGCATTGCGTACGAGATGCAGCAAAGGGTCGTAGAGCTTATCAACGATGACCCTATCTACTAGCACACCACTACCGACAAGTGTCAAAGTAACCTGCTTTTTATGCTGGGCTTTTAGTCGCTCTAGCGCGGGAGAAAATCGCTTTAGAATACTCTCTAACGGCAGCATTCTAGCACCGAGGAGCGTCTTACGAGTGCTGGCGAGTAACTGCTTTTGTTTGGCTAGTGCCTGTGCTGAACGGGTGACGAATAACTCTACAGCTTCGATGCTCTCTGACTGTTGAGCCGTTTCTTCTAAAAAAGACTGGGCCAGCAGCTGAATATCGTTATATTGGTCCAGTTCTAAAGTATCGAAATGAGCCAGAGAGTTCTGCGGGAGTAGGCTGGCTGCAGGAACCGAAGGAAGCGGCTTAGCAAGAAATCCAATGTCTTGATTCTGCTGCGTCGATTGATTCAATAGCGGTTTATTTAGCTGATTACGCTGTTGAGAGATTCGACCTATAAGTGTTTTTACAAGCGCACTTAGTTGCTCGTTGTATAGGGCCAAACGATTATGCTGAGTGAGCAGCTCACCCATAGATTGATTTAGATGATCGAGACTGCCCACGGTCATACGGATAGACGCGTTGTGGGCATTACTGCTGACATCGTAAGTTGCTGCGTTTGTTTTGGGCTGTTGCGCCGCTGCCAAAGCGAGGTTTTCTGATGAAGGATCAGAGGCAGGTAGAGAGGGTTGCTCGCTTACCATCGGCGGTGGCAGTGCAGGCACTGTTTCTGACAGTCCTTGTTCTTTGAATGGGTTGGGTTCTACTGCTGAGTCATCCGGTTTCTCTTCTGGATCTGTTTCTAAACCTGTATTGAAGAGAGAAAGATCGGGTAAGTCTGAGTCGTCTTGTTCAAAATCATTGAAAGCCGTACGATCAGCTGCGGGCTTAGTAGTTGCGTCGACTGTCGTGGGGGATTCTTCAATAGCGTCATGAGAAGAAAACGATACTGTGTTGGGTTCACGATAGTCAGCGTCGGTTTTCTGTTGACGAGTGGTTACTTGACGAATCGTTCGGGTAAGAAATGTCCATACCTGTTGAAATAAGTTGGACGTGTTCGCATCATCTATTTGAGTGAGCGCGCTAGTGTTGACTTGGGCAAGACTGTGAGCTGTCTGCGTGGAGCTGTCTTTTGCATGAGAGATCGACGTTCCAGAACTGCTTTCGGCGGATGTGGTTAATTGACTTTGATTTGAGCCGTTACAAAACTGTTTCAGAGCAGAAGAAGGTTCACCACCTTTCTCGCGATCGCCGCCTAAAACGGCTGTCTGAGCTGCTTTATAATCGACCAAAGCAACAGGTGCAATATCTAATACCTGATCAGGATTTTCCTCAATGGCAGTCAGGACGGTTGTGGCAATATCGCCAAATCCGGGCAGATCTAGGGACTCGGCAAGTCCGACAAACACCTCTGCCTGGGTCTCTAAAATATCCAAGAGTTCTTCTGGATCTAGATCTTCTAGCGCCTCTTCTAGCTCGTCTATTCGTTGGGCGACGCCTACCTCAAAGATAGACTGAGTCATATCAAATCCAAGCTCGCTAGACGTAGGCAGGTGACCGCCTTGCCCAAAGCGATCGCCTAGCATAGCTTGCAAGCGCGTAACAATAGCTGCCATCCGGTCAAGGATATCAGCCTCGTCAACTTGAGCATCTGCCAGTTGCGCAGACATCAATAGCTTCAGACAGTCATAGCTCTGAAATATCAGCCCCTCCATCTCTATACTGATGACAGTATCTTGATAGCACAGGGCTTTAAAGACATCTTCTAGCGAATGAGTTGTTTTTTTGACAGCCTCTAACCCAACGCTGGCCGAGGCACCCTTTAGCGTATGAGCCGCGCGCATTAAGTTATGAACTTTTTGGACGGTGAAAGCTTCTCTAAGATCTTGCAGTTCATCGTCCATTGTTTGCAGAAGCTCAGTCGCCTCCTGCAAAAAGTACTGATGGGTTTGCTCAGAACCCGAAATATCTGTAGTCATTAGGATAATCCCAATTAAAGAAGGAGTTGGCTAATCAGGTCAAAACGCTTGATTCTGTAGACTTCAATTCGCTACAGACTCTGCCGTTGGAGTCAAGGCGATGTTGCCTTGACTCCAATGGTTTACCTATTGTGCTATTCCACTTTAAATTTACCGGCGCTCGCTTGAAGCATTTCAGCAGTATCTAACACCTGCTGAATAGAGTGGGTTAACTCATTCGAGCTAGTCGAGGTTTGCTTAGCGATGTCTGTCGCTTCTGTCATCGTTTGGGTGACGACTTTGAATTCATCGGCTTGCTTGTGTGTCGTCTGAGTAATATCAGCGATTAGCTGACTGATTTGATCGGTCGATTCTACAATAGCCGTGAGGTTTTGACGAGCGTCAGCCACTAGCTCGGTACCTTGCGCTACCTGCTGAATGCCTGTTTCCATCGCAGTAGACACTTCTGCCGTACCCACTTGAATTTCTTGAACAAACTGCTCAATCTCAGTAGCTGCTTCTGCTGACTGACGGGCAAGCGATCGCACCTCATCAGCAACCACTACAAATCCTCGTCCATACTCACCCGCGCGAGTAGCCTCAATAGAAGCATTTAGCGCTAACAGCTGAGTTTGCGTCGTGAAGTTACTAATCAAGCTGACGATTTTAGAGACCTTTTGAGAAGATTCACTCAATCGCTTAATCCGCTGGTTGGTTTCGGCGACGGTAGAGCGGATAGCCATGATGCCATCTACCGTGTCGTTCATCGCCATATCTCCACGCTGCACAACTTTATTGGCCTGCTGAGCAGCGGCCTCTACTTGCTGGGCATCTTGAGCAACAGCCTCAGTGGAGTCCACCATCTTTTGAACGCGTTCAAGCGCTTGGCCTAGCACTTTAGCCTGCTGTTGTGCCTGCTCTTTTACCGATGCGGCTGAAGTTTCACTCAGCTTAGAGGTTTCGCCTACTTCGTTAGCCGCAGCCTGTACCTGTAAGACAATCTTCTGAAGACTTTTGAGCGTACTGTTGTAAGCACTCGCGACAGTACCCACCTCTGTTTCTGTGACTTGTGCCTGTACCGTAAGATCGCCCTGTAAGGCCGGTCCAACAGCCTGTAGTAGCTGCATAACCTGCTGCTGAATCAGCTCTTTAGATGCTTTCTCCCGGTCGGCAGTCTCAATGAGCTTGGCAGTCTGTTCTTCTACTTGGTTAAGATAGTCAGCCTGCTGCAAGGCAAGGTTGAGCTGCGCGCCAATACGGTGTGCAAACTGTACGTCAGACTCTTGCCATTCGCGAGGCCCTTTACACTGATGAATTGCAAATAGTCCCCATAATGTATCGCCCTTGAGCAGAGGAACCACTAAACTGGCTCTCACCTGTAATTCTGAGAGTAGCTGCATCAAGCACTCAGGCAGATCTAGAGAATGGACATCATTGACGACCCAATAGCGGCCTTCGCGATAGTTATCTGCTTGATCCTCAGCGAAGCAGTGATCTTGAATCTTCATCTCCATTGCGGAACGCACACCTTCACCAATATCTTCTACAACGAATTCACCCACGCGGTAGTTGGTTTCTGGATCGAATTGATAGAGACCTACCCGATCTGCTTGTAGCAACTGGCGGATATCTCTCGCGGCAGCTTTTAATGCGTTTGGCAAATCAGCGGTTTGACGAAGGCGCTCAGTAATCTTGCTGAGCAGCTGCTCTCTTTGCGTCGTCTGATTGAGCTGTTTTAGATAATCAGCTTGCTGCATCGCAGTTCCTAACTGAAGCCCAATTTGCTGTAGGGCGTTGATTTCGGCCTCTGTCCAAGAACGCACATCGTTATTTTGGTAGGCGCTCAGCAATCCCCAGAGCTGGCCTTCTTTAAAGATAGGCACTGTTATATAGGCATTCACACCACACGCTTCTAAGTCCTCAATTTCTATTGGTGAGTGGTCTGCTGTGTAGATGTTGTTGACTACGAGACTTTCGTTGTTTTGGTAGGGTCCCCCGTGAGATTCTTTCAAGTCAGTTTTAGGCCAAATTGCTCTCAGCGCTGGCTCCCACTCGGCGTCCTGCTGACTATTTGATCGCGATGAGCTGACGAGCGTTTGGCTCCAGTCGGGATTGAAGCGATAGATAGCAACCTGATCGCATTTTAGGAGTTGGCGAAGCGATCGCTGCGTTAGCTGAAAGATCTGCGCTGTATCTTTTGCCTGCAAAATTTGAGGAACAATCTCAGAAACAGAACGACCTAGCTGAGCCATCTTTGTCATCTGAGCAGACTGTTCCTGTAGCTGAGCAATGTAGTCAGCGCCTCTTAGGCTCGCTTCCATCTGACGGCTGATATCTTGCAACACTTTGACATCGCTCTCTAACCAGTGACGAGGCCCACTATGCTGAAAAGTACTCAACAATCCCCAGAGTTTTCCGCCTTGGCGAATTGCAACAATCAAAAATGCCTTAACGCCAAAGTGCTCTAGCGTCTGAATATGGCACTCACTAAGACCAGCTGTGTAAACATCATCTGCGAGAAAAGGTTGTTCAGTATTTTGGAATCGCCCGCCTTGATGCTTTTGCACATAGGTATCTTCCCAAGCGCTACCTACCAAATTAGGCCAGCCTCCTACTTGAGATTCATAGACAAAATCACCAAAATAGTCTGGGCGAAACTTATAAATGCAAGCATGTTCCACATTCAGAAGCCGACGAACTTCCTCTACAGCAGTCTGATAAATTTTCTCAGTGTACGCGGTATTGCTAATTTTGTTAATAATCTCAGGGAGCGCTTCTTGGTTTTCAGCAGCTCTAGTCATTTCTGCCATCAGCTCCGACTGATGGAGACTGACGCCTACCAGATCAGCCGTTTGAGTCAATAGCCTGATTTCATTGCTGTCCCAGTGCCGCGCACCGCTATGCTGATACGCCCCCAGCAGTCCCCAGAGCTTTTGCCCTTGATAAATTGCAACAATGACACAAGATTGAATGTCATGGTCTGTCAAGTTCTCAGCATGACAAGGCGTGAGGTTTGGGTCTTGCTCAACGTGGTGGACTACGAATGGCTTATTCTGTTTGAAGATACCGCCTTCTTGCATTTTTAAGTGGCTGTCTGCAAGAACAACATCAAGCATAGACGTTACGTGTGAGGCTTTTGATTCAAAGACAAATTGAAGGGTGTAATCTTGCCGAAACTGACAAATAGCAACACGCTCAACATCTAAGAACTTTCTAAGATCTCGCGTTGTACTGCGAAAAACAGTTTCCTTATCAGACGTCTGACGGAGCTTGTCACTGAGTTTTGTCAGCAGCTGCCGCTCTTGCTGAAAGCTCAGAGGCTGAAGATTGATTTGAATCTCACTGGCTACCAGATAGAGAAATCCTATCTCGTTTTCGTCCCACGCTCTTGGCTGCTCACACTGCTGTATTACTAGCAAGCCCCAGAGCTGATTCTCTAAGAAAATAGGCAGGCTAAGACTTGCCTTCACCTGAAATTGGTTGAATAGCTGCGTTTGATAGGGCGTGATAGTTGACTCTGCAGTGTGAGCAGCCAAGAGCGTGGGACGAAAACGAGATAGGATTTCTCTATCTGGTAGCCAGTGAGATTCAAATCAATCTTCAGCCTCTGAGCTTTCAGCAAGAGCGGCAGCTGCTGACAAAAC
>JBCBKQ010000279.1:0-7158 GCA_038521595.1 Cyanobacteria bacterium J06627_28 | reverse complement strand
TCCGCTTCTGGTGTCCATGCTATTGAGCTAGCCATATCGATCAAACACTCCCTTACGGCCATTTCTATCTTGTACGGCCTGTATTTACCCATTAGCATAGCTCTATCAGGCCGTCATACGCGCTATTCAGCTGGCAACCGCAATATATGGTTGACCCTCACCATCTCCGCTCATGTCTAGCCAGTTTTTATCAGCTGCAATCATTTCAGCCGCTACGTTTTCTGGCAAAGGCTTCGCAAAAAAGTATCCCTGACCAAAATTACAGTTCAGCCGCTGTAGCCCGGCTAGCTGCTCAGCCGTTTCAATCCCCTCTGCAATCACATCCATTCCCAGCTGGTGGCCCAGGGTAATGATCGTCTTAACGATTTCGCCATCGTCCCCTGACTGCTCCTCCATCCGACCGACAAAAGACTGATCTACCTTGAGCGTATCGGTAGGTAGCTGATGCAAATAGCTCAGCGAAGAGTAGCCCGTCCCAAAGTCATCCAGGCTGAGCTTTAGGTTGAGCGACTTGAGTTTTACTAATTGCTCAATTGTGCCATTCACATCTTCCATTGCAGCACTCTCGGTCAGCTCTAGCTTTAGGTTGTGGCTATCTAGTTTGGTTTCTCTGAGAATGGAAGCCACCTCTTCCGTCAGATTTTCTTGGTTAAACTGCTTTGTAGATAGGTTAACGCTCACCATCATGTCGCCAGCTTGCGGGTAGATCTGCTGCCACGCATACATTTGGCTGCACGCTTCTGCCAAAATCCAGCTGCCCATCGGTATGATTAGCCCGGTTTCTTCTGCCGCAGGAATAAATGCGCCCGGCGAGACAAAACCCTGCTGAGGATGTTGCCATCGCACCAAGGCCTCAAATCCAGCTAACTTACCAGTTTTTAAGTTGATAATCGGCTGGTAATACAGCAAAAATTCCTGATTATCAATAGCGTTGCGAAGCTCGGCCTCCAGCTGAAAGCGCTTTACCGCAGCCGTTCGCATCCCCGGATCAAATATTTCATAGTGCTCTTTGCCCAGTGCCCTAGCCCTAGCCATCGCTCTGTGAGCATCTTGCATGAGCGTTTCAGCTTGATTGGTATAGCCGCTTTGATCTAGCGCAATGCCAATGCTAAAACTCGTTGTAATGGCTCGTCCTTTGATATCAAAGGATGTTGCCAGCTGGTTGTACAGTGTGTCCGCTACTTTTGTAGCTTGACTAGCCTCGTCAAGGTTCGTCAGCAAAATAGCAAACTCATCGCCACCGAGCCTAGCCAGGGGTGTTCTGGATGGCAAATTAGCGCGAATTCGCTCGGCTGCTCTCATCAGCAGATTGTCTCCAAACTGATGGCCAAAGCTCTCATTAATCGCCTTAAAATGATCTAAATCTAAAAGAAGGATGGCTAAGGAGGCGTGTGTACTTGCCCGTCCGCCTTTTTCTAGGCTTTGCTTGAGCTGCCTGACAAACAGCGCGCGATTGGGCAGCCCAGTGAGCTGATCGTAAAACGACTGATAAAACACCTGATAGGTAATTAGTGCGCCGCTGGTGAGCAGTAAACCAAGGGCAGGCGCAGCAAATGGAATCCAGCCGGTAAAACTAAACGAGAGAAAACAGAGCCCATACAGACCCGCCGTACTCCCGACTAAAGCAATGCCCAACAGGGCGGAGCGCTTCATTCTCCAAACTAAAAATCCGCCCGCCAGAGACCATATCCATATCCAGCCAATCTCAGCTGCCGTTGGCCAATACCAAAAAATGGGCCTGCCGTCCAAGACGCTACTCAGCAGCTGGCTGACAATCTGCGCATGTATCAATACACCCGACATAACATGCTCATTGCTTTTGGCAGAGCTGTACGGTGTGTAGAAAAAGTCTTTCTTACTGGGGGCTGTAAAGCCAATCAAAACGACCTTGTCTTCTATCCAGCCAGGCGCTACGTCACCCTCTAAAAATTCACTCAGGCTTACGGTTCGAGCCACCAAGCTAGACGAACGATAGTTCAACAGCATTTGATAGCTGGACGAATCAATGTTGTCATATCCTCCTGAATTAGGACTGAGCGGCGTAAACTCAGTAGAGCCTATTCGTAGGGTATGTTCGTCAGCCGAAAACTCATGCCCCTCTTCTTCTAAATACTTAAGCCCTAGGCGTAGCGCAAAAGAATAGAGCGTTTCTTCTTCTAGCGCTGCAAACAGCAGACTACGTCGCAAAATACCATCTGAGTCAATAATGAAATCATTGAAACCGACCTGGCTTTGATCAATACCCAGTGGCGCAGGGACGCTATCATCCTCACTAATGCCTAATCCTTCAATGGCAATGATTTCTGGCTCTTTGAGTACGCTGTTGAGCGCTTCTATCCCTTTTCCCTGAGGAATGTCTCTGTAGATATCTAACCCGATTGTCCGAGGTTTGTACTCTAGGATCTGTGTCAATAAATCGGCCACGGTCTGATCAGACATCGGCCATTCGTTTTGATTGCGAATGTCTTGCTCAGTAATTTCGATGACGAGAAGCCGAGGGTCTGGCCCCTGGTTTGCCTGTAACCTGACCATGTAGTCAAAGGTCATCAGTTCCAAAGATTGCAGTCCACCCAACTGTCGCAGCGCTATCAGTAGAGCCGTGATGACCAGGCTTGCGAGCCAGTAGGGCTGCCTTTGAATCCGTTTATAGATGTTTGAGATTACAGACAAGCGTCCTCCTGGCAGAGGTAAAAAACACCTCGGAATAACCAGAGGATGCCCAAGCAATTCATGGTGGTAACCAATGGCATCGCTGGTAGTTGACTCTGACACCACACCACCAGGTATTGTGCTGCGGAGCCTACAGCTCAGCGCTGTCTGTTGCTGTGAATTCAGATTCCGTAAGTTCAGATAGTCCTATCGTCTCGGGCGCGTAAGTCATGACGGTCATCTCTTGGGTAATATTGCTCGCAAGATAGTCGCTGAGTCCTGTAGAGTCCATTAGAGAAATCCAAGCCAGTCGGAAAGTAGAATCGTCTGGATAGTTTCGTCTGAGGTTTGCTAGCTCGGTGACTTGTTCGTGCCAGAGCCCGGCACCTTGATATAGCTCCACTCTCTCTGCTGGGCTGGCTGATGCTAGCTGCTGAGTAAACTCGCTAGAGACTTCTATCCGTCTGACCTGACCTTCTAAGCCCAAAATGGGAGAGCTTGAGCCGTTGTTGCAAGCTAATGTCAGCACCCATTTGTAGTTTTCGTCAATGCTTAGTGCGATCGCCGTTTCAGGGAGTTGAAACTCTGTAATGCCAAAGGCGTTGCCGCTCTGTATTGGCGTGCTGTATACCATGTTGTCTGCTTCATCAAACAGGCGAAACTCTACAGCTTTAGCGCCTGTCGTTTCTGGCATCGAAAACCAAAAGGTTGGGCGAGCTTCAAGGGTGTAGCTTAAGTTAGTTCTGGGCGTGATAGCGACTAAAGATTGCTCAAAGTTGCTAAAGCAACTGTCTGCTGGTGGATCCATTCTGACACCACCACTAATTCGCCGGCCAGGTAGACCTTGTCTCAATCGACCCCTAGTCCCGTTGGCAAAGCTTGGTAGTGCCACAATGCTTGAGGCCAATAGGAGCCCAGCGGTCAGTACTGAGAGAGCTTGAGTGGATGAATTAGATGTCATGTTGCGGCGAGCTAAAAAATGAATGCGTCGTTTGATATGTCTTGAGTAGATGCTTAGTCAGGTTCTGCGTTGCACTTATAAGGCAATGAGTGAGCAAGTAGAAACAGATGTGAAAAAGGGTGATTGAGTGGAAAATGGCTATTCAGGGCGTGAGGCATGGCTTGATGCAGGTAGTGTCACGGCCAAGCCCAGATTGCTTTGATTGCTGAACGGTGTTTCTGTAACTTGGGGCAGATTTACGGCTTCTAAAAGTGCGTTCCACTGCTGTTCGACAGTGCCGGTTTGTGATGCGGTGCTGTCTGGGTCGATATTGCGATATAAATCTGCCAGCTGTGTGATGGTTTCGTGCCAGAGTTCAGCGTCTTGATATAGGGCGACTTGCTCTTGCTGCGTGGCCTCAGCCAGCGATTCGACTAGCGCGCTTTCAGGCGTAATTCGTCTTACCCAGCCAGTGACTACGAGATCTTCTGCACGGCTGCTTGGATCGCAAATAACTGTTAGGTACCAGCGATATTCTTGATCGATGGCTAGTGCTGCTTCGGTTTCAGGCAGTGAAAAATGTGTGATGCCTGCTTCACCAGAAGGCTGGAAGGTCTTCTGGTAGATGAGCTCCTCGTTCTGATTAAAGATGCCGAACTCGATGTTTTTACTCTGGTGGACTTCTGGCATCGCAAACCAAAAAGTAGGGCGCGCAGAGATGGTGAGCCCTAAATTGCTCTCTGGCATGAGTGCAATAATCGGCTGCTCTGGGTGCGCAATGCAGGCTGTACCAATAGAGCGCGATCCGCCGCTGATGCGTCTGCCAGGCAGTCCTTGCCGGAGGTTGCTATTAAAGTTACTTGCAAAGCTCGGTAAGCTAAAAAGCCCGAGCGCTAGAATGCTTCCTAGTGCGATCGCAAGGCCTGATTTTTTCTGGCAGTAAGGGCGTCTCATAGTACACGCTTGGTAGAGTGCGATTGTTATTCATTGTGTCGATCAAACAAACGTTGAATAAATTGCGTTTTGTTCACGCTGCACCGTTTGCTATTTAGTCTTAAAGGATTTTCGATACATCAGAGAACTGTGTTTGTACGGACGATGACAATTGTTCTCGAAATTGTCCGGATAGTGAATGCGGCCTAGAAAAATTGATGCATTATCAGCTTTCCATTGACTACAACTCGATCACTGGTGACAATGGTCTAGTGAAGTAATAATTCTTAAGGATAGTTATGGCGAGCATTCAGCCGACTAAAGTGCCTAAAATGGAGCGCCCTAAAAAAGGGTTCAATAAATACGCCGAGCAGCTGAATGGCCGGGCCGCTATGGTAGGCATTTTGGCTCTGATACTTATTGAACTGCTGACAGGCAAGGGCCTACTGACTTTATTAGGACTTGTCTAGGCGCTACAGCAATCTGCACTCAGCTTTAGCGACTGCTGACAGCTATAGGTTTAGAGCTAGAAGGCGCTAAGTTCTTACTATAAGTTCTTACTAACGGTGGAAGCCCGCGTCGTCGCACGGCGCTAGGGAATGTCCACCAAGATAAATCCACTCATGGCGCAGTCTGCCGCAGGCTTATGCCTCAGCGGATTGCCATACATCAATTAGCCTACCAAGGAGTAAAACTTTAAAAGGCTCCCTTGCCATGCTGCAAGGGAGCCTTTTTGATAGTTAGACTGGGTCGCCCTAAAAGAGAATCACCTCTACGTAAAGCTCCCTACGCTTGTTTTACTGGCTATCTGTCTCAGAAAACTCAGCGTCGATGACGTCATCTTCTCCGCTGGAGGAGCCAGCATCATCGCCGTCAGCATCAGGCGCTGCTGCTTCTTCACCTTCGGGGCTGCCCTGTTGGTAGAGATTGCTGCTCAGGGCGTATAATCCCTGCTGCAGTGCTTCCATAGTGGACTTGATCTTGTCGGTGTCTTCCGCAGCAAGAGCCTCTTTGAGCTCCTTGATTTGACCTTCGATTTTCTCTTTGTCTTCAGCGGGAACCTTATCGCCTAGCTCTTCAACCTGCTTTTCAGCTTGGTATGCTAGGGAGTCAGCTTGGTTCTTGGTGTCGATAGCCTCGCGGCGTGCCTTGTCGGTATCGGCGTTAGTCTCGGCATCGCGAACCATTTGATCCACTTCACTATCAGATAGGGTAGAGGCGCCCGTGATGCTAATGGACTGCTCTTTACCTGATCCTTTATCCTTTGCCGTGACGTTCAAGATGCCGTTTGCGTCGATGTCAAAGATGACTTCGATTTGAGGGACGCCGCGTTGAGCTGGGGGAATGCCATCGAGGCGGAATGTTCCTAGGCTCTTGTTGTCGCTAGACATTTCACGCTCACCTTGGAGGACGTGAATTTCTACATTAGTTTGGCCGTCTACCGCAGTCGAGAAGACCTCAGACTTTTTCGTCGGAATAGTGGTGTTGCGGTTGATGAGCTTAGTCATTACGCCGCCAAGGGTTTCAACGCCCAATGACAGTGGCGTAACGTCTAGTAGCAAGATGTCTTTAACTTCGCCTGCCAGTACGCCGCCCTGAATGGCTGCGCCAATGGCTACAACTTCGTCGGGGTTAACGGTTTGATTAGGCTCTTTGTCTAAAATGCGCTGAACGAGGTTTTGAACTGCTGGGATACGAGTGGAGCCACCAACAAGTACAACTTCATCGATATCGCTCTTGCTGAGCTTGGCATCTTTGAGTGCATTCTCGACAGGGACGCCGCAGCGCTTGATGAGGTCTGCACACAGCTCTTCAAACTTGGCGCGGGTCAAGGTGGTGTCTAAGTGCTTAGGCCCGTCTTGGGTTGCTGTGATGAAAGGTAGGTTGACTTCTGCTTGAGTCACGCTAGATAGCTCGATCTTTGCTTTCTCGGCGGCTTCAGTTAAGCGCTGCAATGCCTGCTTATCTTTGCGCAGATCAATGCCTTCTTGCTTTTCGAATTCTTCAGCAAGGTAGTCTACGAGCTTTTTATCAAAGTCATCACCACCTAAGTGTGTATCACCAGAGGTAGAGAGCACTTCAAAGACGCCATCGCCCACTTCTAGTACGGAGACGTCGAAGGTACCACCACCCAAGTCAAAGACAAGAATCGTTTCGTTGCTTTTCTTGTCGAGGCCGTAGGCGAGTGCTGCTGCGGTGGGCTCGTTGATGATGCGAAGCACTTCAACGCCTGCAATTTTACCGGCGTCCTTGGTGGCCTGGCGCTGTGAGTCGTTGAAGTACGCAGGGACGGTGATGACGGCCTGGGTTACTTTTTCGCCGAGGTACTTACTGGCGTCGTCAACGAGCTTACGGAGTACCTGTGCGGAAATTTCTTCGGGGGCGTACTGCTTGCCGTCAGAGGTTTCAATTTTGACGTTGCCGCCTACTTTTGCAATTTTGTAGGGGACTTCGCTGGCTTCGTTGTTAACTTCGTCGTACTGACGGCCAATGAAGCGCTTTACAGAGTAGAGCGTATTTTCGGGGTTCATAACTGCCTGACGCTTGGCAATTTGTCCGACGAGGCGCTCACCCTCTTTTTTTGCATATGCAACTACAGAAGGGGTTGTGCGGAAGCCTTCGGCGTTGGCAATAAC
>JBCBKQ010000278.1:0-7192 GCA_038521595.1 Cyanobacteria bacterium J06627_28 | reverse complement strand
GCTTTTTTACATGCGTACTAAAGCCCATACCCAAAAACGCCCAAACCCGTGATCAGTATCAATTTCAAAGCAATCAACTATCTGATACAACCTGTACTGACTATCTATAGTGCTCTGCACTAAGCTTGTTGCACCTAGTACAGCTACAGCCCTCGTTCTACAAAGCTTAGTGCAGAGCACTATAGATAGTCAGTACAGGTTGTATCAGATAGTTGATTGCTTTGAAATTGATACTGATCACGGGTTTGGGCGTTTTTGGGTATGGGCTTTAGTACGCATGTAAAAAAGCAGTTACTAAATTTGAAACCAGCGGTAGGGGCGTTCTGCTGGGCGGTCATACTGGCCTCATCGACAGCGGCTAATGCTTCACTGAGGAGAAAAAAAGCTCATGCTTAAAGATGCCCGAGACTATCAGATAGTTTTCTTGACTTTGTTTTTAGGGTTGGGGGTGGCGATGCGAGACTGGTCGCTGCGCCCAGAAATGATGGGTACGGCGGTAGGGGTTGCGATCGCAGTTCAATTTATCTGTTCTATTGCTTCATCACAAGCGACGGTTACCCTGTCTCGGTGGGTGGGGTATCAACCGCAGTTTCAGTGGCCTGCTTTTAATTGGCGCAGCCCATTGATTACGGCGCTGGGCCTCAGCTTGCTATTAAGAACAGATCATGTAGCGACAATGGCCGTAGCGGCAACGGCTGCGATTGTTAGTAAATTTCTGTTCAAAACAGAAGATAAGCACTTCTTTAATCCGGCGAACTTTGGCATTATCGCCGCGTTGTTGCTGACCCAAGATGCCTGGATTTCGCCAGGACAGTGGGGCGAAGACATGTGGTATGGCTTTATCTTTTTGGGTGCGGGTGGTCTCGTGCTAAAGCGAGTGGGCCGCTGGGATACGACGGGAATGTTTTTGGGCTGCTACGCGCTATTAGAGGCTTTTCGTAATGTTTACCTCGGCTGGACTTGGGACGTGTGGTCGCACCGGATGATGAGCGGTTCGTTGTTGTTGTTTGCGCTGTTTATGGTGACCGATCCTCGCTCTATTCCGAATGCGCGGCCGGCGAGGTTGCTATGGGCAGGTGCGATCGCGCTATTAACCTTTGTTTTACGCAATCAGTTTTATCTCACAACGGCTGTTTTCTGGGCGTTGTTTGCCCTAGCACCGCTGACTATTTTGCTGGACAAAGCTTGGGCCGCGCCCCGTTTCGAGTGGCGACGCTGGGTGCGAGTCAGCGAAGACCTACCTTCTAATAATGGCTCCAAAAGCCTGGCCTAACGCCTGCGCGGCATCTACCTATCTGCGTGACTGCCTATCTGCGTGACTGCCTATCTGTGTGACTGCATTGTTCCTTTAGAATGCTCATGAAACTCAAGACATTTTTCCCTTCGTTATTTTTTCTGTTCTCTCTTTTCTTTTTGACGTCCTTTTTGCTCTATACGCCGCCTGCCCATGCCTTTTGTGGCTTTTATGTGGCGAGGGCGGATACTGAGCTATACAACAAGGCTTCTGAAGTTGCGATCGCTCGTGATGGCAAACACACCATTCTCACTATGGCCAACGACTTCCAAGGCGACGTGTCTGACTTTGCCATGGTCATTCCGGTGCCAACAGTCATTAGTCAGCAGCAGGTTGAAGTGGCTGAGCCAGCAGTGCTTTCCCGGCTAGATGACTTTAGCGCCCCTCGGCTAGTGGAGTACTTTGATAGCGATCCATGTCAGGCGATGTACATGCTAGATCGTTCTATTTTGCGACGTTCAGAAGCTGCTCTATCACTGCCCTCTTCTGCGCCTGTGAGCAGTTCAGCGCTAGGCGTCACTATCGAAGAACAGTTTTCTGTCGGTGAGTATGACATTTTAATTTTGAGTGCCCGCGAGTCTGATGGATTAGAAACGTGGCTGCGTCAAAATGAGTATCGTTTGCCTGAGGGCGCAAGTGAGGTGCTGGCCCCCTATATTCGTCAGGGCATGAAGTTCTTTGTAGCAAAGGTCAACCTAGAAGAATTTGATCAGCGCGAGTTTCAGCAGCTGCGCCCATTGCAGATAGAGTATGATTCGCCGCGCTATATGCTGCCCATTCGCCTTGGCATGTTGAATGCTGATGAAGAACAAGACTTAATCGTGTACTTGTTGTCGCCTGAAGGCAGAGCAGAGCTAACGAACTATCGCACGGTGAATGTGCCTACTGACGTAGAGCTGCCGTTGTTTGTTCAAGAAGAGTTTGGTGACTTTTATCCTGAGATGTTTCAGCGTAGCTATGAGGCGGCCAATAAAGAAGTTGCCTTTTTAGAGTATGCGTGGGATACGAGGGGCTGCGATCCTTGTTCTTCTCCACCATTGACCCCTGATGAACTCCGCGAGGCGGGTGCTTTCTGGATTCAGTCTAATGACCGAGGGTCTAATTCTTCTGGGACCATTGGTCGCCCGCCGAGTCCTCCTCGTCCACCGCAAAACAACGCTGGTGCATTTATTACTCGTTTGCACGTACGCTACAGCCGCGATAAGTTTCCAGAAGATTTGATGTTCCAATCAACGGGCAATCGCCAGTTTTTTCAGGGACGCTATGTCACGCGTCATCCTTTTGCTGGCAACATTGACTGTGCTGCTAGATTGCGAGACGACTCTCCGACGCAAGATGATGTGCAAGGCTCAGAGCAGCGCATAGATCCAAACTCTGAAGACATGCTAGCGAGTGCTATTGAGCGTGGAGAAGAATACAACAAATCGCTGGCGCAACGATTTGAGCGGGAGGCGCAAACCTTGTCTCGGCTGACTGGAAGAAATGTACAGACGATTCGTCAGCGCATTAGTGATGAGGTGCCACAGCCAACGCCCTCCAGGTGGTTGCTGTTACATCCTCAAAGTGCGGCAGCCGAGGAAACATCTGTACTTGGCTGGGACTAAAACACCTCTCAAGTCTTACGCTAACGCTGCTGCTTTTTGGTAGGCTCAATAGCGTTACTTTGGATACGTCCAGGTAACGCTATAAGCTTTTTGCTATGCGAGATTGTATATGACTTATTGCCTCGGTATTATGGTCGAAAAAGGACTGGTCTTGGCCGCCGATTCACGGACGAATGCGGGGGTAGATCAGATCTCTTCTTATCAAAAGCTGTTTGATTTTTCGGTGCCGGGCGATCGCGTATTGATTTTGTGTACGGCGGGGAGTCTATCTACGTCGCAGTCGGTGCTGCACAAGCTAGAGCGCGATATTAAAATTAGCGCAGAGGTAAATCTGCATAACCTACCTTCGGTGCATGACGTGGCGGGCTATGTTGGCGAAATCATGCGCACGATTCAAGATAAGGAGCGGCCCTGGCTAGAAAAAGATGGCATTGGCTATCAAAGCTCATTTTTAGTGGGCGGGCAGGTGGCCGGTGAGCCGCCTAGCCTGTATCTGGTGTATAGCCAGGGAAATTTTATCTCAGCGACGCCTGAGACACCTTTTTTGCAGATTGGTGAGACAAAGTACGGTAAGCCTATTTTAGATAGAACGATTCGGTGCGATTCGCAGCTGACTGAGGTGGCTAAGACGGCATTGCTCTCAATGGATTCGACGATGCGCTCCAATATTTCGGTGGGGCCGCCAATTGACATGGTGCTGTATGAAACGGATGCGCTTGAGGTGCGCGATCGCGTGCAGCTACAGTCAGACGATCCGTACCTCGATAAAATTCGTGAATATTGGGAGAATGCCTTATCTGAGGCCTCACGACACCTACCAGCAGTAGAGTGGAATCGGATCTCGGTATCTGCTGATCCAGATGTGGAAGCTTATGACTAAAAGTGATGCTGCGCAGGCCTATTGCTCCTGAGATTCTACTTGGGCTTCTGCTTGAGCCTCTATGGAAATGTTTGTGATGAGCTGAGTTTGGATGGGTTCAGTAGTCTTCAAGGTGCCTGTGACAGGGGCGGCATGTTTTGGGTTTAAGGAAGCTGCGATCGCAACATGTCGATCTCCTACAGCTAGCCCCAACGTCGGGTCAAATCCTCGCCAGCCGCCACCCGGAATATAAACTTCTGCCCAAGCATGTAAATCGTGCTGATAGCTGAGGTCTCCTTCTTGATAGCCGCTGACAAAGCGAGCCGCAAGCCCTACCGCCCGGCAAATAGCCATAAATAAAACTGTGAAATCTCGACAGGTCCCTGACTTTTTTTCTAGGGTAACGCCTGGGGCATAGGCTTCACCTTCGAGGCGCTGCTGATAGGTACACATGTTTGGAATTAGCTGTGTCAGTCGTAGCAAAAAATCGCTGACGTTACCCGATGATTCAGCGGCCAAAGACGTTGCTAATTGAACCACGTTCGGTGCCACCGTGCTGCCAAAAGACTTTGTTAAATAGGGACTGAGCTGTGTTTCCACAGAAGTGGGATAGTCAATCGGTAGCTGCACGGCCCAGGGTTCACTGAGATAGTCAAAGGGGTTGGTGCGGGTAGTGTGTACTTTGCTAACGGCCTGAATCTTTAATTCACTCAGGGGTTCGTGAAAAGTAATCTTGTTGCAAGTGTTTCCGTAGGCATCTAGAAAAGATATCTCTTTTACTGGTGTAGAAGAATAGCTAAGGTCGAATGATTGGAGCCACTGTGCGCCGTCACTGCGTGGGCATAGTCGCAGGCTGTGAGGATGCAGGTTCACGGGCTGAGCGTACTGGTAGTGCGTGGTGTGAGTGATCTTGTAGCGCATGGTTAGCCATGGTTAGGATTGTTGTTGTACGCTGCTGGTGACTAGAGAGCTATTGGCTAAAGGCGATGGATCAGGGAGTGCGATAAAGTCGCTGTAGATGCGTTCACCTACTTGATTGAGTCGCTGTTGAAAGGCATCTAAAAACTCGTGCAGGCCCTGTTGAAAAATCTCGTCTAGGGTAATGAAGGAGAGTTCTGCACCGAGCTTGCCCAGAGACCGCTGGCTGCTGAGCTGTGGGCTGCCGGGATAAGTGCCTGAAATTTGATCGAGCGAGTCCGCAGCCCACTTAAGGCAAAACTTGATAGATCGCGGAAAATGCGGATCGAGAATTAAAAACTTCGTGACGCCAGCGGGCGAAATCATATGCTCTGTTTTTCGATACATTTCGTAGGCACTGGCCGACTTTAGCAGGGCAATCCACTGCAAGTTGTCCAAAGGCGTGCCCACTTCTTGCACAGAGGGCAGTAGCAAAAAGTACTTGACGTCTAAGATGCGAGCGGTCTTGTCGGCCCGCTCTAAGTAGCGACCCAGCTGACCAAAGTGCCAGCTTTCATTCCAGGAAAGGGTGGCATCCATCACCCCGGCAAAGGGGTGACTGGCCATTTTGACTTCTGAATAAAACGCGTACGAGTCTTGATCGTTTGCCTTGGCTGCCTCTTCTACCTGTAGGTAAAATGCGTTGACCTGCTCCCACATTTCAGAAGAGATGGTTTCTCTGACAGAGCGGGCATTTTCGCGGGCAGCGCGCACGCACGAGCGAATGGAGTTGGGCGATCGCTCATCAAAGGTCAAAAAGCTTAGCACTCGCTCGGCAGTGGCTTCGTCGTAGAGTTCTTGAAACCGGGCGCGATCGCCCGTCACCGCAATCAACGGCTCCCACTGCTGGGTAACGCCCACCGGATTGTCCATGAGCAAATTGAGATTGACCTCAACAAATCGGGCCACGTTTTCTGCCCGTTCGATATAGCGATTGAGCCAATATATAGAATCTGCGACCCGGCTTAGCATGGTTTATTTCTCGTGGAAGTTTGATCTAATTGTTGTTGATTGTTGTTCTTCTCAATCACTTTCTCAATCACTTTCTCAATCATTGACAATCCAAGTGTCTTTGCTACCGCCACCCTGGGAAGAGTTGACGACGAGCGATCCTTCCCGTAGTGCGACTCTCGTAAGCCCGCCCGGATTGACATAGGGCGACTTCGACTGACCGCAGAGCACGAACGGTCTAAGGTCGACATGGCGACCCTGAAAAGATTCCTCAATTAGCGTAGGCACCCGTGAAAGACAAAGGGTTGGCTGCGCGATGTAGCCCCTAGGATTGGTTTTGATTTTTTCTGCGAACTGATCTTGTTCTACTGAAGAAGACTGCGAGCCGATCAACATGCCATAGCCGCCCGAAGCATCGGTAGCCTTCACCACGAGAGAATCTAGATTGGCCAAAACATGAGATTGTTGTTTCTCATCCTCGCAAAAATATGTGGGCACGTTAGGAATGATTTGTTCTTCGTTCAGGTAGTAGCGAATCATTTCCGGCACGTAGGCATAGACAAGTTTGTCATCAGCGACCCCTGTTCCAGGTGCATTGGCTATGGCTACGCGTCCTTCTCGGAATACTTTCATAATACCGGGGACGCCCAGCATCGAATCAGCACGAAACTCTGTGGGATCTAAGAAGTCATCATCGATTCGCCGGTAGATCACATCGACCTGACGCAGCCCTTTGGTGGTGCGCATTTTGACATAGCCATCATCTACGATCAGATCGCGCCCTTCTACCAGGGTAATGCCCATCTGCTGGGCTAAGAATGAATGCTCAAAGTAGGCTGAGTTAAACGCGCCAGGCGAGAGTAAAACAACCGTGGGATTGTGAACGTGCTCGGGGGCCAGTTCTAGTAGGGTTTCTAGCAGCTGGCCCGGATAGTCATCGACGGCTTTGATATCTAGCTCGTCAAATAGGGTGGGGAACGAGCTTTTCATGACAGTGCGATTTTCGAGCACGTAAGACACGCCGGAGGGGCAGCGCAGATTGTCTTCGAGGACGTACCAGGCGCCTTGGCGATCGCGCACCAAATCTGTTCCGGTGATATGACACCAAACGCCCTTTGGCGGCTTCAATCCCATGCAAGGCGGCAAAAATCCGGAGGCTGATTCAATCGTTGCTCTAGGTACAATGCCATCAGCGATGATTTTTTGCTCATTGTAGATGTCGTCTAAAAAGCAGTTGAGCGCTGCAATTCTTTGCTGCAGCCCCTTTTCTAGCCTTTTCCACTCTTTGCCTGAAATGACCCGTGGCACCACATCAAATGGGAAGACGCGTTCAGAGCCCTGGGTGTCGCCATAGACATTAAACGTGACGCCGAGTTTGAAGAGGGTATTTTGAGCGGCCTGCTGGCGGCGAATGAGGGTGTCAATAGACAGTGACTCAATGCGCTCAATTAAAAGAGCCGCAGCGGTGCGAGGCACCCCCCGCGCGGTAAAAAGCTCATCATAAAAGTCGCCTGGATCGTAGTTTTT
>JBCBKQ010000277.1:0-7238 GCA_038521595.1 Cyanobacteria bacterium J06627_28 | reverse complement strand
TTGGGTGGTCATAGGTAAGATGGCCTTTTCCTCTACCTTTCTCTCGACCTTTCTCTCGACCTTTCCTTCAGCCTTAACCTCCTGTTGTTCAAACCGTTGCAACAGCGACAGCACCCCTTTCTGCTGCTTTTTTAACTGCAGCAAAGTCGCTGAAAAAGGCTGTAGCCAATTCGACTCTACGAGAGACTCGCCAGCCAGTCCCATGAGCCGATTGAGATTGTCCGCACTCATGCGAATCATCCGAGCCTGACCCGCTTTATCAACACCGACAGCACTGGTCTGGACTGACGCGGTTTTGTCAGGCTGCGCCGCCGCGACAGGCTCTGAGACTTCTAAACTTATAGGCTTTGAAATTACAGGCTTTGAAACTACAGGCTTTGAATCTACAGGACTTGAATTTACAGAATTTGAATCTACAGGACTTGAAATCATGGCGTCTGTAATTTCCAAGCCTTCAATATCAGCCCCTTCAGCACCAGACACTTCAACATCAGACACTGCAGCACCAGACGCTTCAACATCAACCTCTGTCTGCGCCTTCAAAGCACCTGCCAATACGCCCTCAATCGAGAGCACAATGGTATTGGCATCCGCCTCATAGGTCTCAGCCTGTTCTAGCAAAATAACTTCGTCTAGAAGACTAATCCGCTGAATAAAATCACTCGCTAGCAGCAGCACATCCACATGGTCGCTGCTGAGCTGCAATATACCCTGACGGGTCACCATGAAAAAGTCTTCTAGCGAATGGGCAACCTTGACCACCGGCTCGATTTGAACTATTCGAGCTGCGCCCTTAATCGAATGGGCAGCCCGCATTAGCGCATCGAGCATGTCTGTGTCAGGGGTGCCTTCTTTTTCTAAAGACAGCAGATGATTGTTCAGCATATCCATCTGAGATGCCACCTCTAGTCGGAAGAGATGAATCAGAGAGATTTCACTGTCATTCTGGGTGCCGTTTTGAGAGCCGTCTTGAGTGTCGTTGTGATGCGTGACTGTCATAGCGCTCGCTGCCTCAAAGCCTCAAAGAGCTGGTCGTCGTCGAGCAGGCTCACCCGCTGCTCGGCCCATACAAACACACGATGGGTACAAGCGCTATTAGAAGCAGTCACACCAGCCGCCACCGCCTCCAAACGATGATCTAATACGGTTTGAATACCTTCTAGCTCATCCACATCAAAAACCCAAGTCTCGGGCTCATCCGCCACAGTCCTTTCAATCACCACCATGCGCGAATAGACCTTTGGGCCAGGCTGACTAACACCAGGCTGGCTAGAAACAGGCTGGCTAGAAACAGCCTGGCTAGAAACAGCCTGGCTAACACCAGACTGATAGTCTAAAATCGCGCGCAGTGAGACCTTTAGTAACATCTGTCCTTGTACATTGACCACCCCCAACAATGTGGCATTGGTTCGATGGGGCAAGGTGTGCGCAGACACTGGAATCAACACCTGTTGGCAGCGACTGGCTGGCAGCGCAAACCACTCTCGCCCCAGGCGAAACACCAAAACAGAACGACTCTGTGATGCTGTAGATGAGGCGGTAGGTGACGCTGCAGCTTGAGAAAGCGGCTCAGCCAATCGGGCCGCCTGTGCACTCAAATGCTCCGGAGAGGCCGAACGCTGTAATAGATAAGCGCTCGCCGTCTGGGCGTTGGCGATCTGGGTCGCTAATTCTGTTTCGATTTTGGATGCTGAGGTCATACCTGTAACCCCTCAGCGGTCTCTTTCAACAGATTGAGCGCGTGGTTGGATTCTTGCAGCGATCGCACCGTCTGCGACGCCCCCTGCGTAAACTGCTCTAGCGCATCTCGAATATTGTCAACCTGCGAAGACTGCGCTGTCATGCCATCATTAACTTCATTCAGCGATGGCAACAGAGACTGTACCTGCTGCGTAATGGCGACCATTTGCTCAGTGACGCGCCCCGTACGACCCGTACTATCGCTCACCTGGTGGGCAAATTTATCCATCTCCATAACCCCAACAGAGACTGCCGACTGCATTTCTTTCACCAGCGTTTCTATCTCTAGGGTCGAGAGCGCAGTCTGATCGGCCAGTCGACGAATCTCACGGGCCACGACAGCAAAGCCCGCGCCGTATTCGCCTGCTTTTTCGGCTTCAATAGCTGCATTTAGCGACAGTAGGTTTGTTTGATCGGCCACTTTAGTAATGGCGACCACCACCTGATCGATGGTATTGGCGCGATCGCTAATCGTCCCTAATCGGCGAGAAATCGCCGTCGTCATCGACTCTAGCTGCTGCATCGTAGCCGCCATCACAGCCAGGTCTTCTTTACCTGCGGCGGCACTGTCTTGAGCCGACTGGGCCTGCGACAGTACGGCCTGCACATAGTCCGTTAGGCGGCGAGCCGTGCTAGCGATCTCTTTTGAGGACTCGGTAATATTTGATCCCACAGCAGTTTGCTCAACAACCGTTGCTTCTAGCTGTTGTCCAGAGGCTGCCAGCTCCAAAGAGGACGAATGAATCTGAACACCCGAACGTTGCATCGTGGTAATCATCTCATTGACATGCTTAATCAGACGATACATTGGCAACAGTACGGGAAGGCACGATAGCAGTGTCAGCCCCAACAAAACAGTCTGAGTCCGTTGAAAGCTCAATGCTCCACTAAATGCCTCAGATTCATACTGAGAGACAATGTCATCCATCTTCTGCAAAAATTCCGCTTCATTGGCCAAAATGGTGTCTACCGCAGGCGTTGCATCTAAGGTAAAGGGATCTAGTAGTTCAGTAGCGCTTGAGACTAAAGCGTTATATTCAGGCAGTAACTCCTCAAACATAGCCATCACTTGCTCACTGTTTTGCCCAGATAGATCTAGCTCATCACTCCCAAACTGCAAGCCCTCATGGGAGCCTTGAAATAGCTGTAGAACAGATCGAAGTTCGGCTCGTTCATTCTGGAGGTTTACAGTGGCACCCGTAATCTGCGCCGCCTCAAGCTGAGCCGCCTCAAGCTGAGCCGCCCTAAGGCCATTTGCCAATTTTGCCAGCTTCTGGCTCAACATTCGCTGTCGTCCAGCCACATTCACAACCCGAGCAGCTCTCGTTTGCGCGGCGATCTTCCGATGAGAAACCACCTGTACACCTACAGATAGCAGTAAAATAGCAACAATGGTCGAGAGATAGAGCTGAGCTAAACGCCATGTTTGAGGGACTTTTTTAAAGGAGCTAAGCATAGTAAGAATGGGAATTAGTATAGAAAGGAATCAGTAAAGAAAACGATCATTCAAAATGAGAGAGTAGGCGATTCAAACAGGCTCAAAATGCAGATAAAACAGTAGAGAAAAACAGAGAAAAAGTTAGAGAAAAAATTGCAACAAGCTGTCCACAGTTAGCAAAATTGTATATACACTCACTTAAACGGCGACCTTGAAATTAGCGACTTCTAGCTGTAAGTCTTGAACCACTTCACTCAGCTGACCAATAGCTTGGTTTGTATCTTTTACAGATTCTGCCGTTTGCTGTGAGCTATCATCCAGCTGGGCCATCGCCGAACAAATCTGTTGCGCACTTTCGGCCTGTGCGCTCATGCCCATTGTCACCGTTTCAAACTGAGGGGCTAAGCTCTCTACCTGAGCAATGATGAGCGAAACTTGCTCGCCAATTTTGCCAATATTCGTCGCATTCTCTGTCACTTCCTGGCTGAAACGATCCATTTCCATGACCCCGGTCGCCACAGAAGAGAGCATTTCTTTGACCATCTTCTCGATTTCTAAAGTTGCGATCGCAGTCTGATCGGCCAGCCGCCGAATCTCCCTAGCCACCACCGAAAAGCCTGCACCATATTCACCGGCCTTTTCGGCCTCAATCGCCGCATTCAGCGAGAGCAAATTAGTCTGATCGGCCACCTTCGTAATCGCCGTCACAACAGCGCTGATGTTATTGGCCTTACCGTCAATTTGCCCCAGCTTAGAAGAAATAGTTGCCGTCGCTGCCGTCAGCTGATGAATCGTCGCCTCCATCCGGCTAAGGCTTTGCTTACCCTCACTGGCTGTGACACCTGCCGCGTCAGAAAGTGCCATGACCTCAACCATCGTCTTACTCAGTGAATCCGCCGTCGCCGAGATTTCTGTTGCTGTCGCCGAAATCTCTGTTGCTGACGCCGCCTGCTCTGTCACACTGGCTTCCAGCTGACGGCTAGAGGCGGCAATCTGTGTGCTAGAGGTGGTCACCTGAATGCCACTTTGTTCGACCACGCCCACCATCTTATGCATTTGGTAGCGCAGCTGACGCATAGTCACAAAGCCCAGCACCACCGTTGTCAAAAAAGCCAGGGCCGTCCCACCAATCAGCGTACGAAACAAACGCTTTTGGGCAGCGTCAAACTGCGCTGTATTCTCTTCTAACCGTTCGATTAAATGGTCTTGCAGAGCGTTGCGAGGCGCCTCTACGGGCACCGAGTCTAAACGGGAGACCAGCGCCAGGGCCGCCTGAGGGTTGCCACTCTCAATCTGTTCAATCATTCGCTCTGCAGTAACGTTCAAGCGATGGGTCTCTTCCTCAAAGGCTTCGAGTACGGCTATCAGCGCTTTATCCTGCTGTGACTCAGCCATTACCATAAGCGCAGAGAGATGCTCTAAATAATTCTCATAGCTCTCGCTGTACAGATCACCGTAGCTGCTAACAGCAGGCCTCAGCGTATAGGCATTGACTTGCCGAGTAGCATCGCTTAGGTAATAGCTCGCTTCACTAAAGTCATACTCAGCAGATTGCAGCTTGGTGCGCTCAGCTTCAATCTCTACGGTTTCACGGGCAACGCCGTAGGTAACACCCCCCAAAGCAGCCAAGCACAACAGCGGAATGGAATAGCTCAACAGCAGCCGAGTTGTAATTCGCTGGCTCAGGTTTTGAACACCCGTGGATTGAGTGAGTTTTTGACCAATGGTTTGAAATACCCGATTCACTGTTGGATTACCTGAGATGGAAGATCACTTACTCATATAGCAAGCATTGGCACGGTGCTAGCTCAATCAAAATCGAACAGAACAGCGTAAGTAGGCACTACAAAAAATGCCTTAAAGAGCGCACATTAAGAAGAAAGTCTTTGGAGGCGATCGCGCAAGATAGCCGCACCCGAATAATCTTGGTTTTCTTCTTTTAAGAACATCAGATGCGTCAGCGCAGGCTCTAGCTGAGGATCGAGATAAATTGATTTCTCGAAACAAGTTTGAGCGGCGGCCATATTATTATCAGCTTGGTATAGCTCTCCGCGCAGCAGATGGGCAGCTGCGTCAGAGGGCTGAGAGGCGAGGTAGCGATCGCATTGCGCTGTCGCTGCCGCCAAATCACCGCTATCGGCCAGCCGCTGAGCCAGCTGCAAACTCGGCTCATCTGCCATTTCATCTGCTATTTCATCTGCCATTTCATCTGTCATTACTTTGCGATCGCTCAGCTGCCCAGAAACAGAGGCTGGGGGATGATTGCTAGAGGTGCTAGGAACTGCTGGCCGCGCAGCAAACTCGGCGGGTGCTATATGCACAGTTCGCTGCGGCGCGATCGTCGATGAGGCGGCGGTTGCTGGCTGTCGGCGATAGGCAAATGTTTGAGGATAGGGCACAGGCTGATACGATTTATCATCGACCAAATTCGTTTCGGCGTAGCCCAAAAACAACACGCCCTCGGGATCCAGCAGGCGCGTAATCTTCTCTAGAGTCGTTTCCCTCGCAACGCGGTCAAAATAGATCAACAGATTTCGGCAAAAGATGATGTCGTAGGGCATGGCATCTGCCAGAAGCTGTGGATCCAACACATTCCCCTGCAAAAAAGCAACCTTGTCACGCACAGACTCAATCAAGTAATAGCGCTGCGTGACCCGTTTTCCTGGCGTCGTCCCTTCGGGAATGTCCAAGGTAAAGTACTTGTCGTCACTACGATAGGTCTGCCGACGGAAGGCATAGGGGCTATATATTCCCTGCCGTGCCTTCTCCAGCGCCCTGGTACTAATATCAACAGCGTCAATATGGAACTCATCCATCGATAGCCCTTCTTCTAGCAGGGTGATAGCAATGGAATAGGGTTCTTCGCCCGTCGAGCAAGGTAGGCTCAGTACCCGCAGCGGTCTTTTGCGCTGCCAAGTTTGGGCCACCCACTGTCGCAGATAAACAAAAGAGGCTCGATTGCGAAAAAAGCTCGTCTCTGGCACAACGATAGATTCGACCAGGGACTCAAATTGTTCTGGTGACGCTTTCAAGGCCGCCAAATAATCCGATAGGCCATCCATCCGCCCGGTGCGCATCCCTTTTCGCACCGCTCTCAAAATCGAGCGAGATCCAATAGAGTTAGGATTCAAGCCAATCTTCTGGCGCAGCAAACTTTCAATTTCGTGGCGAATCGTTTCGTCATGTTGCATGGTGTTAGGCCACTCCCATTTCAGTTTGATAATCGGATAAGGACTTGTTGTGCGAGGCTTGTTGCAGTAAGGGTGCGATCGCTATCTGCTGCACCGCGCGCCCTGTCACATCTCGCCAAGTTGCTTTTACAAGAGAATGGCGACAGGGCAAATCCACCTTTTCAGACAGCTGCACTATCTCATAAGCCTGATCTAGCAAAAGGGCCATTTTGCTAGGCAAAAGTTCTGGTCCAGAAGCTGAGTCAGCTACCACATCAGAGGCCGTGCCGTTAAGCGACGCGGTAGAAACAATGGCAATGCGCGTACTCAGCGACAGAGGCACACTTTCACCACCGACAAAAGCAGAGACATCTATCACCGGGAGCCGCTCACCGTGATAGTTCAGCAGCCCGGCAAATTGCTCGGCGCTATAGGGCAGCCTTTGCAAAGCCACCAAGGGTTCTAACGCATCTATCTCATCAGCTGCGATCGCCCAGGGCTCTTCTTTGATTTGAAACATCAGCATCAACATGCAGAGACACCAGCACACCAACCTTCCTTTATATATCCCCAGTCAGACAGGACGGTAACAAATTTTCTTGCTCGCGGACAGCTCATCCTAAATAGGCGGTAGCTTTAAAGTAGTCATACACAATTTAAAAGTAGTCATACACAATTTATTGAAGAGTTCTTTGAAAGCACAAAAAAAAGAGCCAGCAACGCTGACTCTTGAGCAACTTAGGGCTCAGGATTAAATAACTTCTACATGCTTAACTTCTACGGGCCCACTTTATCTAGCCCACTCTATAAGAAGGGCAAAGCTCTACAGCCTAAAGCCCTTTCCCTGGGGAGGAGAACTTTAAACCTAGTTCCCTCGCCCTAGGACGAGG
>JBCBKQ010000276.1:0-7273 GCA_038521595.1 Cyanobacteria bacterium J06627_28 | reverse complement strand
GGCGAATGTTGAGTCGAAAGTCACTGCTGCTCATTTGCCGAGAGAGTTTGAAGGCTTCTCCTTCGGGCCATTCTATGATCAGCGCATCACCTACATTTTGGAGCTGTAGCAACAGCTCTAAGCAGTCTGATGGGTTTTCTATCCACCATTCGCTCTCCTGTGGTGGGTAGTGAAATAAAACTGGGCAGCGTGTGGTAACGGCCTCTGTATTTTTGATTTCGGCAGAGAGGTCTCTTTTGGTTTGGAGTCGTTTACCGTCTATGACCGATAGGACAGTTTCACCACCTTTGCCGGGTGTGTAGCAAGCGCTACCTGTGGGAAAAGGGTGAATTAAAAAAGAGACTCTGAGTCCTTCGCCAGCGGGCAGCAGATGTACATGTGGAATTGCGTTGGAGAGGACTTCTTCGGCCTCGGTGCCGCCACCAATATCAGACTGCACGGTGACAAGACTAGCGATGGATGCGATCGCTTTCAAAACTCTCTCTTCTGCTTTGGCTGGCACAATCAGCTGATTGGCCCCACCCAGCACTTCTGCCATGCGCTTGTGGTCTTCAGTCACCGAAATCACCTTAATGCGAGTCGGCGTTTCTTTGACCACCATGACATCTCGCCGAGTAATCTGCGGTGAGAGGGATAGCTGTAGACGGTCGCCTTCTAGTCGCTTGACCAGCAGTTCGGGCTCGCCATCGACTATGTCTATTTTGACATCAGCGGCGTCTTCTCTAAAGATGTGCGGATGGCCTATCAGATGCTGTAGTGCATCTACTGTAAAAAAATAGGTTGGCCCGGCCCGATGATACTGGTATGTCTCGCCATATTTCACCTGAATAGTGCTGCAAATTTGCCTATCTTGCTCTGTGAAATAATTAGGACAAGCGTAGCCGCCGTAGAGCCGTTTTGGCGTGAGCTTTTTCCCTTTTGTCCAGCCGCCTTTGACGCTGAGCTTTTGTTCTACAGGGACGAGATGCCAATTGTCTATGGATTCAAATCGGAGCTTCCACACGAGACGGTATGTAGGTTCTAGGGAGGCTATAGGGATCTCTTTTGTCGCTGGGCCTGCTAGGGCGCTAAGGGCGTCGAGCGATCGCTCCCAAGCTTCCTTTCTAGTGACAATATTGAGTAGAGAGATGCTGTGAGTTTGTTTTCGCAGTTGTTTGACTTGTCTAGCAAAAGGACTCTCGGGCTGATAGTGCACCAGCAGCGCTCCTATCTCTAATGCTATCCAGCGATAGCCTGCTTTGATCGCTTTTTGGCATACCCAGGGTAGCTGCAAAGACGCCCAGTCTTCGATCTCGTCTATCTGTAGCCAGTAGAGGCAATAGATTTCCAAGAGTGCTGTTAGCCCCACTGCCTTGAGTGAATACTGACTAAATCGCTGTGCGGCGTCTGTATATTTATTCTGTTGTTGTTGTAAGACGGCAAAGAGAACGGGCGCGCTGTCGTGTAGCCAGTGATCTGGATATCGCTGAATTAGTAAAACGTACTTTTCAGCTGTTTTTAGTGAGGCAGCGCTGCCTTCTGCCAGCAGGGCAAAAAAATAGAGAATCGCAGGTGGATGCGCAAACCAGTCTGCTTGCGCCTGTTGTGATTTGCCAGCGGCTTTGAGACCTTGGCCGAAGTGGGAGAGTGCGCTTTGGGTCTGTCCGATGAGGAATGCGATCGCACCCTGTAGCGCCTGTTGTCTACCTACGTACCGCTGCGGCACGGTGACGCTACTGAGCACCTGGGTGGCGTCTGACAATTGACCGCGTACCCAAAGCTGCTCGGCATACAGCAGCTGTAAGCTAGCGTCTCCTCGACCGCTTTTACAACATTCTTTTAGCAGCTCAAACGCTTCATCAGCGGGCTCGCACCGCTCTAAAGAATGGTCTAAAATCGCAGTCAGCCCCAACTCAAGAAATTCGTTTGAGAGACTGTCTATCCAGTTGATATCAAAGGGATTGTTGAGTACTTTTCGTAGCGTCTCTCCAATGGTTAGTGTGGAACGCCAATAGACGCTGCTAGCTTGTCTAAAGAGCTGTTTGAGGGCCGCGAGGTCTTCACGGTAGAGGGCGATGCGAATTTCTCGCATGAACTGCATTTCGTTGCGAAAGAAAGGCGGGCCGCCAGGATAGCGCTCTTTGATGGGAAATTTTTGGGCGATCGCCTCCACAATTGGCTCAAACGTTCCTGTTCTGACCGTATCGCGTACGACCAAATCCACTAGCTGCTCGCAGCAGTAAGTCCCCGCGCTTTGCCGTGCGACCAAAATTCCGCTGTCAGTGAGGTCTCGAACCAGTGTCTTGACTTCATTGGGATGAGGCGGTGTGACTCGTTCAAAGCTGTCTTGCTGCGCTGCTGCGACGACCCAGCACTGACGTACCCTGTCTCTGCTGACAGGCTCGTACATCAGCGCAAAAATTTGAACGAGAAACCGCTGAGCCTCGGGCAGATTTTGATATGTGGCATAGAGGGCGTATGGGTCAGAGGGCATCGTATCAGCGGTGACCGCATGGGCATCTCCTCTATTGTTGTGCCTTTAGCTGATAGAACGCAACAGCCTCTTCAAAGTGAGCGAGTGCTTCGGCGCGGTTGCCCGATTCGGCCTGCTCAACGCCGCGAATAATGTAGGTGGCGGCTTCGGACTCGGCTAGGCTTGGATCGATGCGGACGGCTTCGGTGTAGTTTGTAAGGGCTAGGTCAAAGGCTTCCATCTGCAAGAGGTTGTTGCCCCGCAGGTAGAGTGCTTCTGCATTTTGAGGATTGAGAATGAGGGCTCGCGAGAGGGCGCGGTCTGCTTCGGCATAGTTGCCCGCTGCAAAGAAGCTCTCTGCTTGGGCAATGTAGTCGTTTTCGTAGTTAAAGCGTCGAAAGCGCTGTTCGAGAGAGGTGATGGCTTGGAAGCTGTCGGTTTCATAGCCGTAGATGGCTGGTGTGTAGCCCATAGCGCTGCGGACATCGGCATTGGTGATGTTGCGCAGGGGGATATCTTGGCTGATGGACTGGGCGATCGCAATGGCCAATCCTTCACCCACACCCACATTAAATTCCACAATTCTGCCTGCGGTAGCGCCGAGTCCACCAAAGCCAGAGGCAGGCCCCAGCACGGCTAAATTTTCAACTTCTTGAGGGAGCGTATGGCGAAAGCCATAGTTAAAAACAGGCTTTTGGTCAAGGTTATACAGTCGAAAAACAGAGTCGTTGACTTCGTCGTCTAGTCCTTCTATGCCGCCCCGATCGTCTAGGTGATAGCCAAAGGTTCCTAGCGCTTCTGCCTCTGGTAAGCCACCAGCAGCCATCAAGGTAGCGGAGAGTTCATCCACAGGATTGGCGATTTGCCCCGTATTGCGAATGTAGAGTTCATCCATAATCTCTACGTGAGTTGCGCCATAGTTTGCAAACAACTCTGCAATGTTTGTGGCGATGTTTCGCATCTCTGGCGTTGGCCTTGCGCCTTCTCGGCTGAGCCTTTGCGCGGTGGCTGCATCGGCATGGAACAGCAGCGCATTGAAGCTTAACCGATCTGGTAAGACAGCGATATTTGCACGATCAAACAAAAAGCCGTTGGCATTGAGGTCGTAGCTGTAGCCGAGCTGGCCATGGATGGCGATGCTAAAGGCGAGCGATCGCACATCTGCAGAGTCGGCTGTGGCCTGGTGTAATAGCTTTGGCTGACCGTGGTAATCAGTGAGTGATCGCAGCATGTCTGCCTGCTGTGATTCGTCTCCTCCGCTGGCAACCGATAGCCAGTATTGCGCTTGGGCATCCGCCGGATTGAGAAAGCGCTCAGTCAGTTCTGCTTCTATGGCCTTAAATCGTTCAATGCTCATGCCATGGACATCAAGCACTAGGCCCATACTCAGAGAGCTATCTGGAAAGCCCAAGGCTTCTAGCCCCTGCATCATTTCGATGCCGCTGGCGGCGGCGAGTTCTCCGCTCTGGGTGGCGTCGATGAACTGCTCGGCGCTGTAGGTCTGGCCACCGGCAGTCAGTGCGCAAAGCCTGCTGCCTGTGCTGTGGACTTCCGTCAGCTCAGAATTATCAACAACGGTGACGCCTGCTCTGTTTAGCTGGGTAGAAAAGTTTTGCGTTACGGCGTCTGTGTGGAGCGCGATGGTATACACTCGGCCCATTCTCAGAAACTCTTGATAGAGCTGATTGGGCGTGCCAAAGGTGCCATATCGCGCCTGCAAATTGGCCGGTACCTGATTGCGATCCAAATACGATAGCCCACCGCGAACCAGGTGACCGCCGATGCCGTTGTCAGTATTGCTTTCTGTAATGAGAGCGACTCGGTTGCTGTGGTTGTGCGATCGCAACTCTCTCGATACTTGCAAGGCCGTCATAACGCCAGGGACTTCATCGCCAAAGACAATCACATCGTATGGCGTCGCCCCAGCAATATCAGGACAAGTTGTTGTTTCATGCGCCGTATTGGCTTTGGCAGTTTTTAGCCAGCTGGCACCTAGCCAAACTGTTGAACTCATTAATAAAAACAACAATACTTTTTTCATGACACAATCTATAGCATTCTTAACTGTTAGGCCCGTATTTCGAGAGAACCCGAAATCACTGGTAACTAATACAACATTGACTAGAGATCATCCGATGTTTTGTGTGAGCTTTACAAACACTAGTCATATCAAGCCCTACAGGCGCTTCTTTTCTGCGTATTTATAATTAATATGAGAGAAATACTGAGAATATAGTCTCCCTCATTTGCGTAAGTATGATGTAGAGAGTTACGAGCAAACTCTGTTGTTTCTCATAGCTCTACGCAGGTCCACTCAGTCGCTTATAAAAATACGCCCCAATACAATATGCGGTACGTAAATTTTCAAGATGTGCTCAGGGTTATGTAAAAGTGACTACGCTACTTGACCTATAGCAATTTGCACTAAGCTTTAGTCCCAATTCTCACGTCGTAGCAAGGGATTGATGAATTCGTTCAGTCCTTCACCAATGAGCGACAATCCCGTCACCATCAGCGTAATCGCCAGTCCTGGAAAGAGCGCCGTCCACCAAATGCCCGTTGGCAGAGCCTCCAAGGCGTATCTCAAGGAGGCGCCCCATTCAGGAACATCTTCTGGCAGTCCCAACCCCAAGAAGCCCAGTCCACCCAAAATCAAAACCGCATCAGCCGCATTAAGCGTAAAGAGTACCGGCACACTCTGCACCACATTCAAAAATAGATAGCGGGACAGCACCGCCCAGGTAGATGCGCCCATCGACTGCGCCGCTTCAATAAATAGCTCTGTTTTTACACTTACTGTGTGGTTGCGTACCACCCGGTAATACTGCGGTATGTATGCAATAGAAAGCGCCACCGCTGCATTTAGCACGCCTCGGCCAATGATGAATACCAAGGTCACAGATAGCAGCAGCCCAGGCAGGGTGTAAATCGTATCCATAAAGAACAGCAGCGCCCGGTCGATCTTGCCACCTAGATAGCCACTGACCATTCCTAGCGGCACTCCAATGACCACGCTCATTGCCGTTGCTAGCAATACCACTTGCCAAGCTGCTCGCGTACCAAACAGCGTTCTCGAAAAAACGTCGTATCCTTGAAGGCTCGTGCCAAACCAATGCTTGGCAGATGGGGGCAGTTGAGGAGCTTCGGTAAAGTCTGCGATGTTCGGATCTTGAAGCCATCCCCAGCTCTGCATGAGCGGTGCGAACAGCGCTATCAAGACAAATATTGTCGTGATGACGATGCCCAAATACATCAGCTTGACCGAGATAGTCATCGGCTGTGATGTTTTGTCAGCTTTGACCTCTGCGGCTGGTGGTGTGGCATCAAGTGGCGTCTTTTGAACCATGACTAAAGCACGAGTAGTAAAGTCGGCCCCTATTGTCGCAGGGAATTGACCGATTCGAGAATTTTCCTACTGCGCTGTTTTGTTTTTGAGGGCTTGGCGAAAAGCGCGAACGGCTTGGGTTTGATTTTGATTATCTACAAATTGAGAAAGCAGAGGAAAATCGATGGTGGGGAGTAGTTGACTGCCTTCTACAGCTGTATAGCCTGTTTCTGCATCGATTAGGCTGTAGACGCGAAAGCTTTGATTTTCCCAAAACCAGACTTCCTGCACGTTTAGGCCTTGGTAGACAGCCAATTTCTCAATGCTGCCGCTGGTCAATACAATTTCGATGGCAATATCGGGTGTTTCATCTAGCTCACCCAATACGTAACATTCATCAGGTTCTAATCCTCTCTCAGCGGCCTCTTTTCGGAAGGTTGCCGATCCGTAACCGTTCAGATTAAGGTTGGCTTCTTCCGCGAAAGCCTCGATGAGTCGAGCGATGATTGTCTTGAGCCGTTCGTGCTCGGGAGAGGTGGACATTAGTTCAAGTACGCCCTCTAAATAGGTCATACGCAAAGCTGGAAATTGATCCATAAACAGGCTGACGAGGGCGTCATATTGCTGCCAGGTAACGCCTTCCAAGCGTAGACGCTGCTCGTCTGTGGGTAGCTGGGTTGGCAAATTTATCAAAGATGCTGTCATGCTCTATTTCCCTTACCGTTTGTATTGACAGAAATATAGTGCTTGCGACCCTATCCTGATGCTTGACTCTATCTTGACACTTGTTTCTATCTTGACACTGTCGCGCTGCGAAGTGCGTTGACTTGTTTGGTCACTGTGCTGGCCGTTCGCTCAATGTCCGTTGCTTTCGTATGTCTGCCGAGCCCAAATCTTAGGGTTGCTTTGGCCAGCTCGTCGCTGCGATCTAATGCCTTGATGACATGTGAGGGAGATGTTTTGTCGGTGCTACAGGCAGAGCCGGATGAAAGCGCGATCGCACTTCTCAACCCAGACAACAGCGCATTCCCATCAACTCCTTCAATACTGACGTTCAAATTATTTGGCAGTCGCTGAGTGAGGTGTCCGTTGAGATGCACGCCCGGTAGTTTTGAAAGTTGCTGCCATAGGCGATCGCGCAATCCTCCTATCCGCTCCGTCTCCTCTTCCATTTCTTCTAGAGCAAGCCTCGCAGCCTCACCAAACCCTACAATCTGCGGCGTATACAGCGTGCCCGAACGAATGCCCTTTTCCTGCCGGCCGCCGTGTAGCTGCGCAGAGACCTGCACGCGAGGGTTTTTTCTACGAACGTAGAGTGCACCAATACCTTTGGGTCCGTAGAGCTTATGGGCCGTCATGGAGAGCAGGTCAATGCCCATGCTTTCTACATTTAACGGAATTTTGCCGAGGGCTTGAGCCGCGTCTGTATGAAAGAGAATATTGCGACTGCGGCATAGTTTTCCAATCTTTTCAATCGGTTGCAACACTCCAATTTC
>JBCBKQ010000275.1:0-7302 GCA_038521595.1 Cyanobacteria bacterium J06627_28 | reverse complement strand
GTTTATTATAAAGGCCTATTTCTAGATGTATTGATCACTTAAAAGTTTCTCAAAGGGTGAGATGGCAATGTAGCAATTCCTAACATGATCGCACTTTTCAAATAAAGTCTCTTTCGTAAGGGTGTTAGTTAAGGGGGAAAATATCTCCAGGCTGTGTATGAAGTGAGGATGAGGCCCAGCTATCTCGGTAGTCTTCTAAGTCTTGTTTGAACTGTTTCATCTCTGCAACTTGTCGAGAAAGCTGTTAAACAGCTGCATCACAATAGGCCTATTACAGAGCATCTTGATCTTCTCCAAACCATTTTTCTCGCAGGCGCTGCAATGACCCTTTCTCTTGCAAACTCAAGATTTCACGGCTGACGATTTCTGTAAATGGGTTGTTTTCGCGAAAGGCGATGCCGTAGTCTTCTTGAGTGAGGCGATCGCCCGCCAACTGAAAGGTTTGTGGCTCGCGGTTAGCAATGTATTTGAGAGTAGGGTAGTCGTGAACCACCGCTTCAATGTCACCAGCTTCTAGAGCGGCGATCGCACTGTTAAAGGTGTCAAATTCGGTGGCAACCACAGGCTGCGATCGCACATAAATTTCAGCCGTCGTATCATCCACTACGCCAACCGATTCACCCCGCAGATCGTCAAAAGAAATCTTGCTCTCTGCCAATTGCCCAACGGTAAGCGAGGCAATAAAGTCTGCCACAATAAAGAAGCTAGCCCCCATCCACAGACAAGCAACAATTCTAGCAGGCAGTTTATTCGGCGTAACATCGCCATAGCCAAAGGTGCCTAGGGTCACAATAGAAAACCAAATGCCTTGGCCAATGCCATTGATCGGATTGCTAGAAAAGCTCTCATTGTGCTTGTGTTCTAGCACCCAAATTAAAACGCCAACCCCTGCACTGGTGGCCATTACCAATAGAAAAGGCTTCCAGATTTTCCAGCTCAGAAAGCCCTTTATAAAAGATTGAAAACGATTTGACTGCTCCGAGGGCACCATCAGCTGTAGCCCTGAGCGATAAAACGGATAGGAGAAATCTATGCTGTCGGCCTCTCGGGCAGCGGTGATAGAAATACCTGCGATTGCAACATCAATCTCACCCTCTTCTAATCCTTCTAACATGTCACTAACAGAGTCATAGCGCACCCATTCTGTTGCTAGGTTCAGATCGCGAGCGACTTCGTTCCACAATTCTATGCTGTACCCGTAGGGAACCTCATCGTCTAAGAAAACAAACGGCACAATCTCCTTTGTGCCCACCTTGAGGTTTTGTTTTGATTCAACCGATTCGGCAGACGGCTTTTGTGGCAGACTCTCTGCTGGCAGTGCTGAAGCAAGCTGAGCCTGCGTGCCAGTGGTCTTAATGGCTATCGTCGCTGAAGACGTCGCTGAGGATGGCCCCACCAGCAGGAACCCGCAAACCAAAAGAGACAACCGTTTCATAAAAGGAAGCTACGCAAAAGCCTTATTAATTGACTAGCTTAATTGATTAGCACTGACCCATAGCCTGTCCGGCTAGCCAGCCGGTTGTCCAGGCGCTTTGAAAGTTGAAGCCGCCGGTAATACCGTCAATATCCAAAATTTCTCCTGCCAAGTACAAACCAGCGCATTGACGGCTTTCCATGGTCTTAAAGTTCACTTCCTTGAGGCGCACGCCGCCACAGGTGACAAATTCATCTTTAAAGGCACCCTTCCCTACAATCTCATAGCTACCACAGGTGAGTTCTTGTACCAATCGATTGAGCTGCTTTTTTGAGAGATTCGCCCAGGTCAGCAACAAATCGATCTCAATCCGGCTCAGCAAATACTGCCACAGCCGTTTAGAAATATTGGCATAGGGACTGTAGGTTGCGATCGCTTTCTTCCCATTGTCTGCTTTCACCTGTTGCAACTCGCGTCTCACCTGCTCCTGACTCAACGAGGGTAGCCAGTTCACCATTAGGCTCGCCCTATACTTTTGCCCATGCAAGAGTCTTGCCCCCCAGGCAGACAGCTTTAAAACCGCAGGGCCACTCAGCCCCCAATGGGTCACCAGCAGCGGCCCTGTTTGCACTAAGGGATTGAGTTCTTTTTTGCTTGCACCCTCTATTTTCAAGCGAACGTTCACCGGATCGACGGCCACACCGCTCAGCTGATGCAGACGCTTGTCTGCAACATTAAAGGTAAACAAGGAGGGCACAGGTGGGGCTAGCTGGTGGCCCAGCGACTGCGCGATTCTATGTCCGATTGGGCTGCTACCGCTCGTGAGTAATAGGCGATCGCACCTGAGAGTACTCCCAAACTTTAGCGTCAGCGCAAATGTGTCAGTCTCTTTTTCGACTCGGGTAATGGGCGATCGCACTTTAATCTGCACGCCAGCTTTCTCAGCCGCCCGACTCAAACAGTTCACAATCGTGCCCGAGTCATCCGTCACCGGAAACATACGCCCGTCGGCTTCGGTTTTGAGCTTGACGCCGCGCTGAGTAAACCACTCAACCGTATCTTTGGGTTGAAATCGACTAAAGGCACCTCGCAAAGCCTTTCCCCCTCGAGGATAGCTTTGCACCAATTGAGCCGGGTCAAAGCAGTGATGGGTAACGTTGCACCGACCGCCGCCAGAAATGCGAACTTTTGCCAGGGGCTGCGGGCCTGCTTCGTAGAGGGTGACTCGGGCCTGTGGGTTTGCGGTTGCAGCTGCGATCGCACCGAAAAACCCTGCGGCACCACCCCCTACCACCGCTACCGTCAACTCCTTATCACCCATCGCGTCTTAAAAGTGCCTTATCAACCGCTCTGCTAAAACTATAGCGCCGTATATAGACTGGACTAAACGCACAAAAAACAAACGTGATTCAAACGTGATTCAGTCGCCTTATGACGACTGGCACCGAGCTTTCTTGCTATACTTTTGTTAACTAAATTAACAGTCCATTCTCAACAACACACTTTTTTACATGGCTAGCAGAGAAAAAATCAGACAGCACCTTGCACAAAGCGCGACTATTTCCCTCGGACTTTCCAAGCCTACGAAAGGCGACGAAGCAAAAAAGCTCAAAATGCTAGAGCATGTTCAAAAGAGCTTGAGTAAGGACACCAAGAGCTAGGGCCTAAAAGCTAGCTCATAAAGGCTAAATCCTGAAAGCCAGACCTCTAGCAAATTAATTTAATCATGAGATTTCGACGGAGTCGCTAATGTCTTTGCACCACCATGTGATGTCAAAGCACTAGCGACTTTGTCAGTTTTAGCAGCCATAACAAAGTCATTGTGATGTAGACCGTCAATCGCATGTGTCCACCAAGTGACGGTGACCTTTCCCCACTCAGTTAGCAGCGCTGGATGATGCCCTGAGGCCTCGGCTATCTCGCCAATGCGATTGGTAAAGTCCAGCGCCTGCTGAAAGTTGGCAAAACCAAATGAGCGCTGTAGCTGAGAGACGCCCTCAAGCGAAATGACCTGCCAATTGGGCACTTGCAAATGATGATGAGAGATTTCTTCTGGGGTGGCCGGTGGCAAAGATCCCGAACAAGGCACGCAAGTCTGCTGCGCAAGACTATTTGACATTCTCTTCTCCTATTCGCTTTGGTTAGTTTTTTGGGCTAGTTTCCCTGGTTAGTTTTTTGGGGATCGCAACATGGCGACGTTTCGGCTATGGTAACAAAGTCTTTTACGCAGCTGGTTTTGCGCTGCTCATAGGCTTGTGATTAGGTTTTCATTCATTTTGGTAGAGCCCGGAGAGTCCGGAAATATCGGTGCGGCAGCCAGAGCCCTCAATACAATGGGCTTCTCAGATTTGCGGCTGGTGAGGCCAAAGGCGGAGCACCTGAGCGGCGTTGCCAAAGCGTTTGCCCATAGGTCGGCTCATTTATTAGAGCAGGCAACGGTGTACAAAAGCCTGGAAGATGCGATCGCAGATCTTGACCTCGCCTGCGCCTCTACCGCCCGTCATCGCATAGAAAAATATCACTACGTTTCCATTCGCGACCTGCCCGCTACGCTACGCGAAAAAGAACCCGGCATCAGCAATGTAGGCATCGTCTTCGGCAGTGAACGCTCTGGCCTGAGCAATTCAGATGTTGACCTATGCGACTTGGTCACAACGATCCCGCAGGTGAGTTTGCAGCCCTCGTTAAACCTTTCGCAAGCGGTGATGCTGTACAGCTTTATGCTGTCTGAATCCCACACGCAGGTACAGATTGAAGACCAGCGATTGGGTAAAGAAGACATGCCGCTGGAGCAATATAGTCGGCTCAAGGGATCGCTAGAAGCGCTCATGGTCCGCGTTGGGCTTTCTGAGCGATATCAGGGGTATGTTAAACATGCGATCGCCCGCCTAAATTACGAAGATCTCTACCTCATCCAAACCATTCGCACCTTCGTAAACAACAAACTAGACCAGCTAGAAAAATAGGCATCCAACACCGATCCCGTAGCCAAACGATTTACGGAAAGTCGTCATACGCCCCTGTATCTGCTTGCGATCGCACCCCAAACATTCAACGTCTAATCACCTAGTGCTATGGGCAAACAACATCTCAAAATCGGCTATCGACCGACACCAGGGCTCATTTGGCCAGATGCAGGCAACAGTAACCAGCTCACCGGCTTTGAATACGAACTACTCGTAGAAATGGCAGAACGCCTTGGCCTGTCATTAGAATTTGTAGCCATCGAAAAAGAGACTGCCCTAGTTGAGGGTATCTGCATCGACTCACAGCATCCAGGCGGGCTGGACGTTGCCGTTGGGGGTCTTCAAGGCACCGCAGCGCTAGAGCAAACCCTCGACATTCTATTTCCCCACTTAAGAAATCAAACCGTTGTCCTAGTCAAAAAATCTACCCGTCACTGGCTCAAAGCGGCCTTTAGAGATTTGTTCAATTCTTGGGTGAGTCGGGCACTGCTCATTGGGGGCTTGCTCTTTTGTTACATCCCGGCGCTATTAACCACCCTAGTCGAAAGAACAATTCCAGACAGCAGTTTTGAATCGGCCTCGGCCAATCCCTTTTTGACCGCAGCCTGGTATGCCGTTGTTACCATCTCCACCGTTGGCTACGGCGATTTATCACCCGCTACCGCCATTGGCAGATTGTTGGCCGCCCCGATGATTGCCTTTGCACCCTTGCTCTACGTGGGCCTCGTGCAGCAGCTATGGCTCACGTTTAGAAATGCCTTTTTCCGCTCCGAATATCTCAACAGAGAAGACCTAAGAGAAGGCGGCACTTATCACGTAGGTGCGGTGACCGGCACAAAAGCGTACCAAGCCCTGCGCTGTGATGTTGGCTGCACAGATGCCAACGGACTCAGCACCTACAGCGATCTGCTGGAGCAGGCTCGCCTAGCCAATGCCTGCGACGTACTGGTGGTCGAAGCACCTGTCGCGGCTTACATTCTTAATGCCTATCCTATGAAATGGAGCCTGGGCCAGCAAATTTCTGAAGGGCTGGGTTACTCTTGCTTGCTGCCAGAGGGGTTTGAACTAGAAGAACGAATGCGATCGCTCATCTTCTCTTTCCATGAAAACGGCACACTGACCATGCTCAGAAATCGCCATTTCGCCGTGCTCGACAAGTAAGCTACTCTATTCAGCAACACCATCGGGGATCAATAGGCTCAAAGATCAATAGGCTCAACACAATCCGCAGACTCATTACGCGGACTATTCACCGCCCGGCTGACCGGATAGGCTTGCATAGCATCCGCCTCAAACGAGCGCAGTAAATGCTGCACAGTCTCAGCCTTCTGCACTGTGGGATCAAGCCATAGGTCATAATCTGACGGATGGATAATCACCGGCATTCGATTGTGAATAGGCTGCATCAACGCATTGGGATCGGTCGTCAGAATGGTGCAGCTTTCTACATAGCTACCGTCGCCGCTTTCCCAGCTCTCCCAGATCCCCGCCATCCCAAAGAGCGCTTTATCGGCCATTTGAATATAGTAGGGCTGCTTCTTAAGTTTCGTTTTCTCAGCGGAGCGTTGGTCTGCCCTTTTCTGGTCTGGATTTTTCTGGTCTGACTTTTTCCACTCATAGAAGCCATCCGCCACAATCAGGCAGCGCCGCCGCTTAAACGCTGTGCGAAAAGAGGGCTTCTCAGCAACGGTTTCAGCACGGGCGTTGATCATACGACTACCGATGCTGGGATCCTTTGCCCAGGCGGGAATCAGCCCCCACTGAAAAATACGATATTCGCGTTGGCCAGAGGACTGAGCAGAAGGCCGTGCAGAGGACTGGGCGATCGCAGACACGGGCTGTGTCGGTGCAATGTTGTAGCGAGGCGGCGGCGAGGGTACACCGTTCTGAGAGCTGTCTAAAGAAAAGGCTGATGCGATCGCCTTACCAGAGTGCGTTTGGGTATAGCGTCCACACATTGTTCTCTTGCCCCTCATTGATTGCAGCTTGGCTACCGTCAGCCTAGCAATATCTAGAAGCGATGACAGCAGACTCCTTTCTTCGGATAAGTCAGCCTTTGCGTAAAATCGCTGAAATGCAGATAAAGCAAGCAAAGAAGGCTAAGACAGCGAAACGCTGCTTGACGAGATGTCATGAAAGCCGCAAATACATAGCCAATTGTTTCATTCTGTAGCTTGCAATACGGTTTGCAAGCCTGTAAAACATAAATAGAGGTGAATATTAAATAAGTCATCTAATGTTCGCCTAAGTTAGCTGGGTTATTGGCTAATTTCTGTTTACGCTTTAGTTGAGTTATTGCTCTAATAGCTCAGTCAAAGAGATCATCGGCCAAAAAGGATCATCAGCGTCTTCACGAAAAAGCTCCAATCATGAGCTGAGGCTAAGAGGCTCGTAAAAGAGATTGCAGACTTTGAGCGACACGCTCCATATAGTCAGTTTTTACATTTGCTGTGATAAACCCTGCTTTTGGATTGATGCACACAGCGCTTTCTGGATTTTTCAATAGATACTCTCTAGAAAGCGTCTCAGGCAACATAGTCAGATATCAGGTTTCCACGTTTTAATTTCCAACCTTTTTACTGTTCACTTTCATTTTCCTAGTTTTACCAAGGGAATGACTCAATGCAGCGAAGCCTAGTAGAAGACCTCTTGTAATAGAGAGACTTTTTAGTGCGATCGCCAAATCACTCCTCTCAATAATCACTTGCCCAATCAACCACCAGTCTAGAGCTGGCATGACGCTTATGCTTACGCTATCTGATGCTTATGGGATCGAATTTCACCGTCAGCACACACTCCAAGCAGACGACCTTACACGCATCATTCATCTTGGAGAAGTCGAAGGCCTAACAGAAAAGCTTGAAACGTGGAACGCTGATCTGTTGTGATAAATAGATGACAGGCAAAACCAAACAACAGATC
>JBCBKQ010000274.1:0-7378 GCA_038521595.1 Cyanobacteria bacterium J06627_28 | reverse complement strand
GTGCAGTAGTCGCATAGACCTTTAGCGATATCGACCTTTGGGAAATGGTTGTGCGATCGCATCTCAGTCAATCTATCGCTCAGACGCTGCAGGTCTTGCCTCGTTTTGTCATGGGCCGCCAGAGAATAATTAAACCGATAAAAGCTAGGCGCTTGCTGCTGCGCCTCATCGACGCGCACAAACCAGTAAGTCATCGCAATCTGCTCTGGCTCTAGCCCGGTGGTTTCGCACAGTACGTATTGATAGAGCCTGGTCTGCCAATCGTTGGCGAGCCGTGTTTCTTCTGGCGGCTTTTGGTAGGTTTTCCAATCAAAGATGTGGCCGGTTTGGCCTGGTTCGAGGACCACTAGGTCATAGATAACGGTGAGCAAGTAGCCATTAAAAGCCAGGGTGCGCTTGTGTTCACTTTGGCTAAACTCGTTGGCGTCAGGGCTTTGGGATCGCTCTTGATCGGGCGAGCTATCTATTGGTTGAGCTTGAGAGACGGGTAGATATTTAAAGACGTCGGGGGCGGCCTTTTCGAGGGCGGCAAGGCTGGCCTGCATGTCTGTGTTTGCAGATGCGATCGCATCCACAGGCAAATCTAACGCCTGCTGCTGCATCAACAGGTGAAACTGACTGCCCCACTGCGTTTTTAGATGCTGCTCGTAGCTAGCAGGCGCATAGAGCGAGTTAAAAACAACGTGCTCATACTTACGCGGACAGCTTTCGAGGAGAGTGAGATGATTTTGGTTTAGAGGAAGCACGTTGTAATTGCCGATAGTAATTGCCGACAGATGACTGTTTGATGGCAGATGGTTCACGAGCTTTAACGCAGCCAGCTAATGCGGATCATCTAGGCGGGATCTTTGGTGAGGACGAATAGGCTGCCTTGGTTCCCTCGGCCAATGCGCAGATCTGCATCTAGATAGGTAACTTCGAGCCAGCCCGGGGGGCGATCGGTATTGATGGCAAAGTCGATGCCCTGCAGTGGCATGAGTTTTGGAGTGGCTTCTAGCTTTTGGATGTATTGCGCGGGTGAGTCGTAGCCGAGAATGCGCTGCAGGCCAAAAATGCCGCGTTCAAACTGCACGTTGACTCTGCGGGTAGAAGGCACCGCAACAGCAACACCATTGGCGGACGTGGTTTTATCGGCACTGCCAACGGGCTCTACGTCGGCAGGTGTAAAGCTGGCCACGACAGATACAAGCCCTTCAAAGGGCGTAAGCGCGTTGACTTCGGCAATATTGTAAATGCGGCTGGTCTCGGGGCGAATGCACTGGTAAATGTTGCCGAGGGAGGCTAGGGGAATGCGGTCAATGTTCAGCAGCTCTTGGCTAGTGGTGTAGAGCAGTCGCCAGTCCCCGGCCAATAGCTCTGTGGCGGATAGTGGATCGGGTGTGGGATTGAGATCTTCGACTCGGGCGATGGTGCTTGCAATTACCTGACGGTCGGTATCGGTCGCGGCAAGGCCTCGGTTTTTAGATGCGATCGCGTTTCTCAGATCAGTCTTATTCAGCATAGTTGCGCTGTGAGGACACCCTTCAAGTTTTAGCTAGATGATTTTGGCTTATCAGATGGTTTGGCTCAGCTGTTATCCAAACTTTTTAAGCCGGAACTTTCATAAGAAATATAAGCCAGAGATTGACACTATCTACTATTCAATGTAATTAATGCGATGGTAATGTAATGAAACCTTTAACAAAAGGCTGATACGAATAGGTGTTTTTTCCCCATCTCGGGAGGAATACATGTAGGGTTTCTTCTGCAGGTTTTGTTTGAGTACTAAATCAATCTGTGCGCTTTTTGTGTACTTTTTGACACAGTCGTCAAAAAAAGTACGGAAAGCTATAGGTGTGTTTGTATTTACTTACAGACCTCACTCACCAATCTTGCAGCTCTAGATATTATCTGTCATTATGTCAGCCCGTTTGAGTGAACTAGCTCTATGACCACCGAATACAACCGCTCTGTCCGTCAAATCCCCCGTCAAAATCCTGCTGATGTGATTCCACTGCAGCGAGATTCTTCCATTCTTAACTGGTTAGAAGGCACTGGCCGATTGATTCCCCGTGAACCCATCGACAGTATCGGCGATGAGCCCGAGCCAGAAGAGCTGGCTGACCTGATGGGCACAGAAGACAAGAGCGATGACGACGATACGGAAGACGATGAAATGTCGTTGGATGACGACTAATGGATCTTTCTTAAAAGGTTAAGAAAGTTGTTTGAATCGGGACTAAATAGCGTTTAGTCTGTTTCCTAACCTGAGTAAGTCATTGTCTTAGTGAGTCATTGTCTTAGTGAGTCATTGGGTTTTATTGGGCTTTGTCCATTGGTCCTTAAATCAGACGTTGTTTGCGGTTTTGCTCAGCATTAGAAAAAATGCTGATGTTTGAGCAAAACTGAGCAGTGGCGTTGTAGGTTTTGTTTATATTGCTTCTGCGTGTTTACACGTAGAGAAGATGTTCTTTATTTTTGTGGTGGTCTTGTAATCTGCTGCATCTGAAGTGCGAAAACCTCAGTGCGAAAACCGCTGAGGGGCCATTTGGTAAGTTCTACGAACGTTCTGAATGGCCTATTGCGACTGGCTTCATGCCTACTTCAAAATAAATTGTTTGGGTAACGTGAAGTTTCAGTGGAATTTGGGAAAGGTGTGTGGTAAGTGAAGGATTGATACTGTGGATGCAAGGTTTTCGACTAAGTCTGTAGGGTTATCAGGGGTTAGGCTATCCATCATTTTGGCAGCTGTGCTTCTAGCTGCAGCTTTTGGGCTAGACATAGCCGCTGGCCGTGAGTTTGGCTTTAGTGAGCAGCTGGCTGGCCCGTTGGTGGCGGGTGCTGTGTTGTCGGCGTTGTCAGGTTATGTCGGGCTGCCGATACTGCGTCAGCTAAAGGCGTCGCAATACATTAGAGAAGACGGCCCAAAGGCTCACCTGAAAAAAGCAGGGACGCCGACGATGGGCGGCATTTTCTTTATTCCGGCTGCCCTGTTGGTTTCGCTCCTTTGGACAGGTTTTCAGCCTGCGGCGATTGCCGTTACGCTGATGACCCTCTCCTACGGTGCGATTGGCTGGCTAGACGACTGGCAGGTGATGCGCCGCCGTTCTAATAAAGGAATTTCTCCCAAGATGAAGCTGATGCTTCAGATTGGATTTGCCGCTGCTTTTTGTGCTTGGGCACTGGCGACACAATCTACAGAGCTGACGTCTGTAGCGCTGCCTTTGGGGCTCACGCTGCCCCTGGGCTTTTTGTTTTGGCCGTTGGCTGGCTTTGTGCTGGTAGCTGAAAGCAATGCGACAAATTTGACGGATGGTGTTGATGGCTTGATGGGTGGAGCCGGTGCGATCGCACTTTTTGGCCTAGCCGTTCTCGTGGCGCCTACTCACCCAGACCTGATGGTCTTCTGCGCTGCCCTGAGCGGTGGCTGCCTTGGTTTTCTTGCGCACAATCGCAACCCTGCAAAAGTCTTTATGGGCGATACAGGTTCGCTTGCCCTAGGCGGTGCCTTGGCCGCTGTTGGCATCTTAAGCGGCAACCTGTTTGGCCTGTTGGTGGTCACGCTGCTATTTTTTGCTGAGACCCTTTCTGTCATTCTTCAGGTGGGCTACTACAAAGCGACAAAGGGCCCAGACGGCAAAGGAAAGCGACTCTTTAAGATGGCCCCTTTGCATCACCACTTTGAACTGTCTGGTTGGTCTGAGCTGCAGGTCGTTGGCGTTTTTTACATTGTGAGTGCGCTACTGGCCACGGTGGCTATCAGCACGCTGCGATAGATGCAGCTTTCCGCGCTTTGCCATAGTTGATCCGCTTCATATACCCCAAAAACACATACCCCAAAAACACATACAAAAAAAGAAGGGCGAGCATCGAAAAGATGCTCGCCCTTCTTTTTTTGTAGTCAATGGAGCGTCGATGGAGCTGACGGGAGTCGAACCCGTGTCCGCCTTAAGTAATCACGCATCGCTCGTTCACAGGTATAGCCTATCTAACCCTCAAGGCGGGAGTTTTCCATTGTCCCGGAAACAGGATGCTTCGGTGAAAGTCTTAGCTGGCGCACCCATCGAAGGAAGTTTGCCAGAGCACCCGTTGGGGGTTTAGTCCTTACTGCTTAACGGGGTCACAGCTCAGACGCTCGAACCTGTAAGAGGTTTTTAGGCAGCAGCTACAAGAGCGCGCTTACGAGCAAAAGGTACGATGTTGTTTGCATGTATCTTTAAGTTTGAGCCTTTATTTACAAGAGTGGGCTCACTCTTGACCTGAATCACAACGCGACTTTCGTTAATACGTCGAAACCGTTTCAGCCCCGTGCGCATTACCCAGCTAGGATTGCTCCTGCGTCTGAGTAAGTCGAGTCTACATTATAGCGTTTGTAATGTGATGCTGGGCACAGAAAAACGGTTCTCTTATAGGTGTGATTACCTTTCGTAAACTGAATCAGTCATGTTTTCACCTATAATATTTTCTTAAGCTTAGTAATAAGCGCCTAGAATTTTTTAGCAAGGTTTGCCTGCGTTAGAGCGCCGTACAGGGCACGGGCTCAGCAGGGTTTCGGTAATCGCAAGTAAGGTCAACCCCATGAGCACCACCAACGAGAACGGTACGAGTAAAAGTGCCTCCACTAGCCGCACGCGTAAGAAGGCAACGGCTTCTTCTTCGGCTAAGAGCGAGTCTTCGACTAGCAGCAGCAGTAAGGGTGGCCTAGTCAAGGCGTCCAAAAGCGACATCGTGGAGCTAGCTGATCACACGCGCGTAGTTGAGTCTGACTCTTTGCCTAACCACCGGCCTATTGCGCTGAGCGAGGTTGAAGTGGTGGACTCTTTGTCTTCGGCAGGTATTCGGCCGGTGATGGCTGATTCTTTTGAGATTTCTTCTACCGACACGCTGCCGGGTCATCGCCCCGTTGCTGTGAGCAATCTGGTGATTTCGGATACGGATACATTGCCGGGTCATCGCCCTATTGCCAGCAACGATATTGACGAAGATCCTACGGTTTTGATGGGTTACTTGGATTAATTTTTGTTTGTGGGCTTCGTATTCAGATTGTGAATGGTTAATTTGAATAGTTGAAAGGAAGAGGGCTAGTGTTAGCTCTCTTTTTTTATGTTGGCTTTGCCTGTTTGCTTTGGTTCTGTGCTGTTGGGATTCTCCCTATGCGGGTACTGCTCCGGGTACTGCCCCGGGTACTGCTCATTGCTCTGCGGGAAAGTTAGACTAGGGAATGCTGTTGGTGTTAAGGGTAGGGATGTCAGATGCCGTCTATGTTTTTCGGCTCTTTTAGCATTATTTGGCTGCTGGGCAGTGCGTTTTGGCTGTGGATGCTGTACGAGTGCATCAAGTCTGGAAAGGAAGGGCAGCAGTGGATTTGGCTGCTGATTTTCTTAAATGTGATTGGGGCGGCGCTATATTTTGTGACGCAGTGGCTGCCTGCGCATCCGCAGTTTGTGCGTAAGGTGGGTGGCAATTTTGGCTTTGTGAGTCGGCGCGATCGCGATCGCCTATGGCAAGCAGAAGCCGATGCGAAGAATATTGGTAAGCCGACGCAGTTTATTACCTTGGGTAATTTGCTGTTTGACCAGCGGCAGACGGAGAAGGCCTATGAGGCGTATTTGCAGGCGATCGCACAGGAACCCGAAAACACAAAAGCGCTATGGGGCGCAGCTCAAGCGGCTAGAGAACTCAAAAAATATTCTGAGGCCAAAGATTATCTGGCCACCTTGCTAAAGGTCAATCCTGAATTTTCCTATGGGGATGCGTCTTTGGCCTATGGTGAGCTGCTATATCAAACTGAAGACACTGAGGCGGCAGCAGATCACCTAAAGACCCACGTGAAAAGCTGGAGCAGCCCTGAGGCCTATCTAATTTTGGCTGAGGTGTACGCTAAGCAGTCAGATACTATCGCTGCTCGCGATGCGCTAGAGACGCTGATTATTAAAGTCAAAGGGTTTGTGCCGTTTCAGTATCGGAAAAATCAGCACTTTATTCGGCAGGCTGAGCGCAGGTTGAAGTCATTGCCGAAGGCTTAACGCTCGACTTACAGTACATGCCTGCTCTACAGCGCGACTTTACAGTGCGACTTCAGTTTCCTGTTTTGCAGCAGCGGATTTATACAGTCCGTATTCAATGCCTGCGGCTACTGCCTGATAGGATGCTTCCAAAATATTGACTGAGACGCCGATAGTTGTCCATCGGTGTTCGCCGTTGCTGGATTCGACGAGGACTCTGACCTTTGCGGCGGTGCCTGCTTCGCTGTTGAGAATTCGGACTTTGTAGTCAGTAAGGACAAAGGACTCAACGACTGGAAAAGAGCGGACGAGTGCTTTCCTGAGCGCTTTGTCTAGGGCGGCGACTGGGCCCATACCTTCAGCCACTTCTAAGACTTCTTGCCCAGAGACGTTGGCTTTGATCATGGCGCGTGCGCCGATGTTGCATTGTACGTCTGACTGGATGACGTTGTAGTTGACTTCAAAGCCGCGCAGCTGAAACAGCGGCTGATGTAGACCCAACTCTGTGCGCATGAGTAATTCAAAGCTAGCTTCGGCTGCCTCGAACTGATAGCCAATGCCTTCGAGTTCCTTGACTCGGTTAATGATGCGCCGAGTGGCGGGGTCTTCTTTGGTCAGTTTGATGTTGTAGCGTTTTGCCTTTGATAAAACAGTGCTGGCTCCAGACGAACTAGAGACGACGATATGACGTTGATTGCCCACTTGTTTGGGCTCAATGTGCTCGTAGGTTTTGGGGTTGCGCTCTACGGCGCTAATGTGGATGCCACCTTTGTGGGCGAAGGCGGAGCGGCCAACGAAAGGGGCGTGGTCATCAGCGGCAAGGTTGACGATTTCGCTGACAAAGCGGCTGACTTCCGTGAGGTTTTGTAGCTCTTTAGGAGGCAAGCAGCTGTAATCCATTTTGAGCTGCAGGTCTGGAATGACGCTGCACAGGTCGGCGTTACCGCAGCGTTCGCCATAGCCGTTGATGGTGCCGTGAACCATGCGAGCACCTGCGTCGATGGCGGCCAGTGAGCTAGCGACGGCAGTACCACTGTCGTTGTGAGTGTGGATGCCGATGGTGGGAGGATTTGGCAGGTCGCTGTGATTTTCGCTGAGCCAGCGGTGTACCTCTCCCACGATGGTTTTAATTTCTTTAGGCAAAGTGCCACCGTTGGTATCGCATAAGACTAGCCAGTCGGCACCCCCTAAGACGGCGGCATTTAGGGTTTTGAGTGCGTAATCAGGGTTGGCTTTGTAGCCATCAAACCAGTGCTCCGCGTCGTATATGACGTGTCTGCCTTTGGCGCGCAAGAACTCAACGGAGTCTTGAATCATGGCAAGGTTTTCGCCCAGGCTGACTTTGAGGGCATCGGTAACGTGGAGATCCCAGGTTTTGCCAAAGATGGTGAGCC
>JBCBKQ010000273.1:0-7396 GCA_038521595.1 Cyanobacteria bacterium J06627_28 | reverse complement strand
GTAATGGCGCAGGGCCAGCGGAAATTTGGCACTGTCTAGCCCAGAATAATGCACTTTCGTGCGCTCAGGCGGCGCGCCCATAGCTAACAGCCGCTGACGAAAAAACTCACAGTTTGTCAAAAAGAGATCAGCTTGAGAAAACAGAGACCGATAGAGGCGATCGCCTTCACGCTTTACCTGCTGGCTAATGTCAAAGCCGCGAAACATGACGACTAATTTCGTAGCCGGGCTAAAATCTCGAAGCACCTCACCATAAAAGCCCAAATTGCCAAACTGGCAGTGAATGATGTCGTAGGAAGCCCAGTCGCGAGCCGCAACCACCGTACACAAAGACCACAGGGACAGCGCACGAATTCCCCGTGTAAATGGATTGAGCGATCGCATAATTTCCACGCCCTGCTGTCGGCCATGCCGAACGACAATGCCAAGGCCTCTTGCAATGCGTTTCACATAGTTTTGGGGTACCGATGGCAGCACGTGGGTATGCGCCAAAAGATTATACTTTTCGACATCTGGATGCACCTTGTCCACATCACCCAGACGAGTCGTCAAGATATCTACATCACAGCCGCGATCTAGCAAACCAATCGCTTGATTGATTACAAAAGTCTCTGACAGTACCGGAAACTCATGAACCACGAAAGCTACTTTTAGGCGCTGAGTTGACAGACCTTGAGTTGACAGACCTTGAGTTGGCAGACCTTGAGTTGGTAGACCTTGAGTTGAATCATGCATTATGTCCTCTCACTCCTTACCCACGGTAGGGAACGCCCCCAAATCGTAAACGCAACTTCTCAACGGCGCTAATACACCGCACCCAAACCAGCACTAGCGGCACTGTTAGCTTTGCCCGTAGCCCCTTCAATCGAGAATCTTTCAGCACACTCAGCGTAAAGTTAACCGGCGGCAGCAAATCTTCTAAAAGCAATCGCACAAACTGCCAGTGCCGAGTCAACGCCTTACTTTGCCAGGTTGCATCCTGCAAAGTCTTATCCTGTACATCCATCAGCCTGCCAAACGCCCCCCCGGCGAGCCGTTTGGTTCGCCTATAGAGCTGTGCCCAGGTATGTCGCGCAGGATGAGCCACACACAGGTCGTGCGCGTACACCTGCGCGTAGCCAGCCTCATACACACGGCGTCCCCATTCCAAATCACCCTGAGATTTTAGCCTGGCATTAAAAGGGCCAACCGCATTGATTACAGATCTCAAAGTAAAGACGTTGGCAGTGGCAGCGCCCCGCTGCTGAGTGAGCAAACGCTGCTGCGGAAAAGCGGTAACGCTCTCGTATAGCTCAATGGAGTTGGCGCGATCGCCCTGAAAAAACAGCGTCACACGCCCCGCGACCAGTCCACAGTTAGGGACTTGCTGCAAATATCTCAGACCTTTCTCTAGCCAGTCTGTCGCTGGAATACAGTCAGCATCCGTAAAAGCAAGCACCTCTCCTTTAGCGATCTCTAGGCCCCGGTTACGAGCAGCATATGCCCCCGGCGCTCCCTCATAGGCATAAACCACAAAAGGGAACTCAGCCGTTAGCGCAGCAATATTTTCGGCAGCATCCGAACCATTATCGACCACGATCACCTCGTACTCACTTTCTCTGTACTCACTTTCTCTGTACTCACTTGCTCTGTACTCACTTGCTCTGTTTGTCTCGAGAGAAAACTGTTTGGCATAGGTCTGCGCAGCGAGAGCCTGTAAACACAGCCGTAGCCTAGCCGCGTCGTTATAGACCGGCACAATAACAGAAACAAAGACAGAAACAGAGGAATCTTTCAACACAGTTACCGTCCTTAGCCCGCATAGCTACCCACAGGCTGCCTTGGCTTTAACTTCTTCACCTCAGCCCACTGTTCTTTTGTAAAGTCTTCGTGGTAAGAGCGCTCCACATTGACATTCCATAGCTCATGGTTCTCACCCAAGATGTTCTTAGCAGCTAGCAGTCCTGTCAGCATAGAGTGATCCTGATTGTTGTATCGATGCATGCCGTTTCGCCCAACCGTTTGCAGGTTTTCAAACGTTTCGAGGTAGCGCTGGATCACATCCAAATGCTTGCGATACTCCCCGTCATAGACAGGATAGGCTTTCTTTTGCTTGATAACCGTACCGTCTTCTACAGACTTTATGGTGGGTACCAAACCTAGCCCAACAATCTCCTGACTGGCCAACTCAATCAGCGCCTCGTCTGACATCTCCCACAGATCATCGCCCTCACTGCAAAAGTACTCCATACCTACACAGGTTTTGCTAGTATCTGGCACCATCGCCATGCTCCAGTTTTTAAAGTTCTGAATACGGCCAACTCTAAACTCCGGGCTATGAATATAAATCCAGTTGTCTGGAAAAATGTCTTTGAGATCAATCACCAAGGGCACAATCAAAAAGTCGCGGTACTTGAGACCTTTGGCAGCTCTAATCACTTTTTCAGGTGGCGCTGGATCTAGGCATCTCGCTAGGGCCGTCACCGGAATGCTAGAGACAAAGTTGTCGCCAGTCAAAGTCATCATCTCATCACCTTTTTGAGCAATGACGCGCAGCACCCTATTGCCATCGTGCTCCACTTTGGTGACCTTAGTCTCCATATGTACTGGCGACCCTTTCTCTTCTAAAATCTCCTGACAGCGCTCCCACATCATGCCAGGACCATAAATAGGATAGTCAAACTTCTTGATCAGCGTTTTCGTATCGTTACTACCAAATACGGCATTAATTACTGCTTTGCGCAGAGAGAGGCCCTTAATTCGTTGGGCAGCCCATTCTGCTTGAATTTTGTTGCAAGGGATACCCCATACTTTCTCCGTATATGATTTGAAGAAAGTCCTATATAAGCGATCGCCAAACCGCTCAATCACCCAGTCTTCTAAGTTCTCGGCTTCTGGCCCAGGCTCAATAGCATTGCCAATCTTAGACTTTAGGTAGCTCAGAATAATCAGCCCGCTATCGACAACGCCCAAGTTTGATAGCGTGCTTTTAATCGAGAGCGGATAGTCGAAGAATTTACCGCGATAGTAAATCCGAGAGAGCCTAGGCACCTGAATAAACTCATTTCCCAATATCTCCTTCCAAATCTGTTGAACTTCGCCAACTTTGGTAAAAAATCGGTGCCCGCCAATGTCAAAACGATACCCCTTATATGTCTCTGTTCTAGAGATACCGCCAACCTTATCGGCCTGCTCCAAAACAACAGATTTCTCTCCGTTTTTGGACAGCTCGTAAGCTGCCGTCAATCCCGCAGGACCAGCCCCCATAACTACAGTCTGTCCCATACGATCATCTCCTAACATACTTAAATTTCGGGTACGTAAAGCCAATCAACAGGTCAATATTTCCTGTCAATTACAAATAAGTAATTTTTTAAAGGTGAGAAAAGCGAGCGGATATCTTAAAAAAGGAACCAAAAAATTAAAGGGATCAAAAACAGCTGACCTATGCCGGTCTCCCAGCACTAATGCTGCGTCTGAACCAGTAGCGTCGTATCTGATGACGCAAGGTGCCCACCACAAAAGCAAGGCCACTGTAGAAGTAGTAGAGCCAGTGCCAAGGCAGTACGCGCAGCGAGAATAAGGCCCCGCGCTTTCGATGGAAAAAGCGATACACCGGCCAGTTAATTGCAGTGAGCACAACAGCACACAGGCCAGCCAGCCACAGACTTGGTAGCCACCAAAACGCTACCAAAACGGACAAACTCAGGCTATAGACCAGTACCACGCTAATGCGACTAGACCATTTCAAATTTAGATCGCTAGAAAATGACCGATACTGCTGCGGATCGCTGTTGCGAATTTTCAGCAAAAGTGCCATCCAAGGAAGTGCCCGGTAAAAGACCTCAGCTCTCAGCAGGGAATACGCTGTCCAATGCTTAAGGTGCTTGACCTGCACACATTTGCACAACCGAATTTTATAGCCTGCCTGCCGTAGCCGATAACCTAGCTCAATATCTTCAACACAGGGGGCACGGTACCCATCATTAAATCCACCCATCTCCAGAAATATATCTTTTCGTATGGCACCACACGCCCCCCAAAAGGTAGAGGCCTCTTCTTTGGCCTCCTGGTGGGTGTAGTGATGAAACAAGTTCTTGTACTGAGAGAGAAAATTTCTAGCACCAGGCGCATCATCGTAAGAACCAATCAAGGCAGCTATATCGGGACGACGACGAAAAGCATAGAGCGCCCGCGACAATGTAGTCGGATGAATTTCGACATCTGCATCGATAAAAAAGAGAGTATCTGCCGAAGCAGCCTCTGCACCAACATTACGAGCATTTGCAGGCCCCCTCGACTCAGGCAATCGAATGACCGTAAAACCAAAGGACTCAGCCAGCTGCCAACTACCGTCAGAGTCGCCATCAGCAACAACAATCACCTCAGAATAATCGCCCCACCGTTGAATACTCTCAAGGCACCGACGAAAGTCTTCTCCCCCGTTAAAAACTGGAATAACAATAGAGATTTTTGGAGCTACCCTCGGTTCTTCATTCAGCAATGAAATCATAGAAAGAACTCTTCAACTGTAATTTTTGTGGCTACAGGCCACATTTGCGCCCAGAAAGGCACAAACATTCGCTACTGCAGCGTAGCCGCACACAAAGCGACTGGGTACTAGCCACCAGCGACCCTCAGCAATCCGCAGACGTAACAGATTACTAACGAGACAAGTATTAAATAGACAACGAATTCAGGAAATACCCCATTGGGAATAAGAAACATCCTCAACTTTCCACGGACGCGCTTAGAGGGTAGTCACTGCAAAATGACGAAGACGCTCTGAAGAAGGGATGCGTGGCGAATGGGTTTCGCACTAGTGAGTATTTTTAACTAGCGCTATTACTAAAGCATAGTAGCTAAATATTAAGGCTGGATAACGCTATCAGTCAATTCACGTACTCTTCATATTTATTTTTTACAGCACTCTCCGCAACGCATTCTAAAGACTCATACTTTCTCTGTCTTTAGAATGATTTTATTCAACAAATAGTGCTGTAGGTCTAGGCCAAAAGATATTCGGTCATGCCAGATATTTGAGGCATGATTTTTGAGAAGTACGCCTGTAGGCATAGTCTTTGGTATACAGTTTTTGATAGCCAATCTTTTGCAAATAGTCCTTGCAAGTTTTTGCCGCTCAAAATTCTCTTTACGAATCACCAAGGACAAAACCGCCGGCAATGCCAATCTCTGGTTTTCGTAGCTGTACAGAGGCATCTAAACTATCAACGCAGGGCAATGCGGCAGACCAGCATTGCCCTCTATCATTTTGGGTAATGACATAGTTAATTTCATTGAGGCGCTGATTTTGCGTCTCAACCCTAGGAACCGAGGGTGGGATCATTAAATCATGGCCAAAACCACTATATTTCAAAGAATGTGGCGTTGAGGCGCATACTACAACAATGCTAAGCACTAACAAAGCACAGATAGCTCGATAATTTTTGTCTATCTGTCTAGAAAAGCAATAGCGGCCCATGAGATAAAAAGGCTTGACGTAGCGAAATATTTGGGAGGGAAAATCCGTTTGTAGATCATCTTGCGATCGCAAGATGATGCGCCAAAAAACATCGCGGCATAGCGCCGCAGTGACCAAGACAGGCAACAGCAGCATAAACCCCATACCAAATCGAAAAAGGGGAGCTTTGAGCATGATAAAGCCGCTACCGAGCCAAGAAAGCGCTACCAGCCAAAAAACCGCACTTTGAGAGGATAGCCGCCATCGAAAAAGAAGATAGAGCCCAACCGCAACAGAAAAAAGAATCGAAATAGCCATTAGCTTGCTGGATTGGTTGCTGCCGATCCACTGCTGTAACAGCCAGAGCTGACGATGGGCTCCCACAGGCGGCTGACCAAACCAATTTCCCCAGCCATGGGTCTGCTCAGCCAGACGATTGACATGGGCGGCTGATTGCTTCCATGGAAGACTGAAGCAAGCAACCGTTGACGGATACAGCGGACAGCCGGAGGTCATGGTCTGCGCTAGCAAAAAGGGACAGAGCAGCACAAAGGCATACAGACTCCCAACAATGAAGCGCAGAAAGCAGGGCTTTTTTATCCAGTAGTAGGCAAACGTAATGGCCAATAGCGGTAGTGCGGTGAGCTTTATAGAAATGGCTATCGCCGCGAGCGTTAGGGGCAGCAGGCTAGCATCTATCAGTCGATGGCTCGACCTATGACTGGGGGTATCTACCACCAGCATTGACCAGGCCGTCGTGATGGTAAATAGAGCAAGTGCGGCATCGGGCGATGCAGATGCAGATACAGCAGATAAAAAATGCGTCTGGGTCAGCAGCAATAGGCTGGCTAAAGAAAAAAGCAGTAAGAACCACGCTGAGAAATCTGCATCTTCAAAGAAAGCAGCATCAGGCCGATTGATGGGCCGATTGATGGGCCGATTGATGGGCCGATTGATGGGCCGATTAACAGGTCGGTTGCGAGGCCAATTGACATCAGGAGCAGCTGCAGCAGTCGTCAAATGGTCACCAAAGTCTTGAGGTTGACAGTGCAGGTAATGGCGCGACTGCCAGAGCCGTAACCACATAACGACTACTTGCAGCAGCGTTAGCAATAGCACAAAACCGTTCATCACAGTGCTAGCGCGGCCTGCCACCATCCTGGGATTAAATGGGGCGAGTAGGGCAAACCAGGCAGAGACAAAGCCAAATTGCGAATTAATTAGAGCTAAACCCGGCGTTATGCCATAGTCGGCCAGCCAACGAACGAAGCCGTAGTGATAGAGCCCCGTATCCAGCCAGGTCACAGGCTGTATACTAAAGAGCGCGATCGCACCGCAGCACAACAGATAGCCGACCAAAGCATTTTGTCGCAGCCTACGCTCAGACAGCCGTCGCCGCCAGCAGTTGAGTTCACCCCTCGTTGGTCGATGCCAAAGAGACAGCAAAACAGCCAGGGCAATCGTGCCAAAACCAACCCACGGGGTCAGCGGAGCAACACTTGCAATGGCCAAAAGCAACACCGCTAGAAGCCCAAGCCCAAGCCATAGGGAGAGTATGAGGCGATCGCTCATCCTCTTTAGCGGTTGAGCATCAAAACAGTGCAGCAGCCGACAGCCCAAGCTCGCACAGGCAAAACAAAGCCCTGTCCATATCGAAACGAAGAAAAGCATCTAAAGCATTAGCATTCTATAAATGCCATGTAGATAAGCGACCTGAATAAGCGACCTGAATAAGCGACCTGGATAAGCGACTTGCAGCTATGACCGTACAAGATCGAAAACATATCGAGCTTACATATCAAGCTTAAATATCAAGCTTACAGAGGCATTATCAGCGATGACTCACTGACCGTAGGTTGATATTTAAGCTTGATATGTAAGCTCGATATGTTTTCGATCTTGTACGGTCATAGCTGCAAGTCGCTTATCCAGGTCGCTTATTCAGGTCGCTTATTC
>JBCBKQ010000272.1:0-7442 GCA_038521595.1 Cyanobacteria bacterium J06627_28 | reverse complement strand
GTGATTAAAGCTAACCTTGCCAAGGTAGATCAGCAGGCCGACTCTTTTCCTTTAGTGTTTAGGGCCAAGCACAAGCAGGGGTACTACGTTTGGATGGAGGCGGTGCACCGTAAACTTTACCAGCGCGATAGCTTTGACGACTACAAAGTGGCAAAGTTTACGGTGCACCGCCTCCATCCAAACGTAGTACCCCTGCTTGTGCTTGGCCCTAAACACTAAAGGAAAAGAGTCGGCCTGCTGATCTACCTTGGCAAGGTTAGCTTTAATCACTGTGGCATCGTCAGCATGTATAAAGTCATAGCGACTACGGCCGATCAACTCTTCTGGGCTGTAGCCCAGTACATCCGCACAGGCGGGCGATACATAGAGATATTCTCCTGATATGGTCTGGCGAGAGATGATGTCGGTAGCATGGTCAGCCAGCAGCTTGTAGCGCGCTAGGTTATCCATGCGATCGGTAATATCGTGACCTACGCAGTACAGCAGAACCTGTGGTGCTGCCAGGCTGTTGTCAGGCTCAGCCGAAATTGACCAGGCAATCCATCTCCATTCGCCATTTTTTCGCTGGCAGCGGGTGGTGATTTTTTGGTGAGCATCGCCAGGTGAGATCTGAGATAGCAGTGTCTGATAATCGGCGCGATCTTCTGAGTGAATCAGGTCTTGTAAGGTGCGATCGCGTATCTCTGATGAACTGTAGCCAAAAATTCTTTCAAAGGCTTCATTGACGGCCTGACAGCGTCCCTGCGCGTCTGCCAGACACATCAGATCAGAAGTCAGCTCAAAAAATTTGGAAAGGTCGGCCATTACTCAAAAAGTTCTTTCTCGAAAGGGTCTCTTTTCTAAAAGGTCTCTTTTTTAAGGTGCTTTTCTAAAGGTGCTTCTCTTAAGGATGGCTCCTTAAACCTGCCTCCTCCAACTTAGCCATACCTTTAGTTAGCTATACCTTTAGAAAGAGATCAAACACCCGTGAGTCACTCGACTGATAGATGTGCCTGTAGCAAGTATCTGAGACTTTAATAAGGTGTGTAGAGCTGAGATAGTCTACAAAGAGCGGTATGCTGTGCTCAAGCCCAGCCAGTTTAATCAACCAGCTTAACTATATACCCTTTACTTACACCCAAAAGTACAAGCCTAGGCATTTTGACGATGGATAACGAGATTAGCGTTGCACTGGTGGAAGATCATGACCTGACCCGCATGGGGCTGCGGGCGGCATTTCGTCAAGCCGGACTCATGTTTGTTGGTGAAGCCTCCAATGGTGAGCGAGGTCTCTCACTGATCGAAGAGATGCGACCTGATGTGGCGGTCGTTGACGTTGGCCTACCAGATATTGATGGCATCGAAATGATTCAGCGTCTCAAGCAGAAGAACCCCGAGCTGAAGACACGCATCTTAATGCTGACTATGCACGATAGTGAAAAGGCCGTGATGGCTGCTTTTGCTGCTGGCGCAGATTCTTACTGTACAAAAGAGATCGACACCGAAGATTTGGTTACCGCTATTAAGGAGACCAGCACAGGCAACTCGTGGATTGACCCATCGATTGCGAGTCTGGTGCTTTCACAGGTGAAGCCTGCGGTCGCTGTCAGCAGCGGATTTAATACCAAAACAGTCGAGATTCGCGCTGTGGATCCTGAGTATGAGCAAATCATCGAATCTTATCCGCTGACGGCACGTGAGCTGGAGATTTTGGAATGCATCGTCTCTGGCTGTAGCAATGCGCAAATTGCCGAGCAGCTGTTTGTGACTGTCGGCACGGTGAAGACCCATGTGCGCAATATTTTGAACAAGCTTGGGGCAAGCGATCGCACCCAGGCAGCTGTCCGCGCCCTGCGAGCCGGATTGATTAGCTAACTGCCTTTACTGACTCTTCAGCTGGCTTTTTGCGGGCTCTTCTAAGTTTTCGAATACAGCATTATTGGCAATCCGCCTGGATTGCCTTTTTTTTATTAACAATGAACCCATGTCCTTTTCTATTTTTTATTCACTGCTAAAGCAAACCATTGCCGAATGGCAAAAAGATAAAGTCTCTCGTCTAGCGGCGGCCCTGGCCTATTACACCACTTTTTCCCTTGCGCCCATACTGGTTATCGTCATTGCAGTGGCCAGTTTTTTATTTGAACAAAGCACTGTGCAAACGCGGATTCTTGAACAAATGCAGGGCTTGCTCGGCGAAAATGCCGCTGGACTGGTTCAAGAAATGCTTACAAGCAAAGCCCAAGAAGAGCAAGGTCTATGGGCCACTGTTATCAGCGTGGGTCTGTTGTTTGTGGGTGCCTCCGGGCTGTTTGTACAGCTACAGGACGCACTCGATACGGTGTGGAACGTTGTTCCTAAAAAGATAGAGAGTCAGAAAAATGCTATTTGGAAACTGGTGCGCGATCGCATTCTTTCTTTTGGCATGGTGCTGGTTATTGGCTTTTTGCTGCTGGTCTCTCTCATGCTGAGCGCCGGGCTATCTACCGTTAGCAGTCTCTTTGGCAATGGATTGGCCGGATGGAATACTGGCTGGCAGCTGCTAAACGCGGCAATTTCTTTTGGCATTATTACTCTGTTGTTTGCCCTGATTTACAAGGTTCTCCCCGATGTCAAAGTCAGCTGGAGCGACGTCTGGGTGGGGGCTGCCATTACGTCGCTGCTCTTTACCATTGGTAAGTCTTTGATTGGGCTGTATTTGGGCAATAGCAGCGTTGCCTCAGCCTATGGCGCAGCGGGCTCTTTTGTGGTGTTGCTGCTATGGATTTACTACTCAGCGCAAATTTTGCTATTTGGCGCAGAGTTCACCCAGGTCTATGCCAATCGATTTGGCTCTCGCATTAGACCGGATCGCTATGCAAAATTTGCAGCTGATGCAACGACTAAAGAAAAAGGCACAGCTGCTGAGCGGACCGATAATTCGCGAACCGATAATCCGCGAACCGATAATCCGCGAACCGATAAAAACAACAATCAGGTAGAGATACCCAAAACCAGATCTGAGTACCGCGCTATGACTAAAAGGCGGATAAACAAAGGCCAGTAGGTCGGCTCTTCCTCAGCTGCCTGAGGGCTGTGAGATTTTACGTCATCTGCCATGTCAACTGACTGCCAGCGCCTAGTGGGACCAGCCCCGATTCAACAAAAGGCACCTCATCGGGAATTTGCCAGCTTGTTTTGATGAGGGTAATCTGCTCTGTATTTCGCGGGAGCTGATAAAAATCTGGGCCGTAAAAGCTGGAAAACGCTTCGAGCTTGTCTAGAGCATTGGCCTGTTCAAAGACTTCTGCGTATAGTGCCATGGCATGTAGCGCCGAAAAGCATCCGGCACAGCCACAGGAGGTTTCTTTGCGATCGCGCGTATGAGGCGCACTATCCGTCCCGAGGAAAAACTTAGGATTTCCAGATGTAGCTGCCTGCACCAGCGCCTGACGATGCTGCTCTCTTTTTAAAATGGGTAAACAATAAAAGTGAGGCCGAATGCCGCCTTTAAAGAGAGAATTGCGATTGAACAACAGATGCTGTGGTGTAATGGTTGCTGCAATGTTGTTGTTGGCGAGTACAAATGCGACGGCATCGGCGGTTGTAATATGCTCCATCACAACTTTTAGCTGCACAAATCGCTGCCTGAGCGGGATTAGCTGCTGCTCAATGAACACTTTCTCTCGATCAAAAATATCCACTGCTGTATCGGTCACTTCTCCATGGAGCAGCAAGGGCATATTTACCCGCTCCATGGTCTCAAAGACCGCATCGCAGTTACGAATATCGGTAACGCCAAATTCTGAATTGGTAGTGGCCCCCGCTGGGTAGTACTTCACAGCTTTGACAAAACCAGCGGCCTTGGCCTCGGTAATATCTGCTGGTGTTGTCTTGTCAGTGAGATAGAGCGTCATCAGTGGCTCAAACCGTTGGCCCTTAGGGATGGCTGCAAGGATGCGATTACGATAGGCCGTCGCATCTGCGAGTGTGCGTACCGGCGGCTTCAGATTTGGCATGATAATGGCACGGGCAAACTGACGCACCGTATGCGGCAAAACCGCCTCTAGCGCCGCGCCATCGCGCAAGTGTAAGTGCCAGTCGTCGGGTCGAGTCAAAGTGAGCTTTTGCATTTTGCCATCATATAGCAATCTGCATATAGTAATCCGCACCAGGCTTGTTGCACCTAAGACAGCTACAGCCCCTGTTCTATAAAGCTTAGCCTTTGCGAATCGTTAGACGATGGTTCGCCATTCTTCTCTGCGTTTTTATTCTTGTCTGTGCTTTTATCCTTGTCTGCGCTTTTATGCGGGTGGATCTATCAAATTGCTAAAGACAGCGACAGGAATCATCGGAATCATGGGCATAAGGCAAATAAGCCACTGTTGCCAGGTGAGCGGCGCGGTCTGAAAGAGACTATTCATGAGGCCCCACTGACTAAATAGGACTTGAAGCAGGATGGCCGCGATAATCCCTGCGACCAGAATGGGTGCGGGCGTCACGTTTTGAGTTTTGCGAGTGACAAAGCGAGCGAGGCTAAGGCCCAGCTGACTGATGCTAAGCAAGTAGACCACACGGGCTGCGACCAGTGACTGAATGGCCATGGTGCGGGCAATCGCGATGTCTGCGGTGGCTGCCATTGCCCATTCGAACATGCCAAAAATAAGAATCCAATTAAAGACTGAAACGGTCAAAATCCGCCGTAAAAGACGCTTTGTAATCAAAGGCTCGCTTGGCTGACGAGGTGACTTTTGCATAATCCCTTCAGACTTGGGCTCAAAGGCAAGGGGAACCGTCATCGTCAAAGAGTTGATCATGTTGAGCCATAGCACCTGCAAAGAGAGAATCGGTAACGCTCTGGCAAGCAGGGCGCTGATGAGAATGGTCATAGACTCGCCGCCATTGACCGGCAACAGAAAGGCAATGGCTTTGCGCAGGTTTTGATAGACGGTGCGGCCTTCTTCGATGGCGGCCTCGATAGCGGCAAAGTTGTCGTTTGTCAGCAGCATGTCAGCGGCTTCTCTGGCGACTTCTGTACCCCCTTGCCCCATGGCAATGCCAATGTCTGCCTGCTTGAGTGCGGGGGCATCGTTGACGCCATCACCTGTCATCGCCACGACTTCTCCGCTAGACTGTAGCGCTTCAACGAGTCTTAGCTTTTCTTCGGGGGCGACTCTGGCAAACACATCTCCGGTTTCGACGGCCTGGGCCAGCTGTGAGTTGTCCATGGTCAGCAGTTGCTTTCCTTCAAAGGCCACGACACGGGTCGCTTTTTGTAGGCTCATGTTGCTGGCAATGGCCCGTGCGGTTGAGATGTGGTCGCCCGTAATCATCTTGACCTGAATGCCTGCTCGTTTACAGGTTTTGATGGCTGCGATCGCCTCGGGCCTAGGCGGATCAATCATGCCCTGCAATCCTAGAAAAATCAGTCCTTCTTCGACATCGCTATGCTCTATGCTGTGCTGATGGGTTGCTGTTGTTTTCATCGCAAACGCGAGCACTCGCAGCGCTTGCTGAGTCATCTTTTCAACAGCCTGCTCAATGGCCGCAGACGCTATCGGAACAACGGTGCCATCTGCGGCCATCATTTTGCTACAGCGAGCCAGCAAAGCCTCTACCGACCCCTTGATGTAGATCCGCTGCGGCTGGCCCGCATGTAGGCTGGCCATGTACTGATACTGAGATTCAAATGGAATAGAGTCCAGTCTTGGCCATGACTTAGTCAGCGCTGCCTGGTTTAGCTCTGCCTTGGCGGCGGCGGTGAGTAGTCCACCCTCTGTGGGGTCGCCAACGACAGACCAGTGATGCCCTGTCTGTTTGAGCTGGGCATCGTTACACAGTGCTCCAGCGATTAGGCAATTTTTGAGGGCGGTTGTCAGCTCCTTTTGTACAACGTTTTCCGTTGTATTGTCATTCTCTTTTCCGTCATTCTCTTTTCCGTCATTCTCTTTTCTGGCATTTTCTTTGTTGCTATCTTCTTGCGCTAAAGATGTTCGGTCAGCGCTGGCAAAAAACTCTCCTTCTGGACTATATCCACCGCCAGTAACCCGATAGTGCCGCTGCCCGGCGTATACTGCCTGCACCGTCATTTGATTTTCTGTGAGGGTGCCGGTCTTATCAGAACAAACGACGGTGGCGCTGCCGAGCGCTTCGACTGCAGGCAGTTTCCGAATAATCGTATGGCGACGGGCCATGCGGTTGACCCCAATGGCCAGGGTAATGGTGACAACGGCAGGCAATCCTTCTGGAATGGCGCTAACTGCCAGGGCGACAGCCGCCTCGAACATGTTGCTCCAAGACTCTCCCTGACCCAGCCCAATGGTAAAGGTAACCGTCGCCAGCGTTAAAACGCAGTAGAGCAATGTGCGGCTAAATTTAGCAAACTTGCGGGTGAGCGGCGTAGTAAGATTTACGCGCCCCTGCATTGATTGAGAAATTTTGCCGACTTCGGTCGTCTGAGCCGTGGCGACTACAAGGCCATGGCCCTGCCCAAAGGTTACAAAGCTACCGGCATAGGCCATGTTGACCCGCTCGGCTAAGGGCGTATCTGGTGGAACGGGCCCAACCGATTTATCGACGGGAACAGATTCGCCGGTTAGGGCGGATTCGTCTATTTTTAGATTGCGGCTGCGGAGCAATCTAAGATCGGCAGGAACTTTATCTCCGGAGGTGAGTAGAACAATATCGCCAGGGACAAGGTCTCTGGAGGGAATCCGTAGGGTTTGCTGGTCGCGTAGGACGGTGGCCTCTGTGAGGATAGTTTTGGCGAGTGAGGCGATCGCACCTTCTGCTTTGGATTCTTGGATATATCCAATGAGCGCATTCACAAGGGTGACGCCCCAGATCACACAGGCATTTATCCATGAGCCTAGCGCGGCCTTAACAGCACCGGCAATCAGCAGAATATACAGCAAAGGCTCATGAAACTGAAGCAGAAATCTCATCCAGGCGGGTTGCCCCTTTTGAGCTGGTAGCTCATTCCACCCAAAGACTTCATAGCGCTGTGCGACTTCATTGGCACATAGCCCGCGCTCTAAACTGCTCTCAAGTAGTGCGATCGCATCTCCTTGAGAGAGATTGTGATAAGCCTGCTTATCCACTGTCTCTAAAATAGCCATTTTGTGTGCTTTCTCCACAGGTGGCCAAAGGCATTGCCTGCTTTGCTATGCACTTAGCTTTATAGAACAAGGGTTATGGCTATTCGTAGTGGCGTAAGCTAAGTGCGAACGGCTATAGCCTCTGACGTTTCATCGTTATTTCCAGGCTACTCCAAAAAAACTATTCTGTTGTTCAGCCTTTTCTATCGTGCTCATTATTTTTTAAACGACTTTATTTAAGTCTATTTAGAGAATGTACCAAAAGAGAAAAACTACGATACCCTAGAAATTCTTTACTGGTTAAGGAACGAAGATCAAATAATATCCAAACATCGTCGCCCTCATTCCTAATCCTTATTCCGAGGGGAGAAGGGGCTAGGGGATGAGGGC
>JBCBKQ010000271.1:0-7480 GCA_038521595.1 Cyanobacteria bacterium J06627_28 | reverse complement strand
CGAATAAGAAATTGAATAAAAGAGACTACCTAACAGACGTCCGTTCTAAAGTGTTTTGCCCCTTAATTTCCCCCTTAACAAGTTCTTTAGAATAGCTAGCCATTTGCGGATATTTGTTTGCATATGGTCATTTGCGCCGAGGGTTCTCTTTGTTCAGTAGAGTTCAGTAAAGTGCGGCTCAGTGGAGTGCGGTTTGGTGGAGTGCGTTATTAAAAGTGCGCTCTACGTGATGTGATTCTTTGAAGCCTTCGTTTCTCAACTGCTTACTTATCTCGCTCCGTCCTGCGCTTAGCCCGGCATTTAGCCCCGTAAAGTTTTGCTCGTCTTTTTCTCTGTTGTCTTTTTCTCTCTATGACTCACTCTGGTTTTTCGAGTAATTGCGATTCTTCATCTAGTCTGCCAACTGCGAATTCTGCTGGCGTGGATACACGGCAATCGTCTGCCGCACAGACGTTTATCCGTCGCTGGGTATGGAAAATGGCCTTTGCAACGCTGGCGCTGATGGCTGTTGGTAGTGCAACCCGCGTTATGAATGCTGGCCTCGCCTGCCCGGACTGGCCTCTGTGCTACGGGCAGCTAGTGCCGACCTCGCAGATGAACCTACAGGTGTTTTTAGAGTGGTTTCATCGGATGGATGCTTCTCTGATTGGGCTGATGGCCATTGGCTTGGTGGGGCTATGTGCTTGGCATCGAAAGGTGCTGCCTGGTTGGCTGCCATGGGCTGCTGTTGGCTCGCTGTTTTTGATTTTGGTGCAGGGCATTCTGGGCGGACTCACGGTGATGGAGCTATTGCGCTTTGACATTGTGACGGCTCATTTGGGCACAGCGCTGGTGTTCTTTTGTACATTGCTGGCGATCGCGCTTTCGCTCATGCCCTACCAGCCCACGGGCAATACTGGCAGGCTGCCTTGGTTAGGCCTTGCAGCGGCTGGGTTGATTTATGTGCAGAGCATTCTTGGCGGGCTAGTCGCTTCCCGCTGGGCTGCGCACCAGTGTTTTGGACTGGCCGACCTTTGCCATGTGATGAATACACATATTGCAGGCGTTGTTCCACCCACGTTGGCAGTTGTGCTGCTGGTATATATGACTTGGCGCACACCAGCTCTCAATAGCTGGCTCAGGCTACTAGCCAATAGCGCTGGCGTGCTGGTGGTTTTACAGATTTTGCTAGGCGTTGCCACCCTAAAGCTACGGCTACAGGTGGAGGTATTGACAGTCTGCCATCAGTCTATTGGTGCTGCGCTTTTGGGCTGTTTAGTGAGCTATACGGTACTGGCGCTGAGAGACTATCGCGCTCAGCCCAATCAACCGTTGCTGACCCACCGACAAATTCAAGCGACACCTGTTCAAACAACGCCTGTGTAGATCAGGTCCAGAGATACAGAGCCAGAGATACAGGCCCAGAGATACAGGCCCAGAGATAAAGAGCGGAGAGATAGGTCTACATGTTTAGGCTTGCGCTCTATTTAATGACTAAACCTTGAGAGGATTTTCAGAACTCGTATGCAAACTTCCATTTGGACTGCGAAACGTCACGATAATTTTCGGCAGGTCATCCAAAGCTATTGGCAGCTCACAAAGCCGCGCATTATTCCACTTTTGCTGATCGAGACAGCGGCGGGGATGTGGGTTGCAGGGCAAGGGCGAGTGGCGCCTGTGCTGCTGCTTGTCACGTTGCTCAGCGGTACGCTGGCGGCGGCGGCGGCGCAAACTATCAACTGCATTTACGACCGCGACATTGACTACGATATGGAGCGTACGCGGCATCGCCCAATTCCGTCGGGGCGCGTACAGCCTAAAGATGCGCTGATTTTTGCCATTGTCATGGCGGTGCTCTCCTTTGGGCTGCTGGCTAACTTTGCCAACTTGCTCAGCGCGGGTCTCGCGATGTTGGGCATCGTTGTGTATGTCGGTGTGTATACCTTCTGGCTAAAGCGTTCTTCGCCGCAAAATATCGTGATTGGCGGTGCAGCTGGTGCGATTCCGCCGATGGTGGGTTGGGCTGCGGTGACGGGAGACTTGGGCCTGGTGGCTTGGGTGCTCTTTGCCATTGTGTTTGTCTGGACGCCGCCTCACTTTTGGGCGCTGGCAATGTTGATCCAAGAAGACTATGCCAAGGTGAATGTGCCAATGCTGCCAGTGGTCGTCGGTAACGAAGCAACGGCTAAGCAAATTTGGCTGTATACGGTTGGCTTGGTGCCGCTGACGCTGGTGATGGTGTTCCCACTGGGTGCTTGTGGCGTGGTGTACGGATTGTGTGCGATCGCACTCGGTACCCTCTTTCTCCAAAAAGCCTGGCAGCTTCGCCAAAACTTCGACAGCAAAGATTTGGCCAGAGGCACGTTTAAATATTCCATCTTCTACATGATGCTGCTTTCGCTGGCGATGGTAATTGATGGCTTACCGATTGTTCGTCACGGCGTGGGTGCACTGGCTACGAGCCTGCATCAGATCTACTTAGCTATTCCTATGATCGGCTAAGGCAGACGATACGCTGGGCAGTCTACAAACCTTTATCTATCGGGTGTAAGATAAAGCCGGAAAGCGTCAGGCTGACACATCTTTAGAGGTAACCATGGCCCCCGCCGTCTTAGTCGAAAATCTCAAAAAGTCCTATGGCGACGTGACTGCCGTTAGAGATGTCTCATTTAAGATTGAGCCGGGAGAGATTTTTGGACTGCTAGGGCCAAATGGCGCAGGTAAAACGACGACCATTCGCTGTCTATGTACACTGAGCGCGCCTGACGCAGGCCGGTTAGAGCTGGGTGGTATTTCAGTTTTAGACGACCCTAGAACGGCACGACAGCTGTTGGGCTATATCGCGCAAGAAGTCGCCCTTGATAAGGTTTTGACCGGACGTGAGCTGCTAGAGCTACAGGCGGCTATCTATCACATCCCACGGAGTAAGGCTCAAGCTCGTATTGACGAAATGCTGGGCCTGCTCGAGATTTCAGACATCGCCGGAAAGAAAACAGGGACTTACTCCGGTGGGCAAAAGAAGCGATTAGATTTGGCTGCTGGCTTGCTACATCAGCCTGCGGTCTTAGTGCTAGACGAGCCTACTGTCGGCTTGGATATCGAAAGTCGCTCGGCGGTATGGCGGTTTTTGCGTCAGCTGCGAGAGCAGGGCACGACGATTTTGCTCACGAGCCATTACTTAGAAGAAGTTGATGCGCTGGCTGGACGGGTCGCGATTATTGACAAAGGTGAGGTGATTTCGACGGGGACGCCTGCTGCATTAAAGGATGCGGTTGGAGGCGATCGCATCACATTACGCATTCGCGAATTCACCCCCGATGATGAAGCGAAAACTGCCCAGTCCCTATTATCTGAGCTATCGGTTGTCCAAGATGTGATTGTCAACAGCGCCCAGGGCAATTCGCTTAATCTAGTCGTAGACAAAGGCGGAGAAGCCCTCAGCGCCGTTCAGGCTGCGCTCAAGCAGGCAGGTCTGCCGACCTTTGGCATCGCCCAGTCGCAGCCGAGCCTAGATGATGTGTATCTGGCCGCCACAGGGCGTACGCTCATGGATGCGGAAATGGCGGCCGTCGGCAAGCGAGACCTGAAGAAGGAACGCAAGCAAAGCATGAAATAGTTGGCCGGTGCGCTATTAGTTAGCCGGTGCGCTATTAGTTAGCTGGTGCGCTATTGGTTGGCTGGTGCACTAGTGATGAGCACTGGTGCGATAAACCAGCGCCTGCAAGTGAATGAGTAAGGCATGAATGAAAACGATTAGGCCTATCATTTCACCTGCTTCCTCGATGCCATTGAGCACCGTGAGCACACCGCGATTATGCAGGCCGTGCAGATCTACGTATTGACCGCTAATCATTTCCATGCCAAGGGCGCCAGCGATGTAGATGCCGGCAGCTAGCAGAAATTGGCGACGGGTACTAGGGGTGAGGTGCTTGAGGAAAGGGGCGTAGATGAGTGCGATCGCACCCACAAAAATCAAGCCCAAAATCACCCAATCATAATAGAAAAAGCCAGACGTTTGCAGCTGCACCCGGTCATCTAAAAATACATTCACTCGCTCATGTATCTGAACCAATTCATCCACTGCCATCCCCACAAACAAAAAACACAGCGCCCACCAGTAAGGCGTAAACTGAGGCTTTTTTGACTGGGTGGCAGCCCCCTTCTGATACTGCTGAGCGATTAAACCAAGCAACGCAGCGCAGCTCAGCAACAAGCCCCCCGAAAACGCTGTCGCAAAATTCTTCTCATGGTTCACATCCAGGAGCTTGGCCCATGTGGTGTTTGCTGTCAGATTAAAGTAGCCCCAGCCGTGGGCCAGCAGCAAACCAAATACTATTCCTAATAAGATCACTGCCACCCGACGTGGCACGAGACGCTTCAGATTGTCTGGCACAGGGTAATACACAGCTATATCAAGAAATTATGGACTGTAAAGTAGTCCATACATCCCCAAGATTATTCTCTCAGAAATACCTATCCGACCTTTACCGCCTTTTCATGATTCAGCCCATGATTTGAATCTAGGATATGAAGCCCGAAAGTGTTCTTCTACGCTAGCCTAGTGAGTAAATTAATAAGATAGCTTGATGAGCCAGTCTGTCACGCCCGCACCCACCGCTACAACCACTATTGCCGTCACTGATCTTCAGTCTCCCGGTACCAAAGAGTTTATTCAAGAAACCGCCGCCCTTACCCGTCGGCTCTTTATTCAGCTGCAGCGCAGGCCGACCACGCTTGTCGCAGGCGTTATCCAGCCACTTATGTGGCTTATCCTCTTTGGTGCACTTTTTCAAAACGTACCCAAAGGTCTCTTTGGCGAAAGTCAAAACTACGGCCAGTTTTTAGGTGCGGGCATCATTGTCTTCACCGCCTTTGCCGGCGCGCTCAATGCAGGATTGCCCGTCATGTTTGACCGCGAATTTGGCTTTCTCAATCGGCTGCTGGTTGCACCGCTGGCTTCTAGATTTTCCATCGTGGTAGCCTCTGCACTCTTCATCGCCACCATGAGCCTAATCCAAACCACCGCCATCGTTGCCCTTAGCGCCTTTCTGGGGGCGGGCCTTCCCGGCCCTGGTGGAGTCCTGCTGATGACAGCCATCGTACTTACCTTGGTCTTTGGGGTCACGGCCCTAAGCTTGGGGCTTGCCTTTGCACTGCCAGGACACATTGAGCTACTGGCCGTTATTTTCATTACAAACTTGCCGCTGCTCTTTGCCAGCACAGCACTGGTTCCCTTATCTTTCATGCCCAGCTGGCTAAAAGTCGTCGCTAGCTTAAATCCGCTGAGCTATGCGATTGAGCCTATTCGCTACATCTATCTTCACCCAGACTGGGGCTTTAGCAGCGTCGTTATGGCAGCCCCTTTTGGCGATATCAGCTTAGGCACTGCCGTTTTGCTCTTGCTAGCCTTCAGCCTGACGGCGCTGGCAGCTATTCGCCCCCTAATTAGTCGTAAAATTGGTTAGAACAGATTAGTTAAAGCAGTTTAGTTACAATAGTAGGCAACCCAAAGATCGGCACATATTCTGAAGTAGTGCTAAAAGCAGTTGATACACTGATGAAAGTCGGTAGCCAAAAATTGATAGCCAAAAATTGATAGCCAAAAATTGATAGCCGCTGTTGCACAATTGACTGGTCAGCATGCTGGCTTAGCCAACCATCTATACGAGTTAACCTGAGGAATCCATCCAATGAAAAAAACAGCCATTCGCCTAATGGGATTAGGCTTTGTTCTAAGCTTAGGCATTGGCAGTGCGCCCGCCATCGCCCAAGATTCTGGCATTGCCAACACTGCTGAAGATTTTGAATCAGCGGAAAGCAGCGACGGTTTCTTTGGATCTAACACCAGCATTTGGGATATCTTTCACAATGCAGGGGCTCTCTCTGGTGCAGGCGTTGTAGATGATGGCTTCAGACGCAGCCAAAGCCGCCAGCTAAACCGTGCGGCAGACGCTTTCCGTGAGCAGCAGCGTGCAAGGCTAGAGGCCCAATCTGCTGAAGCAGACGCCACTGCCGAAGCGCCTGCGAGCGAAGTAGACATCGTAGAGTAGTTGCCTGAAGTAGACATCGTAGAGTAGTTACCTGAAGCAGTCGTCTGAAGTAGCTATCTGTAGTTATCTACGGTTTAATCGAGCACATTTTTTGCTGTTTAATCTCTTTTCAAAAAGGCCTCCGTACGTCGCAGTACGGGGGCCTTTTTGATTGATTATGCGCTCACTCCGTATGAACGCTCAAATCACTGCTAACATTTAGCTTGAGTTCACCCGACGCGACCCGCAATGACTGCAACGACGCCCTCTGCTTCCCCAAACTTGGCTAGCCAATACGACCCCAGCACCACCGAAACCAAGTGGCAAACCTATTGGGAAGACAAAGAAGTCTTCAAGGCAGATCCTGGCAAGGGCGGCGAACCTTTCTGTGTGATGATTCCGCCGCCAAACGTCACTGGCAGCCTGCACATGGGCCATGCGTTCGAGGAGACCCTCATTGACACGGTCGTTCGCTATCAGCGCATGACAGGGAAAAACACCCTCTGGCTCCCCGGCACCGACCATGCCAGCATTGCCGTGCAGACCATTTTGGAGCGTCAGTTTGCTGAAGAGGGGCAGACCCGCGAGTCCGTAGGGCGAGAAAAGTTTTTGGAGCGAGCCTGGGAATGGAAGGCTGAGTCTGGTGGCACCATTGTCGGCCAGCTGCGCAAGCTAGGCGTATCGGTAGACTGGTCACGCGAGCGCTTCACGATGGATGAAGGGCTTTCGACGGCGGTGCTCACCGCGTTTAATCAGCTGCACGAGGAAGGGTTGATTTACCGGGGTAGCTATATGGTGAACTGGTGCCCGGCGAGCCAGTCTGCGGTGTCTGATCTAGAAGTTGAAAATAAAGAAGTAGACGGGCATCTGTGGCATTTTCGCTATCCGCTTGTGGGTGAAGAAGGCGAGCTAGAAGTGGCCACGACTCGCCCAGAGACGATGCTGGGTGATGCGGCGGTTGCGGTAAATCCTAATGATGAGCGTTACAAACACCTCGTTGGCAAAATGCTATGGCTGCCCATTGCCAATCGTGAGATTCCCATCATCGGCGATGAATTTGTCGATATGGAGTTTGGCACGGGCTGCGTGAAGGTGACGCCTGCTCACGACCCGAATGACTTTGAGATGGGTAAGCGTCATAACTTGCCAACGATTAACATCTTGAACAAGGACGGCACGCTCAATGAGAATGCGGGCGAAGAATTTAATGGGATTGATCGCTTTCAGGCTCGGGAATGGGTGATTGAAAAGCTGAAAGCTGAAGGACGCATGGGTGAGATAGAGGAGTATCGTCACTCTGTACCCTATAGCGATCGCGGCAAAGTCCCGGTCGAGCCTCTCATCTCTACTCAGTGGTTTGTCAAAATTCGCCCCATGGCTGACAAAGCCCTCGCCGCCCTAGACGATCAGCAAGATCCGCAATTTGTCCCTGAGCGCTGGACAAAGGTTTACCGCGATTGGCTGGTAAACCT
>JBCBKQ010000270.1:0-7515 GCA_038521595.1 Cyanobacteria bacterium J06627_28 | reverse complement strand
AGTCGTAATAGTCGCCGCCTACCTTGTTGGCCGTTTGGCAGCGGGCCGCCAAATCCACACCTTCAATGGTGGGGCACTGGCGAGGCAATAGCTGCGCCTGAATCTCTGCGCCCAGCTCTAGCTCTCTATCGAGCCGCTCCTTGTGGCGTAGCTCGTGAGTCAGCTCATTGTTTTCGATGGCAACAGCGGTTTGATCCGCTACCAGTCGCACCAGCTTTTGGCGTGTGTCGCTCCAGGTATAGTCGCCTTCTTGACTAAAAACGTACAGACGACCGCGCTCTACATTTTGAACAATGATGGCCGTGCCAAAAATCTGAAAATCTGCCCCTAGGTATCGCCCAGCCTGGCGATCTAGAGAGAGCATCGTAGCGCTGGCGATGGCCCCAGACGGGTCAGCGGCTTCTAGCGTAGGCGCTTTAGAGGCTGTGATTTGACGGGTCGCCATCTCCAGCGCCAGGCGAACATTTTTGCACTCGTCATCCCCTGCACAATGCAGTTGTTCTAGTCGCAGTTGTCCGTCGGGCTGACACATAATGAGGGCGCCGCCCGAGGCATCGGTCACGCGGCTGGCAATCATTGGAATCAGCTCTAAAAACTGACTGAGATTGTTTAGGCTGCGTAGCGCAAACCCTAAAGAGCCTAAGAGATCTTGAATTTTGTACTGCTCTCTTTGCAGCCTGGCGACCAGCTCTTTGAGGGCATAGACCGACGTGCCGCTAGGCAGGCTGGTCGGAATGCCATTGGGCATAGCAGAATTGGACACAACCGCACGACGACTGCCTTCTGGCGACGAATTAAATGGTGGGGTCGGCCTGGGTTGCATAAAAGAAAAAAGCTCTTAAGGAAGATGTCTGAAGCCGATACAGGGCCACTTACAGCAAAAGTAGCCATCACGATATCACTTCTCAAGCATTAGTCAAGGGCAAAAATGTCGGCGTCAGATCACAGCCTTTTGTACGTAACTCTGTATAGCACGTTCTGAAGCTTAGTGAGAGTAATGGTTGAGCGTATGTGCGATCGCTTAGCTGATTAGTTTGATTTATCAGGGTGTTCTGAATTTAGATGTTCTGAATTTTAGATGTTTTGAATTGAGATGTGCCGACTGTTAGATGTGCTGAATTTAGATTCTCACTCTTCGCTGTCAGGATTATTGCTTCCTTTCAGTGACGGAGCCGATTACCTAGCGAGCACCTCCATACAGAACTCAACGGCTACGGGAATGCTGTCTGTCTGTGTTGGATAGCTAACGTCTGGGCGCTGGATGAGTACTAAGGTAACCCCAAGCTGTTTCGCGATTTGATGCTTTACAGCTTCACCCCCGGGCCGTCCGGATGCTTTGGCAACGACGCAGGATATTTGCCACTGCTGCCACAGCGCTGCTTCTAGCTCGGGCGATATGGGTGGCCGCAAGGCCATGATCTCTTTGGATGAAAAGCCCGCAGTTAGAGCCCCTGAGAGCGCTTTTATGCTGGGTAAGACTCGGATAAAGAGCTGTGAGGTTTGTCTGAGTGCGCTCAGCTGTGCGGAGACGGCCAGTAGAGCGCGATAGCCCAGACTAAAAAGGACTCGCTGATGCTGCAGCTGTGGGCTGCTTAGCAGTTCTCGAAGGGATGCTGAAAAGCGTATTTGGTCAGATGCGGGTTGGGGTGTTGTGATTGGACGTTCGTAGCGGAGATAGGCAATTCCGGATCGTTTAGACTGTGCGATCGCCAGCCGAGAAATTTCAGCGGCAAATGGATGAGACGCGTCTAATATCCCCACTACCTGCCATTGCGTTATGAAAGCGCAGACCGTTTTGTCATCTAGCGGCCCAACCCGTACCTGCGCCGAGTCAGGATAGAGCTGCTTGGCTGATTCGGTTGTGACAGTGACAATGTAAGAACAGTTTTGGTTGGAAAGGTGATGTGCGATCGCACCACTCTCACTCGTGCCCCCAATCAGCCAAATGCAAGGGCTCATCTGCCCGCCTCATCTTGTCTCAAGTTGTCTCAAGTCCAGCGAACCTTATATAGGTGAAACAGCTCGCCATCCTGCTGCTTGACAACCTTGGCACCCATTTTTTTGATCAGCGCTCTCCAGTCAGCCAGCGGCTCTAAAAAGACCTCTGCCCCCAGGTAAGTCTCCAAAATTGACCAGTTTTCACTTAGCTCTTGCGCTGGATCTATGACATCAAAAACAAAGAATCCACCGGGCTTGAGTAGAGGCTTCACCGCTGCCATCACGCTTTCCCAATAGTCCAATGGATAGTAGCAGCTAAACCCAGTTGCCGTGATTAGGTCAAAGCTAGCAGGCTCGTAATCAAGCAAATGAGCCGGACCCTGCTTTGCACCCATAAAGAGCTTGGAGTCTAGCTGTGGACCCCGTTGATTTAGCGTGCTGATGGCAAAGTCGCTAATGTCTTGACCATAAAAGCGCGCTTGCCAATCCTTCCACTCATAAATCAAAAAGCTAAACCCACAGCCCAGATCCAGGCAGTGCTGATTTTTTTTAGGCTTGGCAACCTCCCAAAACCGAGACGTCACCCGCGAATTGAGTGACCCCGCCGCCCAGTCACGAAATACCGGCAGTGCCTCCACTTCTTCGGGTAGGTCAAACGGCTCGCCTCTATATTCTTGGTCAAATCGCTGGGCCGCTGCGCTCAGCATAGGTACCCACGATACCGCCTGAGAATTGAGCACATCTCCCATCGGGGAGAATGCTGACGAACCATCTTTTGATTTGACCATAAGGCATTTGACCGTAAAGCATTTGACCGTAAAGCATTTGACCGTAAAGCAATTAAGCGAAGTGAGTGAGCCGAAAGCGTTAGATTATTTGCCCACGATGACTGGCCCAAGATGATTAGCCCATGATGATTGGTCTATGAGCCTTTGATAGCCTTTTGAAAATTTTGGCGGTAAGACTTGTTGGCAATCAAAAATACAGGCCACATCAGCGTGAGATAAGCCTTGCCTGTCGTAAAGTTCGTGCGTCTAAAGCCCGTCCAAAATTTCCAGGCACCCACGACATAAATTCCTGCTAATACAATCCCGACTAAAGGGCCCATTTGTACCTCATTGCTGTTGCACTATCAAAAGCCATCATAGCCTTGCTAAAAGCCATCAAACCCAAAAGGAAACCAAAAGTCTGAATTAAAAATAATGGCCATAGATAAGACCTTTGCAAGAGGCGCCTGTTGCAGCTACGTCTTTAGTCAGACAAATAGCCCTCCGACACTCCTATAGAATGAAGATGACGAAAGCCTAAAAATTCAAGGCTATTTTTTAAGAACTTCCTAGTGAATACCCCGTCCAAAAACATCGCCTTTTGATTGGTGCGTTTGTATTTGGCCCCCTTTCTAACCCTTTTCTTCCTCAGGAGAGCAATTATGCGTGCAGTACTCATGGCTGGTGGTTCTGGAACCCGGCTCAGACCGCTAACCTGCGACCTGCCAAAACCAATGGTGCCCGTGCTCAACCGCCCCATCGCTGAGCACATTGTCAACCTCCTCAAGCGCAACGGCATCAACGAAATCATCGCTACGCTGTTTTATCTACCCGATGTCATGCGTGACTATTTTCAAGACGGCAAAGACTTTGGCGTACAGATGACCTACGCCGTCGAGGAAGATCAGCCGCTGGGTACTGCAGGCTGTGTCAAAAATGTCTCTGAGCTGCTAGACGAAACGTTTGTTGTTATCAGTGGCGATAGCATCACAGACTTTGATCTCAAAAAGGCGATTGATTTTCACAAAGAAAAGGGCTCAAAAGCTACGCTGGTCCTGACCCGTGTCCCCAATCCCATTGAGTTTGGAGTGGTCATTACCGACGACGACGACAAGATTGTGCGCTTCTTAGAGAAGCCTTCTACCAGCGAAATTTTCTCTGATACCGTCAATACGGGCACCTATATTCTGGAGCCAGAAGTTCTAGACTACCTACCTGCAGACTGTGAGCAAGACTTTTCTAAAGACCTGTTTCCGCTGCTGCTAGACAAAGGCGAGCCCATGTATGGCTATGTCGCAGATGGTTATTGGTGCGATGTCGGTCACTTAGATGCTTACCGGGAAGCTCAGTACGATGCGCTCCAGGGCAAAGTGCTGGTCGATTATGACTACCCAGAAACCCATGAAGGTATTCGCATTGGTAAAAATACGTTTGTAGACCCTAGCGCCAAGCTTCATGCGCCTGTGCTAATTGGCAGTAACTGCCGCATTGGTGCGCGGGCAGTGCTAGAGCCCGGTACAGTGGTTGGCGATAACGTCACCATCGGTAGCGACGCGGATCTAAAGCGACCGATTATTTGGAATGGTGCTGTGATTGGCGAAGATACCCATTTGCGTGCCTGCGTCATTGCCAGAGGTACCCGCGCAGATCGCAGGGCTCATGTCCTAGAAGGCGCGGTGGTTGGTGCGCTCTCAACCATTGGAGAAGAGGCGCAAATCAGCCCTGGCGTCCGAGTCTGGCCCAGTAAGATCATTGAGTCAGGTGCGACGCTCAATATCAATCTGATTTGGGGGAATACGGCCCAGCGCAATCTCTTTGGGCAGCGTGGTGTCATGGGCCTGGCCAATATTGACATCACGCCTGAATTTGCCGTGAAGCTGGGGGCAGCATACGGCTCTACGCTCAAGCCGGGGGCGCAGGTGACGGTTTCCCGCGACCAGCGCAGTATTTCTCGGATGGTGGCGAGGGCGCTGATTGCAGGACTGATGTCTGTAGGTGTCAATATTCAGCATCTGGAAGCCACGTCGATTCCGGTGGCCAGAAATATTTTGCCAACGCTGGATGTCGCCGGGGGGATTCATGTGCGGCTGCATCCTGATCGCCCAGATCATATTTTGATTGAGTTCTTTGATACGAAGGGCATTGACATTCCCAAGAGCAAAGAAAAGAAAATTGAGGGGGCTTATTTCAAAGAAGATCTAAGGCGATCGCAAATCTATGAAATTGGCTCGGTCACCTATCCCACTCGCCTGGTAGAAACCTACACCACAGCGTTTGAAAAGCATCTCAATGTCGAATCTATTCGCAGCAGCAAGTCAAAGGTCGTCATTGACTATGCCTACGCTGTTTCGGGTGCAGTACTGCCTCAGCTGCTAGGGAAGTTTGGCTGTGATGCGGTCGTGCTCAATGCCAGCTTGAATCCAACCGCGCCGTCTGTGGCAGAACGGGAAGTATTGCTAGGGCAGTTGGGCCAGGTGGTGCAGGCACTACAGGCGACGTTTGGCGTGCAGGTCTCTGCCAACGGTGAACAGCTGGTGCTGGTCGATGAAGTCGGTTCACCTATTCGGGGTGAGCCTTTGACGGCGCTCATGGCGCATATGATTTTGACGGCTCATCCGCGTGGCACGATTGTAGTACCAGTTCACGCCTCTGGTGCCCTCGAAGAAATTGCTCGCCGACACGATGGTCATGTCATTCGCACCAAGGCCAATCCCACCGCGCTGATGGAAGCTTGCCATGAAAAGGAAAACGTCGTGCTGGGCGGCAGTGGCGATATGGGATTCATCTTCCCGCAGCTGCATCCGGGCTTTGATGCCATGTTCTGCATTGCTAAGCTAATTGAGATGCTGCTCATTCAAGAGCGGGCCCTGGGTCAAATTTGGGAAGAGCTGCCTCGGGTGTCTCATCGGTCGCAGACGATGCGCTGCCCTTGGACGATTAAGGGGGCGCTCATGCGCTATCTTGTAGAGACTCATCCACCTGAGCGTTTGGAACTGGTAGACGGGGTCAAGATTATTGACGCTAGCCGCCAAAACTGGGTGTTGATTTTGCCGGATGCGGGCGAGCCGCTGGTTCACATTTTTGCCAATAGCGAAGATCGAGATTGGGTGGACAAAAAGCTGCAAGAATATCGGCAGAAAGTACAGGACTTCATTGAGTTAGAGCAGGGAAGTAAGGAAAGTATCGTATGAATAACTGCATCTTGATGGCAGAAATTGTGGAGGCTCCACAGCTCCGCTATACCGCTGACAATCAAACGCCTATTGCGGAGTTTGTGGTCAAATTTCCGGGGTTGCGTGAAGGGGATGCGACCGGCCAGCTCAAGATTGTGGGCTGGGGTAATTTGGCGCAGGAAATCCAGGAGCGCTATCGCCTTGGCGATCGCGTCTTGCTAGAAGGTCGCCTGGGCATGAATACCCTAGAGCGCCCTGAAGGCTTTAAGGAAAAACGGGCTGAAATGACGGTGCAGCGGGTTAGTCCGATTAACGATTTGCAAACGATTGCGATCGCAGATGGTACACCCATCGCACCGGGCCGAGCCACAAATGCAGGTGCAACACCTGCGTCTACGCCATCGGCTGCGCAACCAGCGGCGGCGGCGACACCAGCGGCAGCAGCGGCAGAATATGACGATATTCCCTTCTAGTTATTCTCCCTACTAACTGATTGAGTGATTGAGAGTGATTGAGTAATTGAGTATCAGCTAAGTGCGAACGGCTATATCAGCAAGAACGCTCAAAATCCAAGAACGCTCAAAATCTAAGAACACTCAAAATCTAAGAACACTCAAAATCATAGAGAGGCTAAACATCACCTGGTGTCTAGCCTCTCTTTATTTTTCTGTTCTCTTTATTTGTCTACATGTATCTCGCGTCTATTTACTGCGAGGCCTCAAAAGCTGCTCGGTTTTCAAAAATTTCAAAGACCCGATCCATACTGGTTAGCTCAAAGAGCATTTTGACTTGGGGATTGATTGAGCAGACAACCATTTCGCACTCTTGCGATCGCACCATCTTTAGCACTGAGACTAGCGTTCCTAGCCCAGAACTATCGACAAACGTGGTCTCTTTAAGATCCATCAGCAAGACTTTAGCACCGTTATTTAGAGCGCTCTTGACCTCAGTGCGCACGCTATCTGCCTGAGTCCCATCCAAGATACCGACCGGCGTAATGACCTGGACAGCTGTATCCATACTCACCATGTTGACCTAATTTCCTTACTAGATATTAAGGCATTGCCAGTGCCCTAATTCACCCTGAGTGCACTTATCCGTGTGCTCAGCGTCTTCTGAGGCTCAAGGTGAATACAGGCGGCTTATCTGATGTTCACGATCAAGGCAAACGACTAGGCTCGTCGTTTTGCTGGCCGTCAAAGGCTCGATAAACAGTTCAGGATGTAACGCCTGCCAAAAATAGTTCACAAAGGCAGCTATTTGATCCGGAGAAAGTCCATTTTTTCCTTGGGCAATCATGGCTTGTTCTGCCTGCTGTCGCCACTGCCGCGAGTAGCGATAATCTTCTGGGACCAGCACAATGAGGCTATCTAGCAATGACCAAAGCGGTTCATAGTCACGCAGCCGCTGATTACAGTCTTTGGCAAACTGTCGATCTGCGGCTGTGATAATCGGTGCTGGGAAGGCAAAAGTCGGATCGTCGAGAACTTTTGATGCGAACGGTTGAGTGCCGATAAACCAACCTTCAAACAGTATAGTGGACCCCAAAAACTAGACAGGTGCTTAAGCTCTGAATCACTCAAAAAATGATAGGAGTCATTCATGAGCAAAAAACGCCGTCAGTACAGTCCAGAATT
>JBCBKQ010000269.1:0-7515 GCA_038521595.1 Cyanobacteria bacterium J06627_28 | reverse complement strand
ATAAAAGATGGCTGCTTCTAGAGAGAAACAGCCATCTCATTTACCGTTTAACATTTAAATAAGACCTTTACGAACAGGTCTATAAAAGCCTAGACAGCCTTGTTTACATCGATTTTAGCAGCGAGAAGATTGTCAGGATCGACATAGTGACAGACCGCGTCGTCAACACAAATCAAGGCCCATCCAGACTTATCAAGCTCCACAAAGGTATAGTCTGCGTCCTGCACAAAAAATCCTTTGTGATTACGCGTTTCTGGCTTAATCGCGACAGACTTAAGGTTCATAATAAACGACTCCTAAAGTGGATAAGTTGAGGTAGATGCAGGTCAACAAAGCTGCTTTCACAAAAAAGAATTAGCAGGACTTATCAACCGCTTCATCTAAGCTTATCAGTCAGCTTGGGGATCGCTTATTAAGAATCTTTCGTGAGCGTTACAGCCCTCACCAAGCCCTTAAAAACCCGCTTTTCATACTGTCAAAAGCCGCTCAAACCCTTATCAGAGAAGCTTTCAACAAAAAAGGCGGGGATCGCCACAACGCACAATCTCCGCCACTCGACGCTTACTTCCGTTTCAAAAGTTTATGAATTTAGATTTCTCTGACTACTTAGTATCAACAGATACGAAACGGTCAAAGTCCTTATGAGTAAACGCTCCTAGCTATCAAAAATCCACTTTTGAACCCGTTTTAAGCTTTTCCAATCTGGCTTGCGCCTTAATCCTTCTTCAAAGTTCTCTTGAATCTCAGCCTTGAGCTCATCTACTGCGTACAGAACCTGACTGACCAGATCTACCTGGTCTCTAACGCCACTTTTGCCAGTCTCTAACATGGCAATCGCGAGGTTAACCCGCGCCTGTGGATCTTTTGGGGCCAGCTTGACCGCTCGCTGAGCTGCCTTGTAGCCCGCATTGGGCTTGTCTGCCAGTAGATACAGCCAAGCGAGGCAGGTCTGCGCAGCGCTGTTCTTAGGGGCTTGCTGACAGATGTCTTTGAAGATTGGCAACAGAACATCAGCAGATTCGCCGTCTTTATAGCGAGCGATGCCTTCTTCAAATCGAGTTTCGAGGGTTTGCATTTAAGAAAGAAGAAAAAACGTTGGGGAGAAATAGGATGTATGAACGTGTGACTAGGCAAATACAAAACTAGGTTCCCTAAAGAATTAGATTTCTTAAGGGATCAGGCCATTCCAAGAATCAGGTTCCAAGAATTAGGTTCCAAGAATCAGGTTCCAAGAATTAGGTTCCAAAGGACTTACCGCAGCCGCAGGTCTGGTTGGCATTTGGGTTGGTGAACTGAAAGCCGCCGCCAATAAGGGCATCGCTATAGTCCAGCATGAGACCGTATAAGTAGAGCAGGCTCTTGCGATCGCACACCACCTGGAAGCCTTCATAATCGTACACTTCGTCATGCTCACCGACGTTGGCAAGATCTTCGAAATCCATCATATAAGACATGCCAGAGCAACCGCCCTGACGTACGCCTACCCGCAAGCACAAATCGCTGCCTTGCTTGTCGCGCATAGAGATGACGTGGGCCAAGGCATTTTCAGACATTAAGATGCCTTTTTCGGTACCCGCAGCCGGGGGGCTAGTAGCTACGTTCTCGGTAGCTTCCTGGGGACTCTCAGCAGGCGTTGTAGCTTGTGTCACTTGTGTCATAGAGCGTTTCAGTAAAACGTAGTGGGTTCAGTTTAGCGCATCCGTTCTGATGATTTTCGTCTGCTATATATTCAGCATTTTTAGCGGCAAAGGTACGCTGAATGAATGACGGATGCATGACGGCATCTGACAAGTACTTTCGTTAACTCCAGACTAAATGAACCTAGGCTCGATAGAATAAGAAGCTGAAACGCAAACTTAGCCGAATCAGATGGTTCCGCCTAGCGTTGACACAACACATTTTAAGCAGTCCATATAAAGCAACGTAATTTCAAGCAACATAATTTCAAGCAACGCATTCTCCCAATAAGTTTTGGTGTTATTTGGTGTTGTAAGCCTGTGCGATCGCCCTCAATTTTCCAGACCCTATGCATCAACTGAGCCCTTTTACCTGTCGCCGTCTCAATCAGCTGCCTCGACTTACCAGCGTCTGGGAGTGCGATCGCCGCCCGCTAGACGCGACGGTTAACGCCGCCCTGCCTTCACCAGACGGCGATAATGCGGTGAAGGGCGACTGTATTTTGTGGGTCGATAGCCTGCAGGGCGTCGTGCGCGGCATGGATGTGGTGCCCCAGAGCACTGGCCATGAGGCCATCGTTAGAACGTTGCTACAGGCCATTGAGATGCCCCAGGGAAAAGTGCCCCCGGCAAGACCTCGAAAAGTAGTTGTGCGCGATCGCGAAATTCAATTTTTCCTCAGAGGCGCACTGCAGGCACTCGATATTCCAGTGGAATATGCCCCTGAGCTGCCGATGATCGACGAAGTATTTGAAAAGCTTCAGGCCACCAAGCTGCCAGAGGCTTCTCTGCCCGAAACCTTTGAGTCGCAGCTAATTGAAAAAGCTGCGCTGCTGTGGGAGGCCGCGCCCTGGACCTACCTCAGCGAGCAAGAAATATTGGCCATTGAGCTAAACCGCTGGGAGATTGGCACGCTGTACCTATCGATATTGGGCTTTGGTGGCGTTGAATACGGGCTGCTGTTTTATCGCGAGCTAGACTCGCTCAGGCAATTTCGCCGCCAGATCATGAGTGATCGGGGCGATGAAAATATGCAGCAGGTCTTTTTGGAGCAAAACTGTCTGTTTATTAACTTCAATCCGGTAGAAGGGGTAATTCCCATGCCCTTGCCCTTTCGCTCTATCTCTGCCCAGCAAAGCACCGCCATTGACTATGAATTTGGCAGCCTGCACCCCTTAGAAGGACTGCGCACACAGCTGGCTGAAGAAGAAGCCGCCAGCCTCGTCGTCACCTTAGAAGCATTGCATCGCTTCCTGAAAAAAAACGACATTAGTGTCAAACGCTTTTCCCTAGAGGCCCACAGCAACCGCTTCAAGATTCCGAACCCCATGCGAGCGCTAGAGGACTCGGGCAACAGCGACAAAGGCAGCCAGCCAGAGACTATTCCAGTCAAAATCTCAACGCTCCCCAAGGTCACCACGGAGTTTTTCAACGAAGAAGACGAGGGAACCCTTGAATTTCCGAATGCGGCCATCGTAGATGACAGTGTGCCAGAAGGCGCACTCATTATGCTGGGCAGCCATAGAGAAAAAGACGTCGAACCGCTGCGAGAACATCGGCGCATTCACTATCAGAAATTTATCAGTCCACCCCAAAAAGCCCTGTCTAGTCGGGCGAAGTGGCCGATGCTCACCATTCAAACCACTCGGCCAAAGGCAAAAGCACTCGTTGAGCGCATTAAGCAGGAGGGCGGCCTTCAGGCCATTTGCTTTAACCCTGGTAGCGATCCCATTAGCGGACAGGTCTTTCAAATTGGCCTGATGCAAACGGCCAAAGGGCATCTGCACTTATTCAATGAGTATGAAATTAGCGATTTGACGGATAGTCAGGCATTGGAGAAGTGGACGCTCAATAGTGAAAATAATGCGGGCTGCTGTGGCTGCATTATTGCCGCAGGGGCAACGGGCGCAAGGCGAGGGCGGCCAACGGTGAGAGAAGTGGTGGCCTTTTTTGAGGCGCACACGAGGCAGCCCGAAGAGATTGGACTGACGCCGTTGGTGATGAGCTATGGGCCAGATTGGTAATGGTTGAGCCCATTTACATCGTTGTTGGCCTCAATGCCTTACTCGCCATTGGCGTGCTGGCACTGGCTCGTCAACTGTGGCGATGGCGCAGCCGCCTAATGCAGCTAACCCTATCGCTGCAGTCTGTGAACGTCGTGCCGGGTGAAATAGGCTACGCTCTTATGCTCAGACGGGTAAAGGTTGTAGAGGCCCGTTTGGGTGTTGCTAGGGTTCAGAAGCGATCACGTCAGCTAAAACAGCTTTTACAGCTACTAGGTCTACTGCGACTTATTTTGCGCTATGACTTCTCGCTACGGCGGCGGCAGAAATAGCAGTAGGGCAAATCAGACCAGGCAGGCTTTTGCGTCGAAAGTCACGTTAGGAGTAGGCTAAAAGGAAGCAGCGTGGCATCGGGTCAGCAAATCATCCAGGCCAAATCATCCAGGCCAAATCATCCAGGCCAAATTACCTAGGAAGAACACCATGGCAGATAACAAATCAGATGGACTATTAGGCGGCATGATTATTGGGGCGGCTTTGGGTGCGATCGCAGGCATTTTAGCCGCGCCCCGTACCGGCAAAGAAACCCGCCGCATTCTTAAAAAGTCTGCCGATGCCCTGCCAGAAATGGCCGAAGATCTCGCCACCAGCATTCAGTTTCAGGCCGACCGCCTGTCTGACACCAGCCTAAAAAATTGGGAAGGCACCCTCACGCGCCTACGCGAAGCCATTAGCGCCGGACGCTCGGCAGGTCGCCAAGAGTGGGAAAGCCAGACCAGTGCTGTCTACGATGATACTTACCTCACCAGCGAACCCCAGCCGACACCCGGCGATGAAAGCCTCAATTAACTTATCCAAAACATCCGCCAAAAATATCAGATAAAGACATCCTTACCAGCGCAAGCTCATATAAAGCACGCCTGTCAAACACGTTTCTAACCATTACGTTTCTAGCCGCTCCCTTTCCAGCCGCTCCCTTTCCAGCCTTTCAATCTCCATAGTGAACAATCCCTTTTTCTGGCTTGGTGTTTCTATTTTGCTGGTGGCCATTAGCCTTATGGCACTGCTCACGGTGGCTATTTTTACGCTGCAGGAGTTAGCCCGAGCCGCCCGCAGTGCCGAAAAGCTGCTCGATACCCTACACGCTGAGCTACCCCCCACCCTCCAAGATTTGCGTCTAACCGGCAAAGAACTCTCTGGCCTCAGCGACGAAGTTAGCAGCAGTGTCCAAAGCGCCCGTAATGTCGTAGATCATGTGGATCAGGGCATTACCGAAGCCAAACTCCATGCCCAGAGGGCTCAGGTCACAACCCGCAGCCTCATAGCAGGTGCTAGCGCTGCTCTTCGTGTACTCACAGGCAGCCCTCGCCGACGTCGGCGTCCACCCACACGTCGCCCACCCATAAAGCCCACACCTGCGCCAGTCACAGCCATCACCACTGACCGAGAAGCACCACAACGCCTCTCAAATGCCGCACCAGCGGAGACCATAAGCAACGCCAAAAGCCCTCAAGAAGTCACTGACAACGCTGCTTTAGCCAAAGAAGCAACGCCCAAAACAGACTAATTTGGAGCCTACGCCCTTTGGAACAGACCACGGCGCACAGCCATCATGCGCTTCCTTAATCTGTTATCTTAAAATTAAGTAAACAACTGTAAAGATAGGCGTCAATTGCCTTCGGCCTGAATTAATGAAACTCTGCCTCTCACTGCCTCGGCAAATGACCCAGCGCATCCAGAAAATTTGTGGTCATCACATATCAAGAGGGCTGCTAAAGGTTGTGTCCCTTTTCCTTGTAATGCTGACAGCGTGGGCACCTAGCGCCCCAGCTTACGCGGTCAATAACCCTGAGCTGCTGCCTGACGAGCCCACAGTTGTGATTGATTTGGCCCGCATCCTCAACGATGCACAAGAGGAATACTTAAACACAAAGCTGCCTGAGTTTGAGGAAGAAACCGGCTGGAAACTGAGAATATTGACTCAGTTTGACCAGACGCCGGGGCGAGCAGTGAAGGAATTTTGGGGACTCAATGACAAGAGCATCATGATGGTTGCGGACCCCAGAGGCGGCAACCTACTAAACTTCAGCGTGGGTGATGAGCTGTATCCGCTGCTGCCACGGACATTTTGGATTGAATTGCAGACGCGGTTTGGCAATCAGTTTTATGTGCGTGACAACGGGGAAGATGGCGCGGTGCTCGGCGCGATCAATGCGCTGGAAACCTGCCTAGAGCGCGGTGGCTGTGCGGTAGTACCTGGATTGCCCCGCGAGCAGTGGATTTTGACTTTAGTAACGTCTATTTTGGGCGGCGTAATTTGTGGCTTTGCGGCGCAGCCGAGAAAGGAAGGCGGTGGCATTGCCTGGCAGTGGGCGCTGCTGTTTTCGCCGCTGTGGGGCATTTTGTTTATTGCCTTTGGGTTGGGGCCGGTGGTGACGCGTACGTCTGAGCTGCTGCCAGTGGTTCGTAACGTGTCTGGCTTTTTGATTGGCGCAATTGTTGCGTTTATTACGCCTGCTTTTGGCAATCCGCCATCAGCCGATGATAACGCTTAGGGCTTACTGGGCTTAGGGCTTATTAGACTCAGGGCTTACTGGCTGACGATGCCAGACCACTGGACTTTTTTCTCTTTGGTACGACGGTAGGAAAAGAAGTTGTGAGGCTCTTGGTAGGTACAGTGGGGTGCGATCGCAATCTGCTCACCCATTAGCCCCATCTGCTCTAGCTGCATTTGATTAATTCGTCTCACATCTAGCCTGACATGCCCGTCTTGTGAATCGCTTAGAAGTGGCGGATTTTCCACGGCAAGAAGCCGATTCACTATCGCATCTACAGCAGCCTCTGACTCTGAGATAACGGTAGCGCCAACCTTTGCAGCAACCTCCTGCCCCACCTGATAGACCTCACCATCAATCGCCGGGCCAAGAGCGACTCGCAAATCTTCTAAACGACTTCCCTGCATTAGAAAGCGATCAACCGCCTCAGGCAAAATTTTCTGAGCTGTCCCCCGCCATCCAGCATGGACAGCTGACACTCGCCCGGTAGCAACGTCCCCAATGAGCGCGGGCGTACAGTCAGCAGAGCAGGCCCAAACAGACTGCTGAGCCGATTCGCTGATGATGCCGTCAGCAAATGGAAAGGCCGAGGGTGTGCCATCTGGCAAATGGGGCAATCCTGTCGCCGTAGCGGCCTCAATTTCTGTCGGGGTTAGCACATCACCGCTGTGGACTTGCTTGACTCGATAGACCTTTGCATCAGGCGCTAGCACTAGGCTCAAATCAGCGGGCACCTGCGGATAGAAATGCTGGGTAAAAAAACCGTGGGGCTGAGGCAATATCGAGCAAGTTAAAAAGGGGGAATCTTTCCAGGTTTTCCAAGTCCAAGTAGTCGTCATGGGGTAGTAACTGTTACAGGTAGTTATAGTCTATTGAATTCTTCCCCCAACTGAAGTAGGAGGGATTCCCTGGCTTCGGTTGAGGTGTACATTAACGACCCTCACCATGATTAAGGCGGTTAAACGCCCGACCGCTTTTCCATCCTGCACTAAAGTGACAGGGCTACCAAGCTCTCGACCACTCTGCATGTACAGATGAAGTACGTCGCCTTCTCTGAATGAGCGCGATCACACCTTTCGAATCGTCTGAGTTTTCTTGCCTGCTGCCACCAGCTCGGCAAACTGTTTTCTGAAATTAATCGCGACTATTACTCGATTGATTTTTCATTATCAAATTTGGCTTTCAAGCTGCATTTTTGCAATTTCTTCGACAAACAAAAATGGAATTTTTAGCATGAAATTCCATTTGAATATGACGGAGTGGAATTGTGGATGCAATTTT
>JBCBKQ010000268.1:0-7549 GCA_038521595.1 Cyanobacteria bacterium J06627_28 | reverse complement strand
TCGTCGAGGATGGGCCAATCGCGTCAGAGCGCAAAGCCAAAAAGGCCTCTTCACACCAGAGACCGGATTTAATCCAAAAGCCTCCGAAATTCGTACGCTCAAAGTGATGCTGAGTGAATTTGTACGCACAGCCAAAGCCGCTGACCAAACCCCTATTATCCTACTCATAAACGACCAGGGCTATGGAGATGCATTGCCAACCGTCCTCACTCCCCATCTCAATAGCCTAGAAGCTCAGGTACTCAGCACACATACCATCGCCTCCACCACCAACCCCAAAAACTTTATTGACGACGGCCACTTTACAAAAGAGGTCAACCTCAAAATTGCCGAAGCACTACAGACCTTAGTTCGAGACGAAACAAACGCGCCATAATGATGAAGCTGGTGTCGGGAAAGAGAACTAATGAACAGAAAGTTAGCTAGGTTAGGATTAGCCCTGAGTGTAGTGTGGTGCGTAGGATGTAGCCCTCGGCCCAGTTTATCTAACAGCGCTCAGCTCGAAAACGCAGAAACAGTTCAAGCAGACTCTTCAGAGACTGCTATCGAACAACCTATCGCTGACAATACAGATGGCATTATAGCCGTAGAGGCCTCACCCGCTAGCAGTGGCATTAGCTTTGCAGTAACAATCAAGAGTTCAGAGACTGGGTGCGATCGCTACGCAAACTGGTGGGAAGTCATCACCGAAGATGGCACACTGCTTTACCGGCGCATTCTTGCCCATAGCCATGTAGACGAACAGCCATTTACCCGGTCAGGCGGGCCCGTCGAGGTAGAAGCAGATGAGGTTGTTATTGTGCGATCGCACATGCATCCCACCGGCTACCAAAACCAAGCCATGAAAGGCAGCATCAACGCAGGCTTTGAACCCGTTACCTTACCCGAAGCATTTGCCAGTGACTTAGCCGAAGCAGAGCCCTTACCGACTAGCTGCGCCTTCTAAACACCTGCTACAGAACTTCCCAGAACGTCTTTGATAGAATAAACGCAAGCCAGCGCCATGGAGTCATTCAGCAGTGACCAGCCTACAGGTACCCAGCAAAGCCAAGCCCCTAGCCGTCAACTTTCCGGACGCTCTACCGCGAATGACCATGACCGCTGAGCAATTTTACGAATTTTGCGCAGTCAATCCAGAACTTCGTATTGAGCGCACCGCAGAGGGCGAAGTCATCGTTATGCCACCCGCTTTTTCAGATACCGGAAATCGAAACTTTAACATTGCGGTCGCACTAGGCGTATGGGCTGAGAAGGAGGGCACAGGAGAAGGCTTTGACTCAAGTACAGGTTTTACCTTGCCCAACGGTGCGACCAGATCGCCTGATGCCGCCTGGATAAAGCGTGAGCGCTGGAATAAACTCACGCCAGAGCAGCAAGAATCCTTTGCACCTATCTGCCCTGACTTTGTAATAGAGCTCAGGTCAAAAAGTGACCGACTAACGCCGCTCCAACAAAAAATGCAGGAGTATATCGATAACGGGACAAAACTGGCCCTGCTGATTGATAGAAAGCAGCGAAAAGTCCATGTGTATCGTCTCGGTACTGACCCAAAAGTTTTAGATGATCCAGCTAGCGTCAGCTGCGATCCAGAACTTCCTGGCTTTCAGCTAAAAATGAGAAAGATCTGGTAGCTGTCGTTCGTATTAAATGAGCATCGCTGATAAATTTCAGACTTACGCTCACCTGACCTATAGCTTGGAGCACTTAGCTTACGCCGCTACAAAAGGCCACAACCCTTGTTCTATGTAGCTAAGTGCTCAACGAGGTGCAGAATGCATTCCGCGCTTCGCTATACCTTTTATTCTGAAGATTCCTTCACCGGGAAGCGATTGAGTAGGTAGGCGGCCTGCCGCGCGGTGCTTCTCACCTCTGCTGGCAAATAGGGGACATGTGGAATTTGCGAGAGAAAATCGAGTGTCCGGCGCAAAATACGGACAATATCGCCTTCGTCTAGGCTGGTATTGTCACATAGGTCAGCCCACTCCACATCTAGAGCCCACTGCTCCACGATGGCGATCAGGTCTTCGTCTAGCCAAACAGGAATTTGAATGTCTTGACGACGCTGCTCTTGGAAGACGCGGCGGCGCAGATTACGCAGGCCACCTAGCGCATCCAAAACGGGAGAACTGACCTGATAGCGAATCCAAGTATCGGGGCGATTGTTTTCCATGAGAATGCCCGCGCAGGCGGCCGCAAACTGCTGCGGTTCCAATCGGTCGAATTCGCCGGAGGCAAGGGCCATACCTAGCCACAGCTCATTGTCTCCGCGAATGGCGGCGCACAGTTGGCCCATTTCTGTGGGTGTGTTGTCTTCTAGGCATTGGAAGTTTTCAAGTACCTGCATCAGGCTGACAAATTCTAGCCAGTAGCGGTGGGTGTAGTCGTCGTATTTGTTGGTGCGATCGCGCAACTCCTTCTCCAACTTATTCAACCGCTTACGCTGCTTCACCACCGCCTTCGGATTCTCCATCTGCGCCACCGGATTCGCTGACAGCTTCACCGCAACCGCATTCATTTTCTCTCTTTGTTCTTGCACCTCTGGAGCCTGCGCTTCAAAAGAAGGCAGCAGCGGCATCTTTTCAACCACAGCTGCGGTCTCATCTGTTCCTTTCTTGGTCTTTCCAGGCGCAGTGACCAAGTCAGCCGGAATTGCCACACTATCTGCCTCGCGCAAGCGACCCACCTCACTGTGCAGCGCCACTACGTCTTTTACCGTCGCCACATACCAGCGATTGTCTTGTCCCAAACACACCAAAAAAGGAAACTGACCTGGCCCTGGCACCTTACTCACCAGCACAGCAGGCAAAGGCGAAGAGACTTTTATGTTCTTCCCCTTTAGAGACAGCATCGTCCCCGCCATCGCAAAAGACACCGCCACCGGATCGCCGCCGCCTAGGGTCTCTTCAGCCTGCTGCTGTAAAATCTTCAGCAGTCTCTCTTCTTCTCGCAGCCAGCCGCGCAATTTCTCATACTCTGCCAGCACATCATCATTAATGTGCGATAGCTGATCGCTTAAAATCGCGATATCTCTTTCTAACGCCTCAATCGCCTTTCTCTGCGGCACTAAATGCAGCGTCGCCAAATACTGCCCAAAGCTGCGCTCAATCAGCTCTTGTGCTTCTTCTACCGTATGAATCTGCAACAGATTTAGCACCATGCCATAGCTAGGCGTAAACTGACTCACGAGTGGATCCGGCGGTGAAAGCGCCAGCTGAGAGGCTTCTTTAGCACCTTCAAAAGGAGATTCAACCGTCACCACATGACCTTCCACATCCATGCCTCGACGCCCGGCCCGGCCAGACATCTGCAAAAACTCTGACGCATGTAAGAGCCGATGCCCGTTGTCCGTCCGCTTAGAGAGAGAGTTGATCACCGTCGTACGCGCTGGCATGTTTATCCCAGCCGCCAACGTCTCTGTCGCAAAAACAACTTTAATCAGCCCCGACTGAAACAACTCTTCTACCAGACTTTTCCAAGCAGGTAAAATACCCGCATGGTGAGCCGCAATCCCACGATACAAAGGCTCTAATTGATTGGCCCGAATCGCTTCTGGATTGCGCTGCACAAAGCGATCAATTCTGCGTTTCAACAGCTCAGCTTCTGCTGTATTAACCAAGCTCATATGAGCAACAGCCTGCACCGCTTTATCACAGCCCTTACGACTAAAGATAAAGTAAATTGCAGGCAGCATATCTTTTGCCTGAAGTTGACTAACCACAGTAGATAGGGTTGCACCCGCTTTTTTCTTCTTTTGTCCACGCTGACGGCGAGGCGGCTTTCGGTAATTCTTTAACCGGGGATGAATACTGTTTTTTTGTTCATTCAGCAGCGGAAAGATGCCTTTTTCGACGGCAAAGTGGAAGTTTAGGGGAACCGGGCGATAGTCAGAGTAAATAAGCCGAGTAGGCCCATGAACTTCGTCTATCCAATCGGTCAGCTGGCCGCCATTATCCACCGTGGCAGACAGGCCCACTAGCTGAATTTCGGGCGGGCAATAAATAACAGATTCTTCCCAGACGGTGCCCCGCTGACGGTCGTTCATGTAGTGGCACTCATCGAGTACGACGGCCTGCACATCTCGCAGAGACGTCCCCACTTCACCAATGGTGGTGCCGTAGAGCATATTGCGGAAAATCTCAGTTGTCATCACCACGACCGACGCATCGCGGTTGACAGAGCTATCGCCAGTGAGCAAACCAACGTTTTCTTCACCAAATTCTTCTTGAAAATCTCGGAGCTTTTGATTTGAAAGCGCTTTGAGTGGGGTGGTGTAGAATACGCGCTTGCCCATGTCTAGGGCGCGGTGGATGGCGTATTCACCGACGAGAGTTTTACCAGAGCCGGTGGGCGCACAGACGATGACAGATTCGCCTTGGTTGAGCGCTGCGATCGCATCTAACTGAAAATCGTCTAACTGAAACGGAAATAGGGTTTCGGGCGCTAACACGAAGGCATCTGGAATGAATGAACCCCTCTATTGTGCCAGCCAGCGCCAAAGTCGTGGAAAACTCGTAGAAAAGTGCAGATAACACAGGTGACACATCCTGCAAAAGTTACGCCGATAGACACACCAAAAAGCGCCAATTTTTCCTAGTCTGGCAGGGCTTCGCAAGGTTTCATAGGATTGCCACACGATTGACATTCCCCTGTCAAATCAGCTGATTACCTTGTAAATGTCCCTCCTAGATAGTTTTGAACTCTGATGACTGTCGAAAGCCCCTTCCCCTCTGATCGTTCTCTGGCCAGCCGTTCTCACTCTGCTACAGCGACCTCTATTGCTAGGCCCAGACCTGGTAAAGCAAGGAAACTTGTCACCTCTCTAGCCCTCGTGCTACTCGGTGCGGGTACTGCCACAGCTGGGAACTACGCAATCACAGATGCAGTCACAGGATCGCTCGGCAACTCACTTACAGATACAGCGGCGGACTCTGCGTTGGTGTCTCGTCCGGTCGCTACCCCTGTTAACCTCGCCCTTCCCCCAGAGGGCAGCTCTGTTGCTCAAGTCGTGCAGGCGGTTGGGCCTGCAGTTGTCCGCATTGATGCCTCACGGACAGTGACTCGCAATGCACCAGAGGTTCCCGAAAGCTTCCGTCGATTCTTTGGTGGCAGACTGCCCTCTGGCACCCAGGAAAGAACAGAGAACGGCTTGGGTTCAGGCTTTATAGTCAGTGAAGACGGTCGAATTTTAACCAATGCTCACGTGGTAGAAGGCGCCGATACGGTACAAATCACCCTAAAGGATGGCCGTACGCTAGAAGGCACCGTATTGGGCGCTGACCCGATTACAGACGTCGCGGTCATTGACGTAGATGAAACCAACTTGCCCACGCTCTCAATTAGCACTGATGAGCTGCTGCCGGGCGAGGCAGCCATCGCCATCGGCAATCCCCTCGGCCTAGACAACACCGTCACTGTCGGCATCGTCAGCGCCACAGGTCGCACCAGCGGCCAAGTTGGCATTCCAGACAATCGCACAGACTTCATTCAAACGGACGCTGCCATCAACCCCGGCAACTCCGGCGGCCCCTTGCTCAATGCCCGAGGCGAAGTCATCGGCATGAACACTGCCATCATTCGCGGCGCACAGGGGCTAGGCTTTGCCATTCCCATTGACGCTGTAGAGCGCATTGCCGATCAAATCGTAGCCACAGGTAAGGCAGAGCATCCTTTCATTGGGATTCAAATGATCACGCTGAACGAAGAAGTTCGCGAGTCTATCAATCAGAATCCCAACAGCCCAGTTTCCATAGAAACCGACACAGGCGTACTGATCGCAGACGTCTTACCGAACTCTCCCGCAGCGAGAGCCGGACTCCGCCAAGGCGATGTTGTGAGTAGCGTGAATGGACAGACCATCACAACCGGCCAAGATGTACAGCGCGCTGTAGAGGCTAACGGCCTTGATAGCGATCTCCGCATCGACTACGAGCGCAATGGTAGAGACCAAACGGTGTCTTTCCGGCCTGCGCCACTGCCTGAGCAACGCTAGGCCGTCCAAAGCCAGTCTGGCAATTACAAGTTTTCAACTCCAAGATGTTTTCACTGAGCCGCCGTTTCCTTTTGGTCGAGGAAATAGCGGCCTTTTTTTGCCTACTTTTTACCTTAGAACTCACTACTTTGTCGGATTTTTTGAACCTCGAGACTCTGTATTGTGAGAAAAATTTAAGTAAAACCAGCATATTTTTCCGCAATGGGCTCAGCAGGTAGTGAAATTCATACTGGCAGCTTGGGTTTGCTAATAGTTAGAGACGGCTGCACTTGATGAATGCAAAGGACATACCTATGAAAACGATTTGGAAAGGTGCGATCGCAGCAATTAGTCTAATTACCCTGGTTACCGCAGTCAGCAAATTGCAGCCAATGCCATCTGCGATCGCATCCCAAATAGAAATCGAGCCAGAAACCTCTGCCTTTAACCATTTAGTACTTAGCGAAGGCCCCATCAGAGTCGTCGCAGACTACGATCCTGACACGCTGCCCAACTACGATCCATCCGCGCCCCCAGGCATCAGCGACCACCTCAGATACACCCTCTATTACGACTATCAGCAGCATCTACAGGGCTCCGCCTACGGCACTCGCTTTTCTGGCATTGCACTAGACGATTTAGACAGCGACGGCACACCAGAAGTCATTATCCGTAGCTACAGCAATGGCGCACATTGCTGCACAACCATCACCTTATACACCTGGCAAGGCGAGCGCTTCACCACCTTTGAAACAGAAAGCATGAACAGCCGTGGAGGGTACTTTAGCGACTTAAATAATGACGGGGCAGTAGAATTTCTCGCTGCCGATGATGCCTTTCTATATCGTTTTGCAAGCTATGCCGACTCCTTTGCACCCCCCACCATTTACACCTTCCGTGACGGTGAGCTAGTAGAAACAACAAGAGAGCACCCCGACCATATCAGAGACTCCATTACGAGAATGGAAGCCTCACTAGAACAAGAGCCCGGCAGAGAAGGGCGCAACGGACAGCTAGCAGGCTACGTTGCCGCTAAAGCCCTCGTTGGAGAATATGAAGAAGGCTGGCAATACATGCTAGAGAACTACAACGCCGAAGCTCAGCCAAACTATCCCGCACGACTAGAAGCTTTCCTAGAGTCAGCCGGATACATCAACGAAGCCAGATAGCCATGCCTGATTAACGATACAAGAGTCGCAGGCAGTGGCTATCCTAAACTCGATAGCAATTGTGCCGCCTGCTTATTACATTGAAACGGTGAAGGGTGTATACGCCTAATAACCATAGTCGCCATTCGTGGACTATAGGTTGCAGGTGAGGTGAGCGAACTTCCTCAAGATTGAAGACTTTAGCTCATAAAATGGTGAGCTAGGGAAAATAGCGATAGAATTCTCTACGATGTATTACTCGAATAAATCGCAATGTCTCGTCCTGTAGAAACAGTCCGATTCGATAGTCGCCTATCCAAATACGGAAGTATCCGTCCACACCTTGAAGCTTTCTAAGATTTGCAATCTCTTCCAAAGTATTAGCAGCTTCTACCGTTTCAATAGCTGATTTTATTTTGCTCAGCAGCATCTT
>JBCBKQ010000267.1:0-7573 GCA_038521595.1 Cyanobacteria bacterium J06627_28 | reverse complement strand
TGCCAGTCAAACGGATGCGATCGCAGTCGGTGAAGAGCTCTCAGTCGCCCTAAATCGTACCCCCTGCCCCACGATTCTCATTGGTGGTCCACCTAACAGCGGCAAAAGCGTATTTTCCAACGCGCTACGCGTAGCTATAAAGCAAAAACACCCCGACAAAAGAGTATATCTACATCGCGCCAGCTGGGATGGTGAAGGAAATTGGGTGTATGAAGCAGGAGCCCCGGAGCAGCAGTTGGATGGCAGTCAGCCTTCACGAAGAGAGCTGATTAACCGATTGGTAACGCTGAATGAATTTCGCATTCACGAAGATCCCGAAACCGCCAAACTCATCCCTGGTTATTTCCGCTATCACGCGGGCGCAGTCAAAAATCTCAGGCAGCTGACAGATTGCCTGATTGTCGATGTTGGCGGCTTACCGCAAATCGAAAAGCGACCTCTCTTAGAACAGTGTAGCCACTACATTGTCATATCCCGACTGTCAGAAGCTATCGATGCCTGGCATCAGCTCTGCGGAACTGACCTTGTTCCGCTTGCTGTGATTCATAGCGTACTGGAGCCGCAACAGAAGATTCTCAAGGCTGAGCCATTAGAGGTGATAGCTGGTCCTTGGATTGATGCAGAAAATGCTGTAGTTCCTGAACATCTCTTACAGGCAGTTGCATCCTTGTTCTAGATGTAATTGTCTGTAAGAGATATTTCTATACTTAATGATCTATGCTCGACTTAACAAGCAGTTTGCAAGAGAGTTCTACCAACCTTAGAGTGGTCGTCGCGCTAATGGCCTCAGCGATTGGGTTGATGTTTATGGCCATTGATTTCTGCAGCGCACTCTTTTCATTCCTTTCAGGTATTGACCCCTTCGACCCACCAACAGCGACAGGAATTATTGTGATTGGCGTATTCACATGCGTTAGCAATGCCGTAGAAAGCTTGTTACAACAGTCAATAGAGCCGATTGTGACAAGCCTAATCATCAACACCGGGCTGATATTAGTGGGCGTATTGCTAGTGAAATGGGCACAGACTACAGGCAGACTGTTTGGACTTGCCGCCATATTTTTCATCCCCATCATCACGTTTGTGGTGCATGCTAGCTTACTTGAAGTATTTTTCAGGCAATGCGGTGCAAATTGCTATCGTGTCATCGGACCGTTCCCGTATGTTTCAGAATTCATCGATAGCTTTTCTATATTTTGAAATTTTCACTTAGTCGCTGACAAACTCACACTGGCTATCTTATACGCAGGAACATGCTTCATTTCACCTTCATAGAGCTACAAAATGTAACGCATTCTTCTGTTTTTTGCATGTTCACAGAAAGAAAAGCTGAACTGGAAATGGTGATTTCCAGGTGCAGTACATAATAGGCCCAAATCGAAATACCAAGACTCAGTACACAATGTATCTTGTTTTACTTGAGACCGCTGCCAACCAAAAATACATTTTCACAACGAATAAGCTGAAAGAAAATATTGGTGCCTCCGAGCTGACCTATCGGTCAGGGACAAAGTGGCTGCTGGAAGCCATCGGAGAAATTACCGCCTCGTCAGCAATTACCGTTTGGGGTGATAGTCAGCGACTACGTCGCACACTGCTAGACCCCACTCACAACCCAAACAATATCGAAGTGCCCAGTAGCACTACCAGGTTCGAAATCATCGTAGCAGCCTCCGGCAAAGCGCTCGTACTGACAAAACAAGAAACAGACGCTCAGTCGCTCATCCAACAGGTCACGCACAAGGCGTTGGACAAAGCACCAGGGCTAGAGATAACGGGCCTCTATCTGCCTTTTGACTGGGAGAAAGATTTGCTAGGAGAGGTCAACGCACAGCTGCATAAACAGTACGAGAAAGTGCGCTCTTCTAAGCCAAGCGCTGCAATGAGATTTTCGAGGTTGCCTATCGTTGCCGCCTGCCAAAACAGCGGATTACCGGCAGCGGATTTACAGTTCAATCCTGATGGAGGGCGTCCTATTCCACTGTCTCAAATGAGCATCAGTAAGCAGGCTGTCAGTATCAAAGGAAGGGAACGGGTTGAAAGGCTTCTGTCTATTAATAAAAGCGACTATGGCTTCGCGGCTGATACCAATGAACTTGAAGCGATCAAACAGATAGACTGGCTAGCGATTGTTCATGCAGATGGAAACGGACTGGGTCAAATCTTTCAAAATTTCCATCATCACATTGATGCGACTAGCCCTGCCGACAATCGGAAGTTTGTCGATAAGCTAAGACGATTCTCAATCGGACTCGATATCTGCACTGAGCAAGCATTTTTGTCCGCGCTTGATCAGCTACCTACCTACAAAAGCAACCGAAAAGACAAACCTGAGCTTATTCCTTTAACACCTCTTATCTTAGGGGGGGACGATCTAACCGTTGTCTGTGATGGCCGCTCTGCGCTCCCCTTCACAGCTAAGTTCCTGGAAGCATTTGAAGCCGCAACCGCTGCATCTCATCCTGAGGTAGGCAGCATCGTCTCAGAAGTGGCGCAGGCTGCTTTAAGATGCGATCGCCTCTCTGCCTGTGCAGGTGTCGCCATTGTCAAGCTGCATTTTCCTTTCTCAGTTGCTTATTCCCTGGCAGAGCAACTCATGAGTTCTGCCAAGGAAGTCAAATTGGAAGTCACTCATGCCAAAACAGGGGCCCCCTTGCCTTGCTCAGCACTCGACTTTCATATTGTGTACGATTCGAGCGATGTTTCTTTCTCTGCAATTCGAGACAAACTAAAGACCTATCCAGACGAAGAAAGAGAAACGGTCCTGTACAAGCGGCCATATGTTGTCACTGAGCCAGAAAAGCTATCTACAGCACGGGGGAAAGAATGGGCTAGCTTTCATCGTTGGCAGACCTTGTTAGAGGCCATACAGGTTGTTACCGCGAAGGATGAAGACGGTCGCGCTCAGTTACCAAATAGTCAGATACATGACTTGCGTGTAGCGCTATATCAGGGTCAGTCAGTTGCCGATGCTCGCTACCGGTTGATTCGCGATCGCTACCAGTCAGCCAATATCGTTACTCTCGCGGGTAGTCAGGATTCTCTCTTTCAGCTAGAGCCTTTGAGGAATCAGCAGCCAGCAGCAAAGAAACAAAGGCAAATGACTGTACTGCTTGATGCATTAGATGCATCTGAGTTCATGGGTCAGGCAAGTTCAGCGTAGATTGATAATCCTATCAAGGCTGCGGCTAACCAACTTTTGTGACAAGACAAAATTGTAACTAGAACAACAAGTAGAAAACGATGGCCCCTAAACGCAGACAAGGCAAATCTAATAAAGGTAAATCTGACAAACAGTCACAGGATCAGAAAAAGAAAAAGGTATCGCTTAATGACGTTAAAAATAGCTTTACAGCGACGCTCAAAATGGATAGCGACTGGCACATCGGCATCGGTGCAGGTCGCCCGGGTGAAATTGATCGACTGATTCAGCGCGATACAGATGGCCTGCCGTTTGTCCCGGCTAAGACACTTACAGGCATATGGCGAGATGCTTGTGAGCTGGTTGCCTTTGGGCTAGATAATGGTTCGGAAAGTGGCGTTTGGGCTGAGTGGGTTAATTATCTATTTGGGGATCAGCCTGCGATCGCATCCAACGCAGTAAAGCACTCTCCCCGTACTGCCGCCCTTTCAGTCCGAGCAGCGACCTTTTCAGACAAGTTCAAGCAGGCTGTTAGCAGCAAGCCATCCTTGCTAGCGGCTATGACCTTTATAAAACCTGGTATCGCTATTAAGCCGGAAACAGGCTGTGCCAAAGAAGACTTTCTTCGTTTTGAAGAGATGGTTCGGGCAGGTGCATCCCTAAGCGCTAAGTGCGCGTTCGACTGCGAAAAACTAGACGAAAAGCAAAAGATGACAGCTTACGCGCTGCTCACAGCATCTACCAGGATGATTGAACGGCTAGGCGGCAAGCGACGGCGCGGCGCTGGAAAATGTAATTTTTATATCGACAAATCAGAGACAATTGACCGCTGGATACGTTGGCTAAAGACTAATCCTCAGCCCCCTGCGCCACCATCAGTTGAAAGCGCGAATGATGATCACAATCCCAAATGGTCTACATCAAGTGCGGCGAAAGATGGCGAGGAACAATCAGCTCCTCAATCTAGTGCTACCAACAGCGCTTGGCTAGGCGTTCCGCTGAGGATTACAGCGCTCACGCCTTTAGTCATTTCTAGTCGTACGCTTGGCAACGTTGTTGAAACCCTGGACTATATTCCGGGCTCGCACTTGCTGCGTCTAATTGTGCAGCGGCTGAGGACCCTAGGGGTAGATGTTGGACTTGCGATCGCAAACAAAGAACTCGTCATTACTAACGCGACCCTCGAAATTAACCATCAGCATGGATTACCTGTCCCGCTAGCACTGTTTGGCACCAAGCTTGGTGGCGGACTGGCGAAAGAAGGAAATGTGTACAACCGTTTAATAGTGCCAGAACCCGGCAAAACGCAGTTAAAAGGCGAGAAGGCAGGCTACATTGCCATGCCGCAAATGGAGCAAGTCTCTTCTGAGACAGTGCCAGAGCCTGGTGAAGAAGATGAGCCTAAAAAGCTGCATTTCGGCAAACCCGAGACGGCTATTATCACCCACAATACAATCGAAGATGCCTATCAGCGTCCGACCCAGGCGGTCGGGGGCGTGTATAGCTATCAGGCGATCAAGGCGGGCACTGTTTTTCGTGCGGAGCTGCGACTAGCTAAAAGCGTCGTTGAGTCTATCAAAAAGAAAGACTGGCAAGACAGACTCTCGGGACCCGCTAAAATCGGCCAGTCTAAAAAAGACAGTTATGGCCAAGTCGATATCTCAGTATTATCCAAACCACAGGCCGCTGACACGACGCTCGAACTGTCTCAGCAGGAAAGTGCAACGGCCAATACACTAACCGTCTGGCTACTCTCCGATCTATTGCTACGTGACGATAGACTGCGCCAGACGCTTTCTCCTACAGCTTTGGGGGAAGCCTTAGCGGACTATCTAGAGTGTTCTTTGTCCCTTCGCAAAGAAGGTGCCGCCGTAGCCAGCACAACCTCAGACAGTGGTGAACAATTCGACAATATCTCTGCGATCGCAAGAAGTCATCGTGTAGAATCCTGGCAGGTCCGTTGGGGACTGCCTCGCCCCTCTTTGCCGGGCATTTCAGCGGGTAGCTGTTTCGTTTTTGAATATGTCGGAGAAAATAGGACGACTGCTAAGAAGCTTGCCGAACTGATGGTTCGGGGCATCGGCGATCGCTGTGCGGAAGGATTTGGCCAGATAGCGCTCGACCCTCCTCTACTTACAACGCTTCCCGGTCATTTTAGAGGGGTCAAATCATCTATGCCTGATCAATCATCAGTTGACGCTTCCAAACCGTTGTCCCAACAGGGTTCAGAGTCTGACTATGCTCGCATTATTCAAGAGGCAGCTTGGAGAGATGCCATTCACAAAGCAGCTCAATCGCTCTCTGCCTCTGAACAATATCGCAAAGACTATTTGGGTTTTGAAATCAGTCGAGATCCGGAAAGTGGTCAACTATCAGGCCGACCTACGATGAGTCAAATCGGTAGCCTGCGTTCAATGCTCGGACACCTCCAGATATCTCACAAACCAGCTAGCACAGGAAATAACTCTGTAACCACCTGGCTCAATCATATTCAGCATGAGAGCAGAATTGATAGGTGGCCTGAGGGCAGTCCTCAGAAGTTTTCAGACTTACTCACAGAGCAAACGTTGATTTGGCAAGTTTTGTCTCATGGGCTCAGCGATTGCGAACTTCCGCCATTTGAGCAGATGCTAATAGTCAAAAATTCTGACAGGCAGCTAAGGGACGCTTTATGGGCAGAATCCGTCAGCGTTTTTATTAACACTTGCATTCGCGCTCACAAACGCACCATAGAGCAGCACGACGAAGAACAACAAGGAGGAACAGAGTATGGCACGGCAGCTTAAACATCGCCTCAAAGTCAGCGGCACGCTTACAGCGCAAACCCCAATTCATGTGGGCGGATTGGAGGCCGCTGCCGATGTAGATTTGACATTGGCGGTAAATGGAAAGGGGAAATATTACATTCCGGGTACTAGCCTAGCTGGTGCACTGCGAGGACAGTTGCAGACTGATGACTCAGTGAGTAACTTGCTGTGGGGCTACCAGGAGAGGGATGACAATAGTCGCAGTAATCAAGGCCATGCGAGCTTTGTTGTTGTTGAAGATGCGCCAATCTCACTCCAATATTCAGAAATTAGAGACGGCGTCGGCATCGACCGATATGCGGGTTGCGCGGCTGAAACGATCAAGTTCAACCGAGCTATACTCCCCAAGGGAACCGAAATCCCACTATCGTTAACGTTTGAGCAGGCGAATAGTGATAGCGATACCTGGCGCGAGGCAAAATACTTGTTTGCGGATACGCTCTACGCACTGGAGCAATCTGCGATTCGACTGGGCGCTGCCAAAACAAGAGGGCTTGGCAAGGTGCAGCTAAAGCAGCTGAAGATTACCGAACAAAATCTTGATACTTTCAACGGGATGATTGACACACTCTTGGGGGAAGACAAAGAGATTTCCCCGTCTAGTATGGTTCCAGAGGGTCGTGCCCGGCGCTTGCCTAAGCAGCTTGAGATAGAAGTAAAATGGGCACCTGTTGGCCCGGTCATGGTAAAGGCGGAGTCGGAAGGGATTGCGGTTGATATGCTGCCGCTGGTGAGTCGGAAGGGTAGCGGTGAAGGCTTGTCTTTTGTGATTCCTGGAAGCTCAGTGAAGGGTGTGATGCGATCGCAGGCCGAACGCATCATCCGCACACTACTCAGCCAACCGATTGCAGAGAGTTCAGACCCAAAGCAGCGCTTTTTAGATCAGCTGGGCAACCTTCCTATCGTGTCGGAGCTTTTTGGCGAAAGGGCCAAGAAGCAAACCAGTGAATCGGAAGGCATACCGGGCCGACAAGGTGCTTTGGAAGTAGATGACTGCTACGCCAGACGTTCGATTGCGCCCACGGATTGGGCAGCTGTTGAATCAGCAGGCGAGCTTGAAGATTTACAGAAATCTCTGGAGGCGAACAACCTATCGGGTATTCAGCAGGCATTTCATGTGGGCATTGATCGATGGACAGGTGGCGCTGCTAAAAACTATCTCTACAGTACGCTGGAGCTGATAGACATAGACTGGGAACCTATCTGTTTGACGCTGAATTTATCGAGGGATCTCCATGATGAAAAGAGTATCCTGGCCCTTCTGCTGTTATTACTTCGCGACATGGCCCAAAGTCGCATTCCCCTTGGTTATGGCACCAATAGAGGCATGGGGGCCATTGAGGTAACCTCAGTAACCTGCAACGGACGTTGCTTAGACGACGATTGGTCGTCTCTAACGGCCAGTTCACTACTGACAGAAGACGGAGAATTTCGGCGCTCAGATTTTCTAAATGAGCTCAATCAACACTGGTCGGAATGGATTCAATCGAGGAGGGTCGCCGCATGATGCCAACAGCACTTTATGGACGGAGCAGTCGCTCTGTAATGTTATCAGCAGCCGTAGGCGAATGTGCCGATTTGCTCGGGGGTGCGATCGCCCTACTCTATTCCCCTGCCCGCTGCT
>JBCBKQ010000266.1:0-7583 GCA_038521595.1 Cyanobacteria bacterium J06627_28 | reverse complement strand
TAGCGTACTTTCTCTCAGCTTAGTGGCTAGTGCTGAAAGCAATTCTGCTGCGGCATAGTTGTCTAACTTATGCACGAAGCTACGTAGAGCAACTGGGCTTTCGACAAATTCTTCTATATTACGGTTGTGCGCGACCTGCGAAAGCCAGAAGGCAAAGGCTTCATCAGGTAGAGCTGCCAGCAGTTTCTCCAAGCTATCGGTGGTAATCGCGTTTGTGTCGTTTCTAAAGTTAGAAATCATGCCTGTCGACACATCAGCTTCCTCTGCAAGATGAAGCCCTTTGATATCAAATTTCTTTAGGGTTACGTCGAAAGCGTGGCAAAGCAGTTTCACAATTGCTTGAATTCCAGTCAAAGTTACGTCGTAGGTTAAAGATACAGAATGCTGCGTCTTGCTACGTAATTTTACGGTGATGATTGCTTAAAGTTGAGACTTGAGTGCCACTTATGAAACGAACATAAACCGCGTCAGAAAGCTGCTATGTCAGACTGCTTCAGTCTTCTCCCTTAAGTAAACTTCTTGCACTCGATGATTATCCCCTTAAGGGAAGAGCTAGCTCCTTTTTCTGAGATTCGGGCTTATTGTCTTGTCTCACTTTCTTCGCGATCGCAAAAAGTAACGCTGCTGTTTCGTCTTGGTCGAGGTCTTCGACGAGTTCAGATATAGACGGTGGTTCATGGGGAACCACATGAAATCCTCTACTCGAAGCTATTTGCTCAAGTAGATAGCTAAAAGCTTGGTCGTCTAACGACTTTAGTATTTTTTCAAGCCCATCAGTCCTAATGGGTTTACCCCCACGGAATCTTGAGATGAGACTTACAGACACATCCGCAGTTCCTGCTAGCACAGCTCCTGTCAGCTCGAATTTAGACAGTGTGTCTGTAAACGCCTTGCTAAGTTTCATAACTGCGCATACGTATGAAAAAAGATTGCGCTTTTAATATACAATATGGCTGCACTGAGACAACCTAAGGAGAAGGATATTGAAGTAATAACTTTATAGAAAGCGAAAACCCCAGTTGCTGCAAACAACTGAGGCTTTCATTAATCGAGATGGGTGGGACTCTAAGTTGCTTTGGCGGGCGGTTTTTGAGTGACCCTTTCTGCTGTCTAATAATAGCAGCTATATTCCATCATTGCAAAAAATGCGATCTTCCCTTGGAAGGGCTTCGCCATCGCATTTTGCGTTCATGTGTATAGCTATGTAAATGACAGTGGCCTGTCTCTCGTTCACAAGTAGAGAGATAGAACATGATAGCGATCCGAAATGACGACTTACTGCCGTCAGACCCTTTAGCCCAGCGCCTGAGCCGTACCTTTCTAAGCAACCGCTGGGACTTCATCTACGCCCAAGTGCCAGATCCGAATCAACCCGAGCAGATGGTGCTCGACTGGCAGACAGAACATTTAAAGAAAAAGCCAGAGTGGAAGACCGAGCGGCGCTATCCGATGAAAAGCCGGGTGCTGTATCACCGCTGGGCCGACCCAACAGAAATCATCGGTGTGCGCTTCGACCACACCACCGAATACGGCCTGCTAGATATCGATGCAGAGAGTCAATACCATCCCAAGCAAAATCCGAATGCGATCGCAGAACTTCAAATCGCGCTAGAAACCATCGGCATCACCCGCACAGTGCTAGTCCGTTCAAGCTGGAGTGATGGCCTGCACCTGTACTTCCCGCTAAACGGCGCGGTCAATACGTTTAACCTAGCCGTTGGGGTCAAATTCTGTCTTCAAACCCAAGGCTTTGAAGTCAAAGAAGGCCAGCTAGAGATATTTCCTAATGACAAAAGCTACGGTGTCGTCACCAAGATTCTCTACAAAGGCCACCGCCTGCCGCTTCAGCCAGAAACAGGCTCTTGGTTACTAGACGATGACCTTCAAGGCATCAGTAATCAGCTCAGCGACCTATTCCGAGTCTGGGACATCGCCACCATCGGCCAAGACATGGTCGAACTCAACAGCGCATTACTGATTGCCCGCCAGAATCGTCTGAAAAAGCCTCGCCGTCGTCTAAATAACGTAGAAGCATGGCGACAGGACTTAGAAATTTTCATTGCCGAAGGGTGGAGCGGGCCCCATCAAACCAACCATCTGCTCAAGCAAATTGGTTGCTATGGCGTCGTCTTCAAAGAGCTAAGCGGCAATGCCTTGGTCAAGTACATCCGCGAAACAGCAATCACGGCCCCCGGCTATACCAAATGGTGCAGCCACCAACATCAAATCGAGCTGAGATCGCGCAGCTGGGCAAAAGCCGTCGAGAAATACTACTGGCCACTGGGCACCCATGCCAAAGAGCGCCCCGCCAACAACATAGTGCCGTTCAACCAGCAACGGTCAAAAACAGCGCAAGAAAAGATCCAAACAGCGATCGCAGTTCTAGAAGAAAACAATCGCCTACCCGCAACCATCACCGCAAGAGCGCAGGCGATCACAGAACTAGCAGGCACAAGTCTAGGGACGCTGTACCGGCATAAGGGCCTGTGGCACCCCAAACATCAAGAACCCAAAAAAGAGTGTGTAATACCAGATGCTGCGGTCGATACAGAGCCAATACAGCCCCCTTCCTCAACCCCTCAAAAACAGCTAGACCCCTTGCCAGAAAAGAAATTACAGACCAAGCAAGAAATAATGAAGTGTAGGCCCGTTCCGCGTGAGGTTTCTTTCAAAAAAGAAATTAAAAAATCTTCCAAGAGGGGGGTACGGGGGGAGAAAAAATTGAGTTTTCCACAGCCCAAACCACCTGTCTTGCGATTGGTTCCTTCTGTCGGCACTCTCCCTCCGACTCCCGGCATAGATGCTGAGCAGGACAGCATTATTCAAGCCATCCAGATGCAAGTGCGAACTTTAAACTGGACGATGGAAGAAATTAGTCAGTTTATTGCTGATCGCTTTAGTGGTAAGCGTCGCTATCAGCTAAATCAGGATGAATTAGTACTTCTGCTCTATTATCTACAGACACAAGTATGACGATTTTGATAGTCGTTTAAGCCTTCTGCACACCTAATTCTGTATAGCGAGGACCTCTGCGCAATGAGCGATTTAGATATCAAAAGTGGCGATCTCATTACGGTCACTTACGAGGAGCGGGAATTTACAGCTATCGTGATTGATCCAGATGGCCTGGGACCAGGTCAGCCTAGCGTCGGCTTTGGTTTCATGATGGCTCAAAAGCATATTGGGATTCCTCAGCCAACGCTAACAAAGAGGGTCATTCAACATGAAGGGGGTGAGTGGTTCAAAACACCGTCTGGTGCGCTCTTCAGGGTCATTCATCTTTTGGGTACAGACAATAATAATTACAAGGTTATTGAGGTTTCAGAATGGTTCGATTTAGCGATGGACATTTTGCTGAGTCCTGGCCAGTTCCGAAAGCCAACTAAGGAAAAAATAGGCGCGTTCCTACGTTGGTTTGCTATCAAAGGTTTTTACGCTGAGGCAAACGTAGCGCTCAAAGGTGTATACACGGCGAAAAACAGCCGCTCTGTAACAAAATGGCTGATTACCCGTCAGAGTGGAAAGCCTGTACGTAAGTCTTATACAGATCTAATCAGTGATACTGGTGCTCACGCCACCGCCTACGGCAAATACACCAATAAGGTATACGAAGGGCTATTTGGTATGAAGGCAGCTGAAATGCGTGAGACATGGGTATTAATGGCCGGTAGTGCGAAAATTGCTCGTAATCACATTACTGAGGAAGAAGGTCTGGAGGCCGTCAAATTCTGCGAAGACCTAGTAGCTCGGATTTTCGCGGGTGACTTAGAAGAAGCGCATGACCAAGCCATTCGTTGGACAGTAAAAAAGTTTAACCTGCATCCACAACTGCCTCATCGCACTTAGTTTCTTGCTAGGTTGCTTTCCTCTATTTCAAAGGTTTTAACTCTGGGCTAATTGTTTTTTGTTTTATCGACTGCAACTGTGGTTGATAGAGGTGCCAGTATTTCGAGTAGTACCAGACAAACATTTTCGACATCAAAATCTGTATATTCGTTTCCTCTACGATCAGGGCCATCTTGAGAATGGCTGCATTTCTAGTGCTGCATTTGAACTGACTGAAGGAGTGACGAGGCAAGCTTCGATCTGGGTTTGAGATTGTCGCTAGTGGTGTGGAACCAAAGATAGGCCGTTCGCTTTTGTAAGGTGGTAGTTCATCCCAGTTAGCAAGCAATTCAAAATGTTCTCCTTGATGATGTTTCATCCCTCTAGCTAGAGCATCTAATTCAGCGGATTGATAATAATAGTCAGCATTTACTTTTCCGTAAGTTTGAGCGATTTGAGTAAGGATCGTTGCTTTGCCCCACCCTGCAACATTGACGGCAGCTTTGAATTTTTCCTCTATGTCAGCAGACATATACACGTAGTTGATAGGAATCGTCTTAAACATCGTTTTTTCAATGGGTTCCTTTGCACAATACCGCTTCGGTCATGCTAAGAGCTGACATTGTGTAAATTTGAGACAAACGCGGTGAAAATAACATCAAACTTGTCTTTTTAACAAAAATAATGTTATAAAAGCTTTGTCTTCAACAAAGCCGATATTTCGCGCTTCAAGCTACACATTGAGTATTAAAACGACGTAATAGGGATCACGGTTATCTCCTCTGACGAAATTTTTAGAAAATCGCCATAATCTGAGAATTTCGTCAGGTCAACTCAATAACTGAATTTGAAGCTTTGAAGTGCGGAAGGTGGATGAAATGGAGTCCAAGTGCTCTTATGCGTTTCACGAAACGGATTGCCCGTTTACCAACCAGCTCAAATAAATTCAGAAACGCTTGAGCGATTGCCCTCAAAAGTGCGTTTCAAGGAGGAGAAGACCCGTGTCAGTTTCCATGCGCTTTGTGTGCGTTTCAGAAGCGTCGCAGGCCAACGCTGTCGAGGTGTTGGCAAATTCGTCCGATGAGCGCATCACCCCGTTTCAACTGCGCAAATTTGTCGCCATGGTGCGCGGTGGCCCAGTTCTCTCTGGCACCCTGCGCACTTGGCGTAAGCGCATCGGTGTTCAGGCCGACAGCGAAGGCTTCTACACGATGGATGACCTGCGTTTGCTAGGCCGTTATCTCGAAGCTTTGGCCGCAGGCCGCACCACCACTCAGTTTCTCAATCAGGAGTATGGAGACCATGCCCAAGACCGACCCGCGTAAAGCTGTTACTAATAAAGAAGCTTCTAAAACGTCCAAGTCTCAACCGCTGACTACCGCCAGCGCCGTCCAGTCCGAAGTCGTTGCTGTTACAAAGCAACTCGCTAGTGATGTATCAGCCGACGCATACGCCATCGGTCAACAGACCGCTGAATACGTGAATCAGCAAGCCTTCAGCGCTTTCTTGCAGGGCTACAACGAGGGGGCGGCGAAAGCAAATAACCCTTTCTCACAGCTGCGCCAACAGCTCTCAGCCTCGAAGCCGCAGCCAATAACTCTGCTCTCAGCGTCTGGTTCGATGAGTACGGCACTGCCCGAGAGCTGCCCAGCGTCCGAGTCACCCTAGCACCAACCGTCTGGCAGAAGGCATCTGCGCTGCTGCTAGCGCTTGTCTGCGTTCTGCTTTCTATTAACCTGCTCGTCACCGTCCTCGGGCTGTCCTCGGCTTGTTCGCGGCAGTCCTCAGGGTGTCCTCGGCCTGTTTCCTTGTCCTCGGCTGAAAGGCCCACCCGATAACGTCTACACCGCATTGTTCGCGCCTGTACGCGGACATCTAACCCGGAGAAACCGCCATGTTTATCCGCCTTCTACTGCTTTTCAGTTTGAGCGCTGTCATGTTCGGCAGCGGTACCTATACCGGCTGGCGAGCTGCTCGCTGGCTAGACCCGCTACTGGACGCCAAAGACCGCAGCGCCGCCATCGGTCAAACGGTAGGAGGCTGGTTCGATGGTGAATAGACGAGACCTCAATCAAGAACTGTTTGGCAGTGGCCTCACTCAGCCCGTGAGCGTGACCCATCTAGCCCCCAGAGAAATTAGCCTGAGTGAACTGGCCGAACTGTCAGAGCTGACCGAAGAGCAAGCCAAAGTTCGCGTCAAAGTGACGCACCTGGCCACCCAGGTTGAAGCCCTGAGCGATGGCCTAGATCTAGCTGACCAGCGCATCGGCAAACTCAAAAGCGCCCTCAAAGGAGCCGTCAGCCAAGTAGAGCGCCTGTCAACCGCCGACGATTTGCACAGTCAGCAGCTGGGCCAGCTGGGTGACCAGCTGCGCAATGTCGAGGGCCAGCTCGAAGCGCATCAGAACGCCCTGGCCTTTCTGCGCAACAGCGACGGCCAACAGCAGCAGAGCATCGAACAGCTGAAGCAATCGCGTATCACGCTGACTCACATCCTGCTATTCGGCATTCTGCTGTGTGCCGGGAGTGCGATCGCCCTCGATGTAGACAAAGCCTTCAGCTTCCACGAACGCCTCAACCGGATCGAATATCGCCTGCATCCATAACCATTCAGGAGAATCAACCCTATGGCCTTTCTACTCGCCAAACGCCTAGAGAATCAGCTAACGACCAAGAGCCGCCTGACCGACGACAGCTACAACCCGAGCAACCTAGAAAACCTACAGCTGCCCCCCGGTGTCAAATTGCCGACCGACTGGCTGAGCTTTGATGAAGCCAGTGCCGACCAGTTCATCGACCAGATGACCGAAGAAGCCGAGAAGCGATCACAGGGCATCCGAGCCGCCGATAGTGCGATCGCCCTTCTAAAAATCGATACCGAGCTAGTCAAGCGAATGAAGAAGCTAATCGAACTCGCCGCCAAGAACGAGATTGCCCGAGAAGAAGCCTTCAAAGAATTCCAAGAACTTCAGCACAAGCTCAAAGTTGTCAGAGCTAAGGCAGGCATTGGCCTCGCCGCAGGCATCGAAAAAGAGAACGTCGGTTTTGCCGCCTATCGCCGCCAGCTACAAGAAGGACTCAGAAGAGTGACGAACCTCGCCGCCGGTGGCACCCATGAAGGCGCACTCTCTCTCAGCGGTAGCAGCAACCCTGCCACCCAGAACCCCATCAAGTTAGTGAGCTAATGTCATGAGCCACCGCCTAGCGTCTAAATTTGGCTACTACTCTCTATCAGGTTTCGCTGGTAGCGCCCTGGTGCAGCTGGCCGTTATTTGGCCGCAGACCTGGATTGCGGTGGCAGCGCTGGGTGCCCTAGCGCTGCTGTACTTTGCTTTCCTGCTGATCTGCATCAAAGGCGTTCTCCAGGGAAAGCGCTGGGCAGGCGTCCTTAACTTCAACCTATTGGGCGTGGATGCCATCGAGAGCACCGCTATCGTGCTGCTGTTTGTCGTCGGAGGGCTGTGGACGTGTCTGGAAATTCTGTAGACAATCCACTGGTGCAACTGCTGGATGCTGATTTGAATAGCGATCGCAACCGAGCGATCTTCCGTTTCCTGCTCGCCAGAGTTGCCACCGCCATTCGCTACGTCTTCCCGGCCAGGGCCACCGCCTGCTACAGCGGCCTAGTGCTTGGCTTTGCCCTCACCTTTATCCCGATTGCCAAGAACGCCCCCGCCCGACTCACATTGATGCTGACCCTTGCCGGTGCGGGCATGGTCGCTGTCTCTGCCCACGAGCTAGACGAGTTACAGGACGAT
>JBCBKQ010000265.1:0-7592 GCA_038521595.1 Cyanobacteria bacterium J06627_28 | reverse complement strand
GGTGAAGCATTATATCTTCGGGCCACACTGCCACCTAAACCGGGTAGCCGTCGGGTCAAGCCAGGACAATACGACCTCAAAACAGGACTTCCTTTAAGCAGAGATGGTCTTTGGCGATCTGAAAAAATGCAAGCAAACAAAAAGCCATGCTTTATGTAAGGCAAACCCTTCGCAGTCTTAGCCAGAATAGATCTCGTCGTAGCAGCATTCGACAGAAACAGCAGCTAGAAATTTAAAATTCATGCATCGCTCAATGAGTGCACGAAACTATGCTCGGACGATGAGATAGTGATGGCTGAGAAGGTGTTTGAACAGTAGGGTGAGCTAGAACTGGCCGTGACTGTTTAGCTTGCCTTGACAACTAATCCTGTATGAACGATTTCTAGAGTCTCAAAAATATCGTCAATGATGCCTTCTTTTCCGGCAAATAGTTCCTCAGGGCCACCTGAATGAATGCCTTTGAAAGGCGATTCGTATAGGGCTGAGGCTTCGACGATGCCTTGAGCTGTAAGTTGTTCAATCACCATTTCAACAAAGCGAATTTGCTGCGCCGTCAGGCTACGATCGTTCAGAAATTTGCCAAAGGCTGACTGCGCTGTGGCACGCTCCATGCCCACCAGACTACGGATAAAATGAGCTAGAGAGGGCGAGCTACTACGGGCAAGTAAATTGGAAAGAAGCGTTTTGCCTTCATCTGCACCAATTTCGGTCAGGGTTTGTTCTAAACTCTGGAGGTCGGTTTCTGTTAGGGGCTGATTGGTCCGTAGTCTTTGAATCACCAAATGATTGTGGTGGTTACGCAGATAGTCTTTGACTTTTTTCTCGTACTGTTGACCAGTCATTTTGGGCATGTAAACAAGGTCCTGTTCACGCACGCTGAGGACTTCGTCTTGGAAGTCGGTGTAAACAATCTTGCGTTTCTTCTTTTCAAGCAACGACATTAGGCCACGCAGGCGTAGACGCATGTCTTCTAACGCATTGAGATCAATAGCTTCCCAAAAGCTGGTTTCTTGCATACTGGCTAAGTATGCAAGCTGTGCCGCAACGGTAGGAATGGTTGTCTTCTCTTCTAGCAGCATGGCCATTTCTACTATGCGCTGACGGTGACGTTCAAAGGTGGCAGCATCGTTTTCTACCTGAGCAAGCTGCATGCGGAGTATTTTCAGGTCAAATAGTCGGGCTTCAATATCGTCAGTTTCCAGGGTGTTGGGCAGTCCAGCGACTTCGCGGTTAAGTTCCTCACGGTCGCTGTCAGTCATTAGATTCCAGGTGTCGCGCTGTTGGAATTTTTCGACGGATTCTAGGTGCATGCGCACAATGAAGTTTTCTGGGTTCATAGCGACGACTTCACGATGGAGTCCTTCGGTGAGAGAGCCTTTGAGGCTGGCGTCTGGGTCTAGTTCGGAGTTGGTTTGACTGTTAGTTTGTAGGTGCCCTAGCAGCTGGACGCGAGCGCGAAAGAGACGAGTGCCGAGTGGTTCGCTGCCGCCAGTCGTCATGCCTTCAGGCTTTTCTTTGAAGAAGTCGAAGTTAAAGCAAAAGTCAAAGATACGGAAGTCCTGTTTGTGTTCTTCGGGGCCAAAGAGATTTTCGCAGAGGCGAGTGCCCCGACCAATCATTTGCCAGAATTTGATTTTGGAATAGACGGGTTTGAAGAAGACTAGGTTGGCCACTTCGGGCACGTCGATGCCGGTGTCGAGCATATCGACGGAGATAGCGATGTGGGGGGCTTTGTCTTTGATGGAGAAGTCGTCGATCAGGCTTTGGGGGTATTTGGCGTAGTTGTCGATGATGCGGGCAAAGTGTCCGGCGTAGTTGGGGTAATGGTGGTTAAATCGTTTTTCGATGAAGAGGGCATGGTCGTGGTTGCGGGCGAAGATGATGGTTTTGGCGAGGCGATCGCCGCCTGCTACCTTGTGACCGTGCTCCATCAGGTGTTTGAGCACTTTATCGACGGTATCTGTATTGAAAAGCCAGCTATTGACGGCGGCAGCATTGACCCGCTCGGGTAGGGTCGTTTCGTTGGCATCGTCGCCCCAGTCGAGGGCCTCCCACTGGGCTTTTTCTTCTTCGCTAAGGGCGTCGTAGTCGATACCTTCGCGAGGAAAGCGCAGGTCTACCTGCTGGACTTGGGGCGGCACTAAGAAGCCATCGGCGACGGCGGTTTCGAGTTCGTAGGCGTCGGTAGGTACGCCTGGCTCCAGGTCGAACAGATCGTAGGTGTTTTTGTCGATTTCTTCGCGGGGGGTGGCGGTGAGGCCCACGAGCAAGCTGTCAAAGTGTTGGAAGATGGTGCGGTATTTTTGGTAGACGGAGCGGTGGGCTTCGTCGATAACGATCAGGTCGAAGTGGCCAGTGCCAAATTTTGCGGTGCTGTCGTCGGTTTTATCGATGAGGCCCATCATGGTGGGATAGGTGCAGACGTAGACGCGGCCATCGATGTCTTTTTCGGTGACGAGGTTGACGGGGCTAGCGTCGGGCAGGTGGGTTTTGAAGGCGTTGGCGGCTTGTTTTACTAGGGAGACACGGTCGGCGAGGAAGAGGGCGCGCTTGACCCAGCCTGCGCGCTGGAGGATATCTACGAGTGCGATCGCAGTTCGAGTTTTGCCGGTGCCGGTGGCCATCACCAGCAGGGCTTTGCGGCGGGCCTGGGTGAACTGCTCGAAAATGCTGCCGATGGCACGTTTTTGGTAGTAGCGTCCGGCGATCGCATCTTTAACTTGAGCGGTATCTAAGCTTTGCCTTTGCGTGCGCCGACGAATCAGGCGCGCTAGCTCATCTTTTTTGTAAAAGCCTGCCACCTGACGTGACGGGTAGACGGTATCGTCCCACAGCCAGGTGGTGTAGCCATTGGTATAGAAAATTAGAGGCCGCTGGCCATGCATGGCTTCTAGGCAGTCGGCATAGAGCTTGGCTTGTTGCTGGCCAATAGCTGGATCAGCGGTTGATTTTTTCGCTTCAACGACGGCGAGGGGTTTGCCGTCATCGCCCCACAGGACATAGTCGGCGTAGCCAATGCCTTTTGCACTGGGCATTCCAGTGACTTTATATTCTCGGTCGAGGGGTTGGTCGAGGGGCCAGCCTGCCCGGCGCAGGTCTACATCGATTAGGTAGTGGCGAGTTTCGGCTTCGGTGTAGTCATGGGGGTCGGGTTGCTGGGCGAGCTGCTGTTCGTTGGCGGCGCGGATGTCGGCAATTTCTTGCTGGAGCTGTTGGATAGTAGCGTCTAGCTGGTCTCGCTCTCGTTGCTGCGCCAGGGTGGCCTCGTGCTGTGTGGCGAGTTTGGCTTCTAGGGCTTCTAACTGTGTGCGGGGGACGACAGCTGCGGGGTCAACGGGTTGGGGAATGCGCTCATCTTTCCAGGCTGCGCCATCGCGAGGGGCGTTGGGGGTGTAGGTACGGGTGAGCCAGTAGCAAAAGTGGTGGAGTTCTTTGACGGCCTGATGGGCGTCTTTGATGGGGACGTCGCGGCGGTCGTGGACGGCGGTGTTGCCGAGTTTTTTGATGAGTTTGGCTTTGTGGAAGAGAGCCTGGGGAATGAGATTTCTAAAGCTGGACTCATGAATAAGTGCGCTGAGGGTGTTGTCGTAGGGTTTGTGTAAGCGGCGATCAAAGCGGTAGAGCCAGTGGACGATGGCTTCCAGGGTGAAGCGGGCGTGGAAGCAGGCGGTACGCGAGTCGCTGACGATGTAGCTTTCGGTCCTGGTTGCGGATTCGGCGATGGTGCTGAATTGGCTGGGGAGGAAGGCGAAGTTAGTCATAGCGAAGGCCGCTAGTGGAGCTAGGTAACGTTTCTAAACGTGTGAGTAATCATCAGCGCGATTGTTCCGATTTGGCAATGATGCTGATCATGGTTATTTCTATCAACTTGGTCAGCTATCTTTCGTACGATAAGCTTGTTGTTCGTGGTTGGGCCTATCTGGAAAACGCCTTTCTAATTGACCTGCATCGCACAGCGGTTTTATAAAACGGTGTCTAAGTCTCTCGGCAGATCTGTTGAGTAGCTGCGCGATGTGCTGAGTTGTTAAAAAACGACCTGCGCACAAATCTAGTATGACTGCTTTGGTAGTTTCAGGCGCTACTCTTCGATTACCGCGTACAGGTTCTGCAATGCGTACTAACTCATCTCGGGATGCGACTGCGTTTTCGTTGCTAGACGTAACGTCGTTAGGTAGGGAGCTCATGTCGTTAGATAGGGAGCTGGTGCCGTTAGGTAGGGAGCTCATGTCGTTAGATAGGGAGCTAGTACCGCTCATCTCTGTGTCTGACAAGCTGAGATTAAGCTGGGCGGTGTCACTATCAGCATCAACTTCTACTTCAACCAGTTGATATTGGGTGGCTCTGCCTTTTCCTGTGGACGTTAGGAATTCAGCGGCGACTAGAGATCTTAAAAGCGTTGTTATATCACGTGGGTGCAAGGAGCAAATTTGCTGAAGACGTGTGTTGCTAACTGCTCCTTCGATTTGTGCGGTTGCAAGCGCTAACCTTTCGTGTTCTTTTAACTGGTCAAACCTGTTCTTAAAACGCTGCCGCAGGTCTGTCAGTGTTTCTTCAGGCAGTAGGCTGACAGTACGAAGTCGCAAGAATGTTGCTTCTGGTTCTTCGGCTTCCCATAGCTCCGGGAATCGATAGTGCTGTGTTCGCCAGTTTTCGATAACGCGAGGAATGCCGGAGCCTGCTTTTTCGCCGAGGTTTAGCAGGCCAAACATACGCTGGATGTTGTGATTGCGACAGTCACTAATGCCACCTCTAAATGCAATGTGTATAGGAACGCGCATCCAGCCTGGGTTACGAAACTCAAAATAGCTGGGTGCTCGAATGACAAGTATTGGCACTCTGGCTGAGTAGTCTGCGTGAACCATGGTATTGACCAAGGCTTCGCGTAATGCCTTGTGCATAGGGGTATCGTCTATGCGTTCGTCACCGACGAGTCGAAAAGGGACTTTCAGATTAAGGAACAAACGCTGGATAGTATTTCGATAAAAATCAAAGAGGTTGCCTGACCATGTGCCGTCGGGAACGAGGCGATCGCTCCACTGTGTTTTTGTCTCGTCGATAGGTAGCTCGCGGTAGTCAACGAAGTAGTTTGATAAAGCTTCTTGAATAGCTTCTTGTCGGCCAAACATCAAGAGCCCAGCAACGGTTAGTCCTTCCTCTTTTGTTTTGCGGTCGCTGCGATAACCACCGAGTCTTTGTAAAAAGTTGAGGTCGTCTAGGCCGTTGTATGGATGATCGGGTTTAAGAGCAGCCAATCGATTGCGATAGGCTTTGAGGCTATCAGTATAGATATCATCCAGCTTGTAGCCAACGAGAATTCTTTCATCCCTGGAGTCTTCGGTTTGCTCTGCGAGCATCCGTCGCACTTCTGACTCTGGGCAGCGGAAATCTCCTGCGTACTGGCGTCGATAGGTTCCGGTGAGTGGGTTGCCGTTGATGAATATGGGCCGGTCTTGTCGGGAGGCTCGGGGAATGTCGATGCCGATCACCCAGCGTCCGTTTTCTAAAAGATACTCGGTAACATCATCGTCGGAGAGAATGTTGCGACTTAATTTTTGAGGGTTGTTGGCTTGCGACCAAAAGTCGTCTAATACTTTAGAGGGTTCTGAAAAACCAATAGCTTCTAATTCACCGTCTTCTTTTTCTTCAACGCCTAGTACGATAACGCCGCCGTGAGTGTTGGCGAAAGCGGAGTAAGTTTCCCATAGGCTACCTGGCAAAGCGCCTTTTCCATCGCGTCCGGTAGCCCGCTTGTACTCGTGCTCAACGTCTTCTCTGATGAGATCGGTATTGAAAATCGCGTCAGTCATCGGTGGTTAGAGCTCTCCTTTGAAGGCGCGGGATTGGAGGGCGGCGAAGAGGGTGTCGAGTTCGGCAAGGTGGGCACGTTGTTGGACTTTTTGTTTTTCGATGGATGAGATAATTTTAGAAAAGTGTTGTTGTTCCTCAAAAGGTGGCAAGAAAATCTTAAAACGCTTTAATTCTCTAAGGTTAAGAGTTTTTTGAGCAACTCCACGCGCATATCTATCAGCTTGATAGCGTCCCACGGGGGAGTCAAGCATAATCTCAAGAAATTTTGGCTCAATCAGATCATGTTTAGGTTTTATATGAGCTATGTGACGCTGAAATGCGAAACGCTGATAGTCGTCTTTAACAACAGCGGGGTTTCCATAGCTCCCAACAGTTGTGTAGAGAACATCCCCAACTTCGATAGGACAACGGGATGTAAGTTTCGTATATTCATCTTCTGATATAAATCTAGAAGTTTGAAAGTCAATTACGCGATCTCGAATATTACTGACAAATAAGAAAGGAATACCAGTTTCACTCCATTTAGGGCTTTGATGTGTTCCGTCGGTTATTCTTGTTGTGGCATTTTCTAGAGAACAAACTTCCCAACCCATTGGATTACTGACGGGATCGCCGAAGAGGGTGAGGAAGGTGGATTGGAGGAGGGCGTCGAGCTGCGATATGGCCTCCCGTCGCTTCACCCGCAAAGCATCCGCCGCATCTAGAATCCTCGCAATCCTCTTTTGTTCTGCCAGCGGTGGAAGAGGAATTTGGAGATTTCTTAGAACTTTTAGAGAAACAAATTTCTGAGTTCCACCTCTCGTTGCTTCTTGCAGTTGAAGCTTGACCAAATCTGAGTCTAGTATCCGATAGAAAAATCTTGGTTCAACGCCTCCTTTGTTGAACTTAAATAGAGCTACATTCTTGATTGAGAATTCTTTTTCATTTTCAACAATTACAGGATTTCCAATCGTTCCAATCATTGCGAAGAGAACATCATTGAGTTCTACTCCTGAACGTTTTGATATAGCTGCATGGTCTTCTTGAGAAATAAATTCTACATTTTTAAAATCTATGCCATGCGATTTTAGGTTTTTTGAAGTAATTAACGGTACTCCTTCTTCTAAATATTTTGGAGTGTCGTGCGTTCCATCTCTAACATCAATTATTTCCCCACTAGCTTCCCAGCTCCAGGATGGAGGTAGCTCAGTTAATTGGAGTTTCATCGTAATAAACCCTCTAATTTCTTCCGCCCCTCAATAATCTCCTCCTCTAACTCCGCTAATCGTCCTAAGATTACCTCAGGAGGATCATACTCCACTGCCTCATAAACTATCTCCTTATACCGATTGATCGACAAATCGTAGTCATTTTCCGCAATCTCTTCCCTCGGCACCAAAAAACTCTGTTCCGTCCGTTTGCGTTCAGTCTCAGCCTCTCGCTTTCGCCATCGTGTCAAAATATCAGGCAAATCGCTCTTATCCGGCTGCGCCGTCCGCTTATCATCCAGGCTAAACCCATCTGCCTGCATGTCATAAAACCAAACTTGATCCGTCCCACCAGAGTTTGTCTTTGTAAACAGCACAATCGCCGTCGAAACCCCCGCATAGGGCTTAAACACCCCCGACGGCATCGAAATAATCCCATCCAGCTTCTGCTCTTCCACCAGCATCTTCCGCAGCTTTTTATGCGCCTTCGATGAGCCAAATAGCACCCCATCCGGCACAATAATTGCCGCCCGTCCGCCCGTCTGCAACAGCCGCAAAAACAACGCCAAAAACAACAACTCTGTTTTCTTCGTCTTC
>JBCBKQ010000264.1:0-7668 GCA_038521595.1 Cyanobacteria bacterium J06627_28 | reverse complement strand
GTCAGTCGGCCATCATTGGCCCAGGCCGTCTGCTGCGCCGTGCCATCCAGGCCGATCAGCTCTCTTCCCTGATTTTTTATGGCCCGCCCGGTACCGGCAAAACCACCCTGGCACGGGTGATTGCCAATACCACCATGGCCCAGTTTGTGGCGATTAATGCTGTACTTGGCGGTCCATAAAAAATCAGGGAAGAGAGCTGATCGGCCTGGATGGCACGGCGCAGCAGACGGCCTGGGCCAATGATGGCCGACTGACCGATAAATTCATCGAGCGATCGCGGTCGCATTCTAGCCGCCAAAGGAGCGCCTGATTCGCTTAATTGCTGCTGCTGGTGCTCAAAAAGATCCATCGCCACATTATAAAAGCTTCCGAATAAAAGCTTCCGAATAAAAGCTTCCGAATAAAAGCGTCAACATCAGACAACCTTGACCAAGGCTTTGGGCATATTTAGGAAAAGCTGTTTAGTCGTTTTAGAGTCTTTTAGCAGCAATTAGACACCTTAAATTAGCAAATTGGAGCATAAGCTGCTAATTAAGACGCCTAAATATTAACTTAGAGGCAAGCAAGATAAGTGATAGTTTCTGACCATTCTCATCGTTATTGCGCCGACAACGGCTGCGCTGTCGATCCAACGGCTTTTTACGAGGCGCTATGGAACAACCAAAATTATGGCATGTGCATCCTAGCCGTTATAGAAGGTGGCGCAGACTTTCGCTTTCTCTCATTTAATCAGGCCATGGAGATTAGCCCGCTCAAAACTAGCGGGCTCACCGGCATGCTTCTCAGTGAGGCGTTTGAACCTGAGCTTGTGCAAAGGTACCACCAACAATACAACCGCTGCATACAAACCGGGCAAACCGTTGTTTTTGAAGAACAGCTCACGTCCGAGACGGGTGACACCTGGTGGCGACTGAGTCTCTATCCCTTACGAGATCCCTCAGGCAAAATCCACCAGCTTTTGGTCTCCACTTCAGACATCACCGCCAAACGACAGGCCGAAATCGCTCTCGAAGCGTCAAAGCAAGTCTTGCAGCAGGTCATTGATACGCTACCTTCCGTTATCTTTTGGAAAGATCGCAACAGTCAGTACCAGGGGTGTAACCAAGCCTTTGCCAAAATTGCAGGGTGCGAAACCGTGGCAGAAATGATTGGCAAAACCGACTATGACCTGCCCTGGAAAAAAGAGGAGAGCGACTGGTTTGTCGCGTGCGATCGCAAAGTAATGGCTGCAAACAAACCAGAACTCAACATCATAGAACCTCAGCTTCAGGCAAATAACCGAGAGGCCTGGCTGAGCACTAGCAAAATTCCACTGCACGATGCCAACGGCAACGTCAGCGGGATTTTAGGCATCATTGAAGATATTACCGAACATAAGCACGCCCAAGACGAACAGGCCAGACTGCTAGAAATTTTAGAAGCGACCCCTGACGTCGTGGGTATTACAGATCTAAGAGGCACTCATAACTATCTCAATCGAGCTGGGCAACTCATTTTTGGCATTGACGCTGAGCAAGTCCAACAGTTTCATCTTTCTCAAACCACCTCCACTGACACGGCCAATCTCTTAATTGAAGAAGCCTTGCCAGTCGCAGAAAAAACAGGCATGTGGTCAGGTGAATCCATGTTGCAAAATACCCTGGGACAAATAGTACCTGTTTCCCATGTTGTACTCTGTCACAAATCTGAAGAAGGAGAACCCAAATATTTTTCTTCGATCATGCGCGATATTAGCGATCGCAAAGCCGCCGAAATCACCCTCCAAAAACAATCCGAAGAACTCATCCGTGCCTTGCAACAGCTCAAAGAAACCCAGAGCCAAATCATTCAAGCCGAGAAAATGTCCAGCCTGGGGCAAATGGTTGCAGGCATCGCCCATGAGATTAACAATCCGGTCAACTTTATCCACGGCAACCTGGAGCCCGCCAACACCTACGTCAAAGATCTATTAGACCTCATTGATCTATATGGCAAGAGCTACCCTGACCCTACCCCAGACATTAAGCACGCCCTAGAAACCACTGAACTCGACTTTGTTCGAGAAGACCTGCCCAAACTCTTGAATTCAATGATCATGGGCACCCGGCGTATTCGAGAGATTGTACTCTCACTGCGCAACTTCTCAAGGCTCGACGAATCCGATCTTAAAACGGTCGACATTCACGAGGGCATCGATAGCACCCTTGTCATCTTGAGCCATCGCCTAAAGGCAGATACAACCAATGGGCCCATTGAAATTGTCAAACAATACGGCGATATTCCATCCGTTTGCTGTCACCCTAGTCAGCTAAATCAGGTGTTTATGAATATCCTCGCTAACGCCATCGACGCCCTAGAAAATCATCCAAATCCACAAATTATTATCACCACGCAGACCCAAGACCATCAGCTGAATATCCGCATTGCAGACAATGGCCCTGGGATGTCGCCAGACGTTCAGTCACAGATTATCGACCCCTTCTTTACCACCAAAGCTGTTGGCAAAGGCACCGGCATGGGGATGGCAATCAGCTACCAAATCATCACCGAAAAGCACGGTGGTCAGTTTCTCTTCACCTCAGAAGTTGGCAGGGGCACAGAGTTTTCTATCACCATCCCAATCAAACAGGCCAATTGTAACCAGTCTGCGCAGCCGTCATAGAAACAAGCTATGGCCGTTCGCACTTTGCTATGCACTTAGCTAGAAACAGAACCGAAAAAGAATAAAAAAGACCGCAGGCAATTTACCTGCGGTCTTTTAAATGCATTCTAATAGCTAATGATTAAGCCCATGAGACTCTAGCGCTTAGCGAGCTTTTTTTTGCTAATCTTCCGCAAGCGAATCGACTCGGGCGTTACCTCGACCATTTCATCTGGCCCAATGTATTCCAGCGCCCGCTCTAGCCCCATCTCCATAGGAGACTGTAGCTGCACCAGTTCATCTCCAGACGCCGCGCGGTGGTTTGTCAGCTGCTTAGCCTTACAGATATTCAGCTCTAGGTCCTGAGGGCGATTGTTTTCACCCACAACCATGCCCTTGTACACCTTCGTACCCGGCTCAATAAAGAAGGTGCCACGATCTTCTGCGTTCTTCAGCGCGTAGAACGTTGCAACGCCTTCTTCAAAGGAAATCAACACACCGTTGCGGCGCGTCTCAATATCGCCAGACATGGGGCGATACTCCAAAAAGCTGTGGTTCATGATGCCTGCGCCACGGGTGGCTCGCATAAACTCACCCCTAAAGCCAATCAGACCACGGGCCGGAACGACAAACTCCAGCTGAGCACGGCCATCACCGGAGACCATCATGTCTTGCAGTTCACCTTTGCGAGTGCCGAGTCTTTCCATACAGCCACCAACGGACTCTTCAGGAATGTCGAGCACCAGCTGCTCAAAGGGTTCGCAGGGCTTGCTATCTACTTCGCGGTAGATGACCTGTGGCTGCGATACCTGAAACTCGTAGCCTTCACGGCGCATGGTTTCAATCAAAATACCGAGGTGAAGCTCACCCCGACCGGATACGGCAAAGCGATCAGGTGAGTCGGTTTGCTCTACCCGCAGAGCCACGTTGGTCTCTAGCTCACGCATTAGGCGATCGCGCAATTGACGAGAGGTAACAAAGTCACCTTCCAAGCCAGCAAACGGCGAATCATTCACCGCAAAAGTCATCTGCAAGGTAGGTTCGTCCACCTTAATCAGCGGCAGCGCCTGTGGGTTGGTCGCACAGGTAATCGTTTCACCGATGTTGGCATCGGCAAAGCCAGCAACCGCAACCAAGTTACCGGCAGTCGCTTCTTTAATTTCGACGCGAGCTAGGCCTTCAAAGCCCATCAGCTTCGTGATTTTGCCTTTGACGATTTTGCCGTCTTCCTTAACCAGGGCAGTTTGCTCGCCCTGGCGAATGGTGCCGTTGTGCACCTTACCGATGACGATACGGCCCAAATAGTCGGAGTAGTCAAGCGTAGTGACCTGAAGCTGCAGTGGCTTTTCAGGATCGCCAACGGGCGGAGAGACATGGTGAATAATCGACTCAAACAAAGGCTTCATGTCCTTGTCTTCGTCTTCCATTTTGTTCTTAGCAAAGCCCGTGAGGCCAGAGGCAAAGAGATAAGGGAAATCGCACTGGTCGTCGTCTGCGCCTAGCTCTAGGAACAGATCGAGCACCTTATCTACAGCGGTGTGGGGATCGGCCCGAGGACGGTCAATTTTGTTGACAACAACGATGGGACGAAGGCCTTTTTCCAAAGCTTTCTTCAAGACAAAACGAGTCTGAGGCATGGGCCCTTCGTTGGCATCGACGATGAGCAGGCAGCCGTCCACCATGCCAAGGACGCGCTCGACCTCACCCCCAAAGTCCGCGTGGCCAGGGGTGTCTACGATGTTAATCAGCGTTTTACCGTAGTAAACCGCTGTATTTTTAGACAGAATGGTAATCCCTCGTTCCCGTTCCAAATCGTTGGAGTCAAGTACGCAAGTAGGTACGGCCTCGTTGTCGCGGAAGATTCCCGACTGCTCTAGCAAGGAGTCAACGAGGGTCGTTTTGCCGTGGTCTACGTGGGCGATGATGGCAACGTTGCGAATGGGAAGGCTCATAGGGAGTCTCAAAGGTTGGCTGGATATCTTTAGTTGTGCAGAAGTTGTGCAGAGTTCTGGCTGTCCAGAGTGCTGTGCAGAGGTTAGAGAAAGAACTGCGCATGTGCCTGCGTGTTTGCAACCATGCTTACGTCTGCGCAACAAAGATTAATCAATTGTAACGTATGCACTCATCCCTAGACGACACCTGAGACTCCTCTACAGCATCTAATTTGTCGGGGAGCAAAAATGATGTCCAGTTTACTTTGTAAGAGAACGGGCAAAAGCCTTACGTGCTCTAAGAAATAACGGTTGCAAGCTATCGGCAAAGATAAAAAGTCAAAGAAAAATAATCGCTCCTGATAATTTAAGACGGATGATTAAGACGATGGAGTGGATAAAGACGACGCTTCGGGTAATGGCTCTTCGGGTAATGGTTCTTTGGGTAATGGCTCCTCGGGTAATGGCACTTCGGGCAATTTAGTCCCACAGCGTCGACAAAACTGGGCATCGTCTTCATGGCCTAGCAGTTCACAGCTTGGACAGGTCACACGAACGGAGTTTTGCACTTTGGTAAATTGCTGAATAAAGTTACCCACCTGAGTGGGAATGAGGGCAATGCCGGTGAGAATCATGGCGATGGTGAGCCCACGCCCGGCCTCAGAAACTGGCGTGATATCGCCAAAGCCAACGGTGGTCATGGTGACAACGGCAAAGTACACCGCGTCTAAAAAGGTGCCAAAGTTTTCACCGTTGGTCTCGTGCTCAGCCTGATAGATAGCGCCTGAGTAAATGAAGATGATGGAAAAAAGGGTGAACAGGATACGGCCAAAGATGAGCCCTTCTGAGCCGTTTAGCCTGCCAAACCAAGTCTTTTGCTCAAAAAATCGAGCCAGCCGTAGAATTCTGAGCCAGCGAATGAGGCGTAGAAAGCGGATATCTAATGCGCCTAGCAAAAAGGGCAAAATCGCCAGCAGGTCAATCAGGCCGTACAGACTGAAGATAAAGCGCAGGGGCTTTTTGGCTGACCACAGGCGAATGAAATATTCGAGAGTAAATAAGGTGAGGATGATTTGGTCAGCAATTTTGACAGACAGTTGGACAGTGTCGGGCAGAGGATAGGTGCGCAGGGCAAAGAGAATAGCGGATAAAAGGATGAGGACTGCGATCGCACCATTTACCCAAAGCCCTACACCCGCCTTACCCTCATCGAAGGCCTCTCTCACCTGCTCTCGTAAAGTCATGTAGCGAGCTTATCCAATACTTTTTTGCAAACGATAAAATTGCTAAGTCAACAAAATCAAGGTAGGCCGGGGAAAGTCCAGTGAAAATCTGGCACTGTGCCGCAACTGTAAAAGTCAGAACGCCCGTCTACCTTCTTTTACTCCTCATTCTCGCGTCGCACGAGAAAAGAGCAACCCTTTATGGCTTTTATTCAAACCTCCGATACGCTCAGCGCTACCAGCACATCCTCGATCAGCGCTGAGACCAATCAAGATCTTAAGGCAGAGGCACTCGCCAATCGCTCACCCGAAGAACAAGCACCCGAAGAACAAACACCCGAAGAACAAACCGCGCTTCCCCCGATTGAGCTGCCGCCCCTATTGCTTAGACGCCCTCTGCTCATGGTGGGCCATGGCACCCGTAACCCCAAAGGCCGCCAAGACCTGCTCGACTTTGGCAAACTTTACCATCAGCTCGACCCGTCACGTCCGGTCATTCCCTGCTTTTTAGAACTCACAGGCCCCAGCATTCAATCAGGCATCGATCAATGTGTTGAACAGGGCTATACGGACATTTCTGTGCTGCCCATTTTGCTTTTTGCGGCTCGCCACAATAAATTTGACGTTACGGGCGAACTGGATAGGGCCAAGGCTCGCTATGCCAAGACGCATCCTGAGCTGACCTTTCATTACGGGCGTCACTTTGGCATTACGCCCGCCATTTTAGACCTTTGGAGAACGCGGCTAGCCTTGCTCGATCAGCCTGGCCACAATCCTAACAATGTCGCAAGAAAAGACACAACACTGCTCTTCATTGGCCGGGGCTCTAGCGATCCGGATGCCAATGGTGACGTACACAAGCTGGCTCGCATGATCTGGGAAGGCAGTGGCTATCACACGGTAGAAACTTGCTTTATTGGTATTACCCATCCCCGACTAGAAGAAGGCTTTCGGCGAGCAAGGCTATATGAGCCTAAGCGGATTATTGTGCTGCCCTACTTTATGTTTACCGGGGTGCTGATGGAAAAAATCGGCGTGATCGCAGCCCAACAACAGCAAGATCATCCCGATATCGAAATCGCCACCCTCCCAGAAATGGGCATCCACCCCCAGCTGCTAAAAGTACTGCGCGACAGAGAAATTGAAACCCAGCTCGGCACCGTCGCCATGAACTGCGAAGCTTGCAAATTTCGCCTAGCGGCCAAAGATGAGAGTCACGGGCATAGCAATGGTCACGGGCATAGCCATGGACATGGTCGCGACCACCACCATGCAGCCCCCGATCCCTACGCCGATCCGGCCAAGTATCATCAGCGCATTTGGCAAACGCCTTGAGTCCTACATCTCAGTCAAAAAATCCATCCCCAGTAGAAAAGTCCAGTAAAAAAAGTCCATCAAAAAAAGGCCATAGCGTCCATGACCTCCTCAACTTTCAATGTGGGCGATCGCATTCGCCTACAAACCCGTCCGCCCTACCTCAAAACCGACGACAATATGCCCATGCTCAGACCGCCAGACCTTTTAGAGATTGGTGCAGAAGGCACCATCGTCAGTCGTAAACCCGGCGGCTACTTAGGCATTCGCTTCAAGCAGGGCACCTTCTTGCTCGACGGCCAATATATAGAGGCCGTCGAAAGCGCTAACGCCATAGAAAACGCGTCAGAAACTGAGGAGACTAGCGCATCTGACTAGCGCATCTAAAGAGCGCTAAAAACTTTTCAGAGCGCTAAAAACTTTTCGGTAGACGAGCCAGCTGATATGCTACATTTGAAAACCGCAGCGGTTGCGTAGCAATGTGTCTGCAACCCTTCAAAGCCTCCTTACCACAGGCTAAAAGAAGAGGGTCGCTAGCTCAGTGGTAGAGCATTCGGCTTTTAACCGACTGGTCCTGGGT
>JBCBKQ010000263.1:0-7690 GCA_038521595.1 Cyanobacteria bacterium J06627_28 | reverse complement strand
CGCAGGCTTCCGGTCTTTCAGGGTAGTCATAAAGGCAACGGCCTATCAGCGAGGAAGCGAAGCATTCACCAAGCTTGGCGGCAGCGGAACGTATTCATTAAATTTGATTACGCAGCTTTTATTGTAAGGCGAGATGTCGTTTTCTCGTGAGTTGGCATTAGTTGGCAATGAGTTGGCATTAGTTGGCACTGTGTTGCCTACGATGCCCATGCTGCTAGCGGCGGATTTGATAGCATTACCGCTGCACAGGGGATAGACGGATGGGCAGCCGCTTTTTCATTACCTGCATCAGATGAGAGGCCTGATAGTCGTACAGGTTTACGGTCATGGCCACTTGGGGCTGGTTCAAAATGGTCTGCGCCGTTTGCTCAGAGCAATTGGTCAGTCGGGTCAGCAGCTGAATCGAATCGTTGATGGCCTCTGGACTAGGATGCTCATCCACGGCAATTTTCCACTGTCGGGGCGGCGTCATTTGCCCTCGCTCTATGCGACGCAAGCCGTTGATAGACGAGAGCACAAAGAGGCGATCGCCTGCGATAAGACGCTGATCGTCAGTGGGCATCAGCACGGTGCAACGACTGCCCGATTTGTCCTTGGTCTCTCTTAAAATGGGCACTACGCCATAGCCATAGGCCACCTGGGAGAGCTGTTTGCCCACCAGCGTATCGCCCGCTTCAATCACATATTTTGTAATCAAAATCGTCTGGTCGCTCAGGCGAAAGAGCCCCAAAATACTTTCACCAAAAGCCGCTCCGGCAAACGCCTCTGCCGACAGCGCATAGGGGCAAAAGGCGCGCGCAGAAGGCATCAGCGCGGCTAGATTATTGCTAAAAGTTTGGCTCCGGGTACGCACTACGGGCGAAAACAGGGTTTGTCCACCCAGATTTTTTTCTGCGGCTAGCAAAGCCACCTCTAGGTTCAGCATTTGGTCATCTGTGACGGCGATAATGCTCTTGGCTGTAGAGAGATTGGCAGCGGTCAGCTCTTCTAGCTCGTTGCCAATCAGCATGGGAATCTGGGTGAAGAGTTCTGGATGGGTGAGCTGGGGTGCGATCGCAACCAAAGGCTGATTGAGTTCCAATAACAGGCTCGTCACCTTGCGCCCAATGCGGCCTAGCCCCACCACAATCACATGATTCTGCCTGGGAATCCGAGGCCGCTTCTGCAAAAAGTCAAACCGAGAACTTAGCAGCTGGTCGGCCACAAGGCCCAACACACCGAGCACCACCAAGATGCTCGCCAGCGTAATAAACAGGCACACCATTTGCACCCAGCCCGGCGTTCGTGGTGGGTCAAAGCCCCCAAACACATCGCCATAGCCACCCAGTAGCAAAATGGCTCCCAGCGAAATCGCCTTCACCCAAGAGACGCCAGGCACCGTGGCTTTTAGCAGTAGGGTGCCTGCCAGCCAAAGCACAATAGCCGTCAAAATCGCAATGCCCACCACCCGCTCTAGGGCACTTTCCGACGACTGCCGCCAGCTTCTAAGCTGCCGTCGCCAGTCGCCAGAGCGCCAGTCCTCAACCCACTGATTGAGCGCCCTAAACGGATTTTTGATTTGTTCGGGCAGGGGCGTGTCTGGCACCACTTCTATGTAGGCCACGCGATCGCCTGCGGCTACCCGCACGTGGGGCTGCCATCGATGGAATACCGAAGAGGCCGTCGTTGCCCAGCCCAAAGGCTGCTGAGGCGCAGTTACCGGATAGAAATCTAGCAAGCGAAATAGGCCTCTATGGAGCTGATGCACAGGCTGCTGATCAAACTGAGGATCCCCCGCGCGGACGAAGCGTTCCACCACTCGAAACCGATGCCGTCCAATGCTAAATACGCTGACCGTATCGTCTCCTAGGCCAGCCAGGGCAAAGGTCATGGCGGGTAGCTCTGTGGCATCTAGCGCGACAAATTTTCCCAGCTGCTTGTCTAGCAGGGTATTTAGGCTATGGCGAGATGAGCGCAAAATGATTTGAATATTGGGATTTAGGCGACGAGCTGCGATCGCACATTCCACATTTGTACTTTCATCACTCGTCACAATCAAAATCGCCCGACTACTTTCAACGCCTGCCTCCCTGAGCACGTCTTCCCGGCGACAATCTCCCAAAATAGGCGGCACCGACAGCTGCTGAGGCAGATCGTCAATCTCCCAACTTTCCACAGGGCGCCGATCAATTGCCGTAATGATCACCTCAAACGGGTCGTAGTCAAACTTCTTAAGATTGACCACACTCTGCTGACCCAAACTCCCCAACCCACAAACAATAAAGCGATCTTGCGCACCGCCATCCCCCATCCGTTGTGGCAGTACCGAAGGCATCAACGTCTGAGGCCGATTCACTTGGCGCATACTTTTGTCGACGGAATCGGCGGAGGCAAACGGATCGATGGACATAACGAGAAAAAGTCCTATGCGCTAATCAGGAACAGTCGGTCAAAGCTGAGTGCGAGTGGCTATAGATAAATGAAAGCTATAGAAAGAGTGTTTTAGTCTGTGAAACTTACGGAAACGTGTTAACAAAGTCGGGAATATTTAACTCGTCACAGCGAACATGTTAAAAAAATACAGTTTCGTTAACATGTCAACCACTAAATAGATAGCCTAAGCTTCTATAATCTTTATGCTGTCAATCATTTACATTTAGCAACAGGTCGTACAGAGCATGATTGAGGTAAAGGCTTTCTCTAGCAACCTTGTACTTTTTTAACATTCCAATGCTGACGAGTTCTTCTAGATACTTTGACGCCGTTTGTCGGGTAATTTGTAGCTCATCCATGACAAACTCAATTTTTGTGTAGGGATGACGAAATAGATTATTCAAAAAATCTTGGCTGTAGATCTTTGGGCGCTGATCACGCATCTCTTGCTTCATAGACAGCATCAGCGCCTTAATTTGCTTTATTAGAACAACCGTTTGTTGTGACGTTTTTTCTATACCATCAAGCATAAACAGCAGCCAATCTTCCCAATGATTGTGGTCTCGAACAGCTTGTAGAAGACGGTAATATACCTCTTTGTTCTGATTGATATAACGACTGAGATACAGCACAGGAATATCGAGCAAATCTTCTTTCACAAGATATAGAACATTAATGATTCGTCCTGTTCTGCCATTGCCATCGTAAAAAGGATGAATGCTCTCAAACTGGTGATGAATTACCGCCATCTTTGTCAGCGCATCCCAGTCACACAGCGAATCATCATTCATAAATCGCTCTAGACGGCTCATCAGTAATACAATCTCATTCGTATCCTGTGGTGGACTGTAGATGACTTCACCTGTTGCATCATTTTTGAGTGAGGTTCCAGGCAATTTCCTAAAACCTGCACTATTTTCTTCCAAAATAGACTGTATTTCTAAAATGTGATTGTTTGTGAGTAATCGCTGTGACTTCACCTGCTCAAATCCATAGGACAGCGCGGCTGCGTAAGCATATACTTCCTCTGCTGCCCCAGTCGTAAACGATTGTTTCGCTACGTCGCTGCGAAATAGCTCGTCTTGAGTGGTAATGATATTTTCAACAGCTGAGCTATCTTTGGCCTCTTGCAGCGTCAGTGTATTAATTAAAATGCGCTCATTTGGAATAGTGGCGACTACGCCTTTCAGTTCTGCAAGCGCTCTGTTAGCCTGTACCAATCTCTTTAGAACTACCTTCGTCTCAATATCAGCCTCTAAGGGCGGCATTTGAGAAATCAAATAGCTCATCACACAACTGCGTAAAAGACGGTAAGCATCTATCTTGAAAGGCCTTAAAGCCTCAGAAAACTAGAGAGAATGTATATTCTTAATGAGTAATGCCCGAATGATCTGAGCATTTTATCTAAAGTAATCTTTAGAGATTGTTTCAAGTCTACAGGGAGATACTCTACTAGTTCGTAGGAAAAAGCAGTGTCTTCATTCATTAGCCGTGGATTAGCCGCAGCAGCAACCTATTGATTGAGCGGATTTATCCGGGGGTAGGTTTTCATCAGCTGCTGAACTTGCTCTGCATGGTACGAGCTGCGAGTGAGGGGAGAAGACACCACCTGCAAAAAGCCCATCTCTTCGCCTGCGATGCGCCATGCTTCAAACTGTGAGGGTGTAACGAAATCCTGGACGCCGAGATGCTTTTGGCTGGGCTGCAAATATTGACCAATGGTGACGATGTCGCAGTCTACCGCCCGCAAATCGCCTAGTACCTGACGGACTTCTAGATCCGTTTCGCCCAGGCCAACCATAATGCCAGACTTGGTATAGGTCCAAGGGGCAATCATACGCGCCTGCTTTAGCAACGCGAGACTGCGCTGATAGTCGCCCTGAGGGCGCGTCTTTTTATACAGTCGGGGGACTGTCTCTGTATTGTGATTTAGAACCTCTGGCCTGCCTTCTAGAAGCAACGTCTTTAACGCATCCCAATTGCCACACAAATCAGGGATTAACACTTCAATGGTCGTTTTGGGCGAAACTTTGCGCGTTTCTTCGATGCAGCGAATAAACTGGCTCGCGCCGCCGTCGGGCAGTTCATCCCGGTTCACTGACGTAATCACCACATGGTTTAGCTTCATGCGGCGTACGGCTTCGGCTAGATGCACCGGCTCCATGGGGTCTAGTTCGCGCGGGCTTTTATCAAAGTCGATGTCGCAGTAGGGGCAGGCGCGGGTGCAGGCGGGCCCCATGATCAAAAAGGTGGCTGTGCCCGCATTAAAGCACTCACCAATGTTGGGGCAAGAGGCTTCTTCGCAGACGGTATTGAGGCCCAGATCTTGCAAAATGCCTTTGACATTGCCCACTCTTTCCCACTGGGGCGCTTTTACCCGTAACCAATCTGGCTTAACTACCACGCTACAATTGCCTCTAAAAGCTTACTTTTCCGTACTAGCTGACTTAATCTTTAACGCCGTTTTAATGCACTGGTTATTGTAACAAGGGAGCGAACTTGTGCGTGCTCTTTGGCTCGGATTGGGTCAAGATTGCAACAGTGTTTCCAGTAAGATTGTCACGGTGTCTCAATTCGTTAAGCTTTGATCTGCGAAAAAATCTGCAAAAAAAAGCTCTGATTGCTTAGCTGACGCCAACTACGAATGGCTACGATTCTTGGCCTATGAAGCTAAGTTTCTGTAAAGCGATAGCAATGCGCGCAAAGCTATAAATGCTCGGCAACGTAGGAGGTAAGGCGACAACTTGAAAAAACAGCCTGCTATTATTCGTTGCTTTATTGCACTGTGTTTTAGTTCTGCGATCGCGCTCATCGCTATCGAGTGGAAAGATCCCTTTTCGGGGGCGGTGGTTACCCCAGCGAGTTTGGCTAACGTGAGCGGCGATCCACCAATTTTGGTGGAGACTAGTGAATCCAATGCTCAGCAGGTAGCCTCGGACGACGGGGCGACAAGGCGACGGGGTCTCTGGGAAAGACCCTCTCGCACCAAAGCGGCTGTGCAGTCACCTGTGCAGCTATCGCTGTCTTTAGAAGGCCGATATTTAGAAGTGACGATACCTGGGCAGCCTAGCGTTCGCTACGATGTCGCTGTTGGTCAAGATGCCTGGCAGACGCCTACGGGGACTTTTCACATCATGAACAAACTAGAAGACCCTGCTTGGCAACATCCCATTACCAAAGAAGAAATCCCCCCAGGGCCAGACAATCCACTTGGAACCCGATGGATTGGTTTCTGGACGGATGGCACTGCCCAAATTGGCTTCCATGGAACAAATCAAGAAGAGCTAATCGGAGAAGCGGTCTCCCATGGCTGTGTTCGGATGCGCAACGCAGATATTCAAGAACTCTATAAGCTAGTTGAGATTGGCACGACCGTTGAAGTGTCTCAGTAGAGCCCTCTCTACGCTCCACAAAAGTCTTTCCATGAGGCATGGGAAAAACATAGAAAAGCGACTGCCAAGAAAATTGGCAGTCGCTTTTGTGATTAGGCTTTGAGAGCTAGATTTTGAGCGTTAGGCTTTGAGCGTTAGGTTTTGATAGACACTATGCTGCGTTAGGCTGCTGCTCGAAATCGTGAGCGTAGTCTTTGAGCAGCTTGTTGACTTGACCCAGGAGGCCGCCTTCTTCGTTGCGCTGGATTTCTTTGCGCTCTGGGAAGAATTCTGGCTTGTCTAGGCTACGACCAACGGACTCAGAAACCTGCTGGGCAATCAGCTCAGATAGCTCCGCGCGAGCCTTATCTCGCTGGTAGCTGGCACCTTCCTCCGTCGTGGCGTATAGGGGGGGAAGGCGGTTGAGCGCATAGGCGGCAACGTCACCTAGATCGAGCGTGCGTTCGCTGGCAGCTTCTACTTCAGCAACTTGAGAAATGGCTTCAGTCAGCACCAATTCTTCCATTACGTTGATAAATTGTTTGCGAGGAACCGCTACGACTTCGCCCGTTAGCAAAGAGCCCATTAGACGATCTAACGCCATGTATTCTTCGATGGACAGCTCAGAAGCGGTATCGCAAATGCGACCAACTTCGGCTTCCATTGCAGGGGTTAGGTAGCCATCCTGTAATGCCTGGTCAACAATTTTTTCGATGCTACTCATGCTGGCACAAAACTCCGATTAATAATTCCGCTAGACGATTGAATAAAGTTCGGGCCAAAGCCCTGATGGTTTTTGAAGTGAGGGGGATGCGACTGAAAATTTAGGCTGGACTTAAACAAGCTGAGCTTAGACAAAATGAATCCTTATGAGTTGAGTGTTCCCGTCGGATTCCTTGTCAGAACAGTTTTTTCACGGAAAGTTTTTAGAAAATTCATACAAACGCCAAACCGCCCATTTAGCAAGCGGTTTGGCTAAAACTTACGCGCCTAATTTCAGCAAATGAGCAGGTTTATTCCGTACCGTCGTACCGCCAAGGCACAGGAGCGATAGAGACACTATTCACAGATTCTTGGGTCGCGGTGATTGCTCAGAGTGTGATGCTCACAAACGATCTTATGCGCTGAGCTACTTTTCCCGCAGGAGATTAGCCAGCGGCTTTGATATACGCGATCGCACCCCGCATCAAAATTGTGTTGTTGCCATCTTCGCTTTTAATGCAAACTGCATTCACATCCTGCCAACTTACCGAACCGGCTAACGTATCGCCCGTCATCAGCTTTACTTCGACCGCTTGCTGATCGCGAATGAGGTTTTGTACCTGGCGAATGCTGGGGAGGCCAGTATCAAATGCTTGGGTAGCCATAGGGGAAAAGGGATGCGCATCCATAAAACGTATTCGATTACAGGTTGCCCGAGGAATTGGGTTCTTCACCGCTTTCGTGCTTGCTATAAAATGCTGACAGTTTCACTTGCGAACTTAGCGCGTACACCTTTTCCTTTCTTTTTCGATATGGTCACTCTTTCGTTCAGTAAGTATCACGGCCTTGGCAATGACTTTATTTTGGTCGATAACCGCAGCAGTTCCGAGCCCATGATTACGCCTGAGCAGGCCATTGATGTGTGCGATCGCAACTTTGGCATTGGCGGCGATGGCGTTATTTTTGTGCTTCCTGGCAAAGACGATCACGACTACACCATGCGCATTTTTAACTCGGATGGTTCAGAGCCCGAAATGTGCGGCAACGGCATCCGCTGTTTGGCCAAATTCATTGCCGATTTGGAAACGCAAGACGGCAAAGCTCCTTCCCTACCGCATACTTACAGCATTCACACCCTGGCAGGCACCATTCGCCCAGCGCTTCAGCCCAGCGGTCAGGTCACCGTAGACATGGGCGAACCGATT
>JBCBKQ010000262.1:0-7732 GCA_038521595.1 Cyanobacteria bacterium J06627_28 | reverse complement strand
GGCCAGTTTGGAAACTGGCCCTTTCCAAACTGGCCCCACCTTAAACATTTCGGTTGCATGTGAGATGAATGCCATTAATCGCCTGAGCGCCAAGCTACCCAACCCCGTTCGTCGGCTGGCCGATTTTGCCTACAACTATTGGTGGAGCTGGACACCCGAGCGCGTGTCGCTGTTTAGCACCATTGATCCTGGGCTGTGGCAACGCTGCAATCACAATCCGGTCGCGCTGCTAGAAACAGTCTCCCACGAGCGACTGTGGCAAATGGCCGAAGATCCGAGCTATCTCACTCGCCTAGACAGGCTAGCCGATCAGCTCGATAGCTATTTGAGCGCAGAAGGAACCTGGGCCAATCGAGAAGTCCCTGAGGTCTCGGGCGATCACCCGGTGGCTTACTTTTGCATTGAGTTTGGTGTGCATGAGTCTTTGCCAATTTACTGCGGTGGCCTAGGCGTACTGGCAGGCGACTATCTCAAGTCTGCGTCAGATTTGGGCTTACCCATGGTGGGCGTGGGTCTGCTGTACAAACAGGGATATTTTCAGCAGCGGCTAAATCGTAGTGGCTGGCAAGAGGCTGACTATATCGATAATGATATTGACCATTTGCCGCTGCGTGAGGTGTGCAATGAGTTTGGTCAGCCCATCGCGGTAAAAGTCGCCATTGGTGAGCGGTCTGTAAAGGCGCGGGTGTGGGAAGCCAAGCTGGGCCGCAGTACGCTGTATCTGCTAGATAGCGATCTGATGGAAAACGACACGCAAGATCGTCAGCTGACGGGGCATTTGTACAGTCGGGACCCTGCGGTACAGCTAGGTCAAGCTATGCTGCTCGGCATCGGTGGCGTCCGCGCTTTGCAGGCGCTGGGAATAGAGCCATCGATCTATCATCTCAACGAAGTCCATCCGGCCTTTGCCTTGCTAGAGATTGCAAGGCAAGAGCAAGAGCAAAGCGGCGAATCGTTTGAGCAGGTGAAGGGGCATGTGAGCGATCGCGCCCGGTTTACTACCCACACCCCTGTACCCTCTGGCAATACCTTTAGCCTGGACGACGTAAGTGAGGCGCTCTCAACCTACGCCACAGAACTCGACGTCTCTTCAGCCGATGTACTCGCACTAGGACGCCTGCACTCAGAAGACGAAGCCTTTAGCCTGACGCGTATGGCCCTACGCTTAACGCGCTCAGCCAATGGCGTTAGCGAGCGCCACGGCAGAGTTTCCCGAAATCTGTGGCAAGAGCTCTTTCCCAATCAGCCCACAGAGACCGTGCCCATTGGCCATGTGACCAACGGCGTCCACGTCCGCAGCTGGGTTGCCCCCCTAATTGGCGATTTGTTTGATCGTTATTTGGGTCAAGATTGGACCCATCAGCTGACGCGCAGCGACCAGTGGAGCCGGGTCGAAAATATTCCCAACGACTTGCTCTGGCGGCGGCACAGCATTCTAAAGGCAAGACTGATTGCCTACACGCGCGATCGCGTCCTTCAGTCTCGCCTAGCCAGAGGCGAAGCCCAAGACGACATCAACGCCGTCTCACGTCTGCTAGATCCAAACGTCCTCACCATTGGCGTCGCCCGTCGCTTCAGCACCTTCAAACGCAGCGATTTATTGTTCAAAGACCTGCATCGACTGACGCAAATCGTCGCCCATGCCAAGCGTCCGGTACAAATTATCTTTGCAGGCAAGGCCCATCCTGACGACGACGACGGCAAGCGCATTATTCAGCGGATTATGGAGTGGAGCCGCCACCCAGATTTGCGCGATCGCATTGCATTTATTGAAAACTACGACCTGTTTACCAGCAAGCTCATGGTGCAGGGCGTAGACCTCTGGATGAGTACGGCCCGTCGTACGCTCGAAGCCTCAGGCATCGGCGGCCAAAAAGTGGCCCTCAATGGGGGTCTTAACCTGGGTGTATTAGATGGCTGGTGGTACGAAGGTTACCGCCCAGGGCTAAACGGCTGGGCCATTGGAGAAACCACAGTGGGCACCAGTAGCGAGCTAGCGCAGACAGATTTGCAGGCGCAAGCCAGGCAAGATGAGCGAGATGCAGAAATTATTTACACGCTGATAGAACGTGATATCGCGCGGCTGTATTACAAGCGCGATCGCAAGGGAATTTCGTCTGGATGGCTAAGAATGATGAAGGCCTCTATTCGCACCGTGTCGCCCTTTTTCAATACAGATCGCATGGTGGCGCAGTATGTCGCTCAAGAATACTTCCCCAGCACGACGAATCCCGCTGAACCCGTTGCCGCCTTGGCCATGTCAGAGCGATAGCGTGTCAAAGCGATAGCGTTATGACGGTCTAAATAAATTGAGTGCTGAATCACTCGCTGACTAACTATGTCTCTTCCCTGGCAGCTCGACTTTTACCGTCGTCCCTTGCAAGATAGCAAGGGCAATCCGCTGTGGGAGTTACTGATTTGCAGTGCGGATATGGCGTTCACCTATGGTGAGTTTTGTCCACAGCCGGAGGCGAGTGCACCCTGGGTACGCGAGCAGCTAGAGAAGGCGTGCGACTTGGCAGGCAGCTGGCCTAGCCATATCGAAATTTTTCGCCCTCAATCCGTCAGCCTCGTCGAAGTGGCCTGCCGTGAACTTCCCACTTCTGTACAGCCCCGGCGCGATACCCCGGCCATTAAACAGTGGCTCCGCCAGCGCGGCGCTTGGTATCCGCAGCTAGATAATTACGTCCCACAGCCCTACGAACCGATTGCGCTAGAGCGGCCGGCGCCAGTACCCATTGCGGACCATTTAATGGGGGACGTTTGGCAGTTTGCATCCGTCGCACCCACAGACCTCCAACGCCTCGCCCAAGAACCTATCCCCATTCAATCTATCGACCCAGCGCTGATGCCGATTAACCTAGGCTTACCAAGCACCGCCACCATTCCAGGGGTCATTATCGACGGCGGCAGGCAGTCCATGGCCCTCGCCCAGTGGCTTCAGTCCGCCAGACCCGTAATGCTGCAATACATTGCCGGTGGGCCAGATGGCTTGCTTCTAGAAGCAGGTCTCGCCGACCGCTGGATTATGGCCACCTTTGAAGACGAAGCCGTTGCCGCTGCCGCCCGCACCTTTACCGAGCGCAAGCTAGCCGCTCAAGGCTTGCACTTTCTGCTCGTACGCCCCGACGATTCTGGCATGACCTACACGGGCCTATGGCTGCTGCAGTCCACCCCTGGCAACGAAGTCGCCCGTAAGCAGTAGAAAGGACATTAAAACAATCTGCACTAAGCTCGTTGCACCTAGTACAGCTACAACCCTTGTTCTATAGAGCTTAGTGCTTAGCTAGCTGCTCAATGCATTAAGCAGCTAGCCATAAAACAGAAACCTCCAGACAAGAAAAAGCGCAATGTAGCCATCTTTCAGACACACTGCGCTTCGGTTTCTACTCAAACTTCAACCAAAACTTAGACCAGACCAGACCAAACCAGCCTGTGGGATTAAATCAAACCCAGCACCTGTTCTGCTTCACTACCGCGATTGGCCTGTCTTAGCAAAGTGGCTAGCCCTCTATAGGCAGCTTCTAGCCGTGCAGGCAAAGGCGAATTCGGCTGCTGCGATCGCAACCTTTCTGTCAGCGTTACAACCTGCTGAAAAGCGTGCATTGCCTCGGCGGTACTCCCCGCATTGAGATGCGCCTGACCAATGTTCACCCAAAGATGCGCTTCTTGGTCAGGACGATTCAAGGCCTGGAAAATATTTAAGGCTTCCTGATAGGCAGACAGGGCCGTATCGAAGTCTTGGCCCAGTGAAGCCGCACGGCCTAGGTTGTTTAACACTGCCACTTCTTGAGGGCGATCGCCCAACTCTCTAAACAAAGCGAGGGCAGAACGATAGTAGTTGACTGACTGCGTGTAGTTTTCAGTCATAAAGTGCGCATAGCCTAGCTCTGAAAGCGACTCTGCTTCAATCTGAGCATTTTGCGTGCTCTGGGCGATGGAGAGCACTTGCTCCTGATAAGTGATGCTCTCAGTGTAGTTTTCAGCATCCTTGTGGACGTCTGCTAGCAGAGAAAGGATGATGCGCTCGCCTGTGGGGTCATCCGCGTTTTGGTAGAGAGATAGGCTGGTTTCGTAGGCTGCGATCGCATCATTAATCTGCGAGCCCAACCGATACGCACTTCCCAAATTCAAAAACGCACTGGGCTGCTCATTCGCCGTGCCAAGCGCTTCATAAATGTCCACTGCCTGCTGACTGGCGTTAATAGCTTCACCGGGGCGGTCAGTGACGCGGTACACCACGCTGAGGTTTTCGAGCATCCGGGCTTCTTTGGTGCGATCGCCCTCAATGCGATACAGCATCATCGCCTGCTGCCAAGCCTCAAATGCCCCTACATAATCCTGCCGAGTAAACGTCTGCACCCCTCGTGCCGCTAACTGATCTGCCTCAGAAGCCTGACTACTCACCAGCGGAATCGCTTCAGTCGTAGACTCTAGCAGTTCAATTTGTCTATCAGTCGGTGCCGCTGCATTTGCAGGCAGTGCGCCAAAGGTTAAAAAACTTAGCCCCACGCCCAGTGCAATAGTTTCCAATTTTCCAAGTCTTTTCTGAGCGCCAAGCGCTGAGGTTGGCTGAAGTGGCTGAGCGATTGACCGCAGAAAAGAAACAGGAGAAAAGCGCATAACTGTTGAAGAGAAGTATCAGTACATCCAACGGCGAAGGCACTAGACGATGCGTGCTCCCCGTGTTTTCCGTTATGACACTTGGGTGGAATAACGCAATCCGAGCGCCCATAAGCTTGAACTAAAAAACATTTTCACCCAGCACAGCTTAAAGACTGGTGAGAACGGTAAAATTCCTCTTGACGAGCCAATAGGAAGAATTGATGGTTGCCACAGCAGACAACGCAGCAGTATCGCCAATTAAAATTGGCATTATCGGTGGCAGCGGCCTCTACAAAATGGATGCGCTCACAGACATCCAAGAAAGAGAAATCGACACCCCCTTTGGCAAGCCCTCAGACGCCATCATCACCGGCAAAATCGAAGGCGTCCCCGTCGCCTTTCTCGCTCGCCACGGACGCGGACACAGCCTTACGCCTTCCGAACTACCCTTCCGCGCAAATATCTACGCCATGAAAACTCTCGGCGTAGAGTACCTCATCTCTGCCTCCGCCGTTGGCTCATTAAAGGCAGAAGCCAAACCCGTCGATATGGTCGTCCCCGACCAGTTCATCGACCGCACCAAAAACAGACCATCCACCTTCTTTGGCGACGGCATCGTCGGCCACATTTCCTTTGGCGACCCCGTCTGCAACAACCTAGCAACCGTCCTCGCAGACTCTGTGGAGTCTCAATCCTTAGAAGGCGTCACCCTCCACCGTGGCGGCACCTACGTCTGCATGGAGGGGCCAGCTTTTTCCACCAAAGCCGAGTCCAACCTGTATCGCAGCTGGGACGCCACCATCATTGGTATGACCAATCTGCCAGAGGCCAAACTCGCCCGCGAAGCCGAAATTGCCTATGCAACGCTAGCTATGGTCACAGACTATGACTGCTGGCACCCAGACCACGACAGCGTAACCGTCGAAATGGTCATCGGCAATCTACAAAAAAACGCCGTCAATGCCCAACTCGTCATTAAAGAAGTCGTCCGACGACTACACAAAAATCCACCTGAGTCAGAAGCCCACTCTGCGCTGAAGTTCGCGATCATCACACCCTTAGATAGTGCACCTACGGCAACAAAAGAAAAGTTGGGGGTGCTGCTGCAAAAGTATCTATGAAACCCTTCATCTCCCAATTCACGAGTCACGAAAAAAAGCACCAGACTCTTGGAGTTATCGTAAGTAAATAGCGTATGCCGAGTTGAGGCACTACCGTCACAGAAGAAAAGCATGAAGATGAAGCAACTTTTGTCAATTAACGACTTGCGTCCTGTGCTTCATGCACTCAAGCAATACTTGCAAACACAATACAAAGAACGTTTGAGCGAGGTAGTCCTATTTGGGTCCTATGCGCGTCAGCAAGCGACTGTTAATTCTGATGTGGATGTTTTGATTGTTTTAGAAGGCGTCGTAAATAGCAGCGCCGAAATTAATCGCACTAGCGACTTTATCGCACAGCTCTGCCTTGAACACGATTTAGTCATTTCCCGGTTCTTTTTGCCCAAGTCCCGTTACCAGACCGAAAACTCCCCTCTGCTCCGCAACATTCGGAAAGAAGGCATCTCGATATGACATCTGAGCAGCAGTTTTTGTTGGAGAAGGCGCAGCGGAGCCTTTCAGCAGCCGAACAACTGCTACAGAAGGGTTTCTATGAGTTTTCAGTTTCTCGGGCTTACTACAGTATGTTTTATGTTGCTGAAGCACTGTTAGACAAGGAAGGCTTGTCTTTCTCTAGCCATGCAGCTGTCATCAGTGCCTTTGGGCGTGTGCTTTCAAAGCCACAGAAAGTCCCTCAAGAATTTCACAGATACCTGATTGATGCGCAAGCGCAGCGCACCAGCGCTGACTACGATTTACAGCCAGATATGTCTTCTGAAGATGCGCAAAAGATAATTGCACAAGCACACTCTTTTATTGAGCTAGGAGTGCAATATCTGAAAAATTCTGAATCTCTCTAAATGGTTCAGTTTAATCTTTACTGACTGAAGCATATCAAGCAAAGACTGGAGATCCCGATGCATAAATCACTTTGGCAGACGACAAGATTTCTCGACGACGCAGATAGTTTTTACTATGCTCAATGCTCTTGCGAGTAATCACATCGATCTCTCTGCCAAACATCTTTTCAAGCTCTGTCTCCATGCAATCGAGATCGTAAAAAGTCGGCACCGCATCCGAACGATACTGAATCATCACGTCAATATCGCTACTGTCTGAGCAAAAGTCATCTCGCAACACGGAACCGAACAGTGCAAATTCTGTCAAATTCCACTTTTGACAAAATTGCTCTATTTCAGTCATCGGTAACTCAACATGTTTGAGCTTCATCAGCACTTTCTTCGGGCAGGCTCTTACGGATCATATCAAAAACGACTGCTGCTCAGTGAATGCTGCTTTTCCTACCCTCTGTAGATCCCAGACTTGAAGCTCCCAGACTTGAAGGGTTATGGGCTGGAGCGGAATTGATGCAGGGTGCGACTGACACAGTACCGTTGATGACTGAATGATTACAGAGTGCGACTGATAAAGTCCCGTTGGTGACTGAGCGATTTCAGGGCACGACCAATAAAGTCCCGTTATGACTGAAGGATTTCAAAGTGCGACCAATAAAGTCCCGTTGATGACTGAGGAATTCCTGGCTGATTGAGAAGGTTCTCTGAGCGTGACTGAAGAGACTAGCTAACCTAATGCACTTCTTACCCAAGCTCGAACAGCCTTGCGGATGGCTCTTCTACCCGCCGAACGGTTCGCTTCAATCAGTTTTGGCAAATTTTGTATTGGCAGCTGTGGTAAAGCCAGACTCGTTTCTGCCTCTATGTAACGCTCACCCTGAGCATCTTTGTCTTGCAGATGATAGATTTTCAAAATGCCACTGTCGTAGCACCAAATTTCCGGCACGCCCAAATGGGCATAAATGGGAAAGCGATTGAGTGATTTGCTGGTAACGTCAATCTCTAAGGCCAAATCAGGCGGCGGGTCGCCCTTAGTAATGTCGATGTCTAGCCGTCCTCTGACAGCGGCTTCGTTTTGAAAGTAAAAACAGTTATCGGCCCCAAGGCCAGCTAGGGCTGCGCGATTTCTCCAAGTAGTAGACCCATAGCTCTCGTAGTCCAGCGCCAGCTCAT
>JBCBKQ010000261.1:0-8016 GCA_038521595.1 Cyanobacteria bacterium J06627_28 | reverse complement strand
GGACACTCAAAAATATAGCCAGGGTATATATCTTACTCCTGATACTATCATTGCTATACCTAGCCAGAAATGATGCAGATGTACGAAAAGCTCCCCTAATTATTATTCTCTCGATTTTAGTCTTGAAAACATTTGCATTGTTTTCCTTGAATTGGGTTAATCCACCAACCTCTGCCTTTATGCTAAGGGAAACTCATTTCTTTAGCTCTAAAAATAAAAAACGAATTCAGCATGCATGGATGAATTATGAAGGAATATCCCCCTTCATGCCTATAGTTGTTATCCTCTCTGAGGATGGTCAGTTTCCTAATCATTCTGGATTTAATTGGAAAACAATTCTGCGTGCGTTTCAAATCAATCGAACGTCTTCCCGATTGGTGGGGGGCAGCTCAATCTCCCAGCAAACTGTTAAAAACCTTTTTCTTTATCCTGGAAAAACTCTTTTCAGAAAAATCATAGAAGCTTATTTGACATTTATTTTTGAAGCTGTTTTGAGCAAGAATTTTATTTTATTAATATATTTGAACATTGTGCAATTCTCTCCTTATATTTTTGGTGTGGAGTCTGCATCGTTGCATTTTTTCAAGAAGAGTGCTCAGAGCCTGACGGTAGAAGAAGCTTGCCTCTTAGCAACCGTCATGCCTAATCCTTATATATATAAAGTTCATTCTCCTTCTCCTTATATGAGGGAAAAACAAGAGTTTATCCTCAACTCGCTTAATCAGGCAATCTCTCAAAAATCTTTAGAGCATTTCCTTTCCCCAGGCCACTTCTCTTGTGTTCAAGAACAGTGGCTGGCTCGCAAAATATAGCTTCTCTCACTGAGCGTAGTGTAAATTAAGCTTTCATACATGCTGACACAGGATTCGCAGGATTCACTTTCTGATAGTGTCTGCTGAACTTCGTTCTGGCGCTCTCAATTGAAAACTGCCAATTGATATGAATCCGCTGCTCGTGGCGTTCTTGTGCCAGTGCTAAGACCTGTCGCTCTAGGTCTTCGAACGATGCCATTCGTTGATGTAAGCAGCCTCTGGCAATGGCAGAGAGTTCAATTTCTACCATATTCAGCCAGCTAGCGGCTTTCGGCGTGTAGTGAGACTCGAAGCGCTGTGCGAGCGCAAAGGCCTCTGGTGCGGGCAGCAGCTCGTAAAAAGCACTCTTGGTGTGGGTATTGAGATTGTCTTGCACCAGTCGAATCTTGGTGGCTTCTGGATACTGCGCCGCTAAGTCACGACAGAATTGGGCGTACTTTCGTTTTGTGCGCTGCCGGTATACTTTCGCAAAGCGTTTTCCACTTAGCGGTTCAATGGCCGCTAGCAACGCACATGAGCCGTGCTTGCTGTAGACATAATGTTCTCTTTTTGGTGCACCCACCTGCATTGCTCTAGGGGCAATGCGTTCTCCGATTAAAAAGCACGGTCTTTCATCGAAACAAATGATGGGGTAGTCTGGGTCGTGCTCTAAGCGATAGAGCCACAGCAGATTTTCCATCTTAGTGATGAACTGACTGTCGAGCTTATCAAGACACCAGGTGCGTTTTAGATGGGGCGGTCACTACGGCCTTTTTCTTCCAGCATGGTCAGCTCTTCTTGACGATAGCGCTTCTCCCACCTGGTGAGCGTACTGCACGCTACTTTTAGGCTTTTGGCAATCTCTCCCATCGACAGGCCTTGGTCTAGTTCTAGAAGACCTTGCACGCATTTATAGGCCCGTGCTTTCATTTGACCTTTTTTCAGAAGCCCTTCTAGATACTGGCGATCTACTTCACTCAAGGTGAGGGCTGTCTCCGTTTTGGCATTTTACTAAGGTATCGAGACTGGTCATAGAGTTAAAACTGGCAAAGAAACGCTGCACTAAGTGAGAGAAGCTATATATTCATGCGGCGCGGCACTAGCGTATAATTAGCAGAGAATGTTCTCCGGAGCATTCTCTATTTTTTAGTACAGCAAAGCGCGGACGTGTACTCTTAGAGGAGGCTATCGCCTACGCGCATTTGCTACGCGCTTTTCGCTATTCAGTTAAAGGCTGTAGCCTTTCGTGGTGTAGCAGGAAAAGCGCGGGAAGCTATAGATTTCAGGCCCAAGTTTGTGAAATTCAAAAGCACGCCTAACCGCTGTATTCAACACGAAGGGAAAGAACTCTGGATTAGTCGCAGCGTTACGGTGTTGCCTGTTCTCTTTTTCGTGCAAAACAGCAAGTATTATGTTCCCTTGGGCAAGCGTGGCGCTGATTTACCCGATGGCGTTGGCCAGTGGGGGCTGCCTGGCGGCTATTTAGACTTTGATGAGACAACGACTGAAGCCGTGTATAGAGAAGTTTGGGAAGAGCTGGGATTAGATATTCCACAGCTCGTAGAGACATTTCGTTTTGAGGGCGATTTAATGCATCCGTACGAGGTGTACAGCACGCCACTGCGACGGCAAAACGTCACGCTAAAGTACGCACTGATGTTTCAACTAGGTGAAGCTGAGTTACCAACGCTCAACCCTCAAGTTTCGATAGGAGAAGTCGTCGAGGCCAAGTGGTTTGAAGTCACCTCAGCCTTAAAAATGCCTCTGGCTTTCAAGCATGATGAGGTTATGAGAGATTGTCTCATGCGCTGTTACCAGATTGACAGAAAAGAACTGTCGCTAGAATAATGGCTGCCTGACAATATCTACAGTTCTCAAAATTTTCTATCCCGTGGGCCAAGGGTTACAAGCGACTGTAGCTCAGACGAGTAGATTTTTAGGGATTCAAAGCTTGTGATTCTATAGCCGTTCGCACTTTGCTATATTTCCCTCAGGAAATCAATGACTGATTTGTTGTTTTTGCTAGTCGCGATCGCACTCACCGTATCACCATTATCAGCAGCAATCGAAAAATCCCCACCTGCTGCCTGTAGCATGTCTAGCACGGGCAACACCTCCTCCTCGTCTCTGTAGAGAACTGCCATAACCATAGCCGTTCGCCCGAGGTCGTCTTGCAAATTTGGGTCAGCTTCGTTTTCTAACAAAAAGCGTATGGCCGCTAGCTCAAAATGAAACACGCTAGACGTCAGCAGTGGAGTAAATTCGTCCTCGTTGGTGTAATTCACATCTGCACCAGCGTTTATCAAAGCCTCTGCCATTCTGTAATCGGACTGCTTTAAAGCAAAATAGAGGGGCTTTCGCAGGGCGGCGGCTTCGTAGGTGTTGCGCTGCATGAGCTCTTCTACTTTGGCAGTGTTGCCCATTTCTACTGCTCTTTGTACCGGACCACCCATAAACAAAGTAAAGCCATAGTTACCGCCAATTACCAGAAGGAACGCCAGCAGCGCCAGAATGCCCAAAGAAGCAGGCGCATGTTTTCGAATAAGTTTGATAGCGTCGCCAATGCTGCCACACAGATAGAGGAAGCCAGCAAATATGAAAAAGAACCCTACCAAAAACAACAGTTCTCCCGGATCTTTTGGTAGCGGTGAAACGCTGGTGCCTGAGCGCAGGCCCCAATTTTGATCAAAGATAATGTTGAGCGTACCCATGAAGCCAATAAGCAGGGTCGTAGAACCCATCAGATAGGCAAATAGCCTGCATATATCTTTCACGGTTTACGTCTCCTTTCTGCATATCTATCGACAACGCTATACGCAGAGTGCCCAATTCCGGCCTTGATTCAAAAGCGCTTGATTCAAAAGCGCTTGATTAAAAAGTACTTGATTAAAAAGTGCAGCAGTCTATTAGCGGCTGTTCACTTAGGTGACTCAAGTTTACCGACGCTAGCAGGCTTTCCCAGTCCTGTGCATATTCTGCATTAGACGGATTTTGCCGGTAGCGCTCTGCGGCCAACGTCAGCGTCTCTTGCCAAAATCCATTTTGGGCATAGAGTAGCGTCTGCTCTCTGGGTGTAGCGCTATCTAAGCCTGCGCGTAAAGCAGGCTCTAAGGGCGATCGTTCTATCCAGCCCTCTACAAAAGAAGGGCTATCTGGCTCGCAATAGGCCATAAAAAACCAGCGATAGGCAGCACCGACTTCTAAAGCAGGCGCTGTCTCAGGGAGGGTAACTTGCACAATGCCCTGATCAACAGTCGCACCGGGCCCAACGTCTAAGACAGTACTTCTATAGGCAGTGCTTCTGTAGATTGTGCTGTTGTTTTCGTCTTGCAAAACAAACTCTATCGGGGTCTCTGCCAGCGAATAGGGAACGTAAAACCAAAAGGAGGGCTGCGATTTTGTCGTCAGGCTAAAAACAGAGTTGGTTGACAGTGGCTGCGTAGGGCCTGCGTGGTCAACAGCTACATTGATAACAGGACTTAACGCAGTCAGTGGCGGCTGATCAGCCACATCACAGCCTCCTCTACTCGCACCGCCTTCTGAGCGACCACCCGGACGACCTCTATCGGGCAATCGAGGCGGCGTAAATTCGAGCGGCGCCAGGGAGAATTCAGTCTGCTGCGCCTGAGGAGGCTCTAAAGGAATAATAGATAACGGCTCGACCGATGACTGAGCCGAGACAATTCCAACAGGCGTCATCATCAAAGCACCGATGAACCAAAATATTTTTTGAGAGGGTTTCATGATGTAGCCTTTGGATTTTCTAAAAAGTCAGCGAAAAAGGAACAGATTCGAACGATAGATTCGAACAACAACACCTATGGAGAGTCTGTATGGGTAGCTGCCAAAAAACGATTGGTCGGTAGGGTGCTAGCGGCAACGGCAATGGGCGCGATCGCAGCTGGAACCCATGGCACCCAGCGATGGTCTTTGGCTAGCAACAGCCAACACAGCCCAAACAAAGCAATTTCACCCATGATCAGCCCCAAAGCCAGTTTACTCAAAAAGTGATGGCGATCACGACCCAAAGTAACAATCAGCAAACTGCCCACCCCAGCCCAAGCGATAATCCAGAGACTCTCTGCCCAGTCTGGCCACGACGCCAGCAGAGGGCGCTCGTCTAGCACTGCGCTAATCAAATGGCTCACCATTTGTGCCTGCATAAAGACGCCTTTGGTTTCGCCCGCAACGGGACTGTAGGGCGTAAACCACTGGTCTCGAAATCCGGTCGCTGTCGTGCCAATCAGCACAATGCGATCGCGCATTACATCCGCAGCAATCTCACCGTTTAAAAACTCACCGAGCGTAATCGTTTCTGCAATCTTCTCTGGACGCGCCAAGCTGCGATAGTTTAACAATAGCTGTCTGCCACCCGCATCTACGCCTACATAACCGCCATCGTTAGGGGTTAACTGAGCCAGGGCCAGCTCGCCCACCTGCAAATCACCCTCGTCAGAGACCCCTATTTCTACCCCCTCCTCAGATAAATAAGCCAGTGCCAGTAGCGTAGATAAGCCATATTCACTCGCACAAGACGAGGCAGGCTCAGGCGTCAGGGTCAACAGCTGCCGACGAATGCGACCGTCTGGATCGCTCACATAGTCACTAAAGCCAACTCTGTTGCCGGGCACTTCTGGCGGCGGTGAAATATCGTCGCTGTTGGCCTCGCTGTCGCGGCTTTTACACACAACAAAGAGATTCTCTTTATTCGCCAGATCTTGCGCCAGCGCAGGCTGATTTTCTCGGGCAGGAAAGTCTCTATAAATATCTAATCCAATGATTCGCGGCTGCATCTCGTCTAGACGCGACAACACTTTTGCCAAGTCGCCATCGCCGAGTGAACCGCGCCTGTCTTCGGGGTCTTGCGCTTTGATGTCGGCGTCGGTGACGGTGATAATGACTAAGCGCGGATCGGGCCGCTCTGCTGGGCGCGATCGCATCAATACATCAAAGGCTTTCAGCTCCCACCCCTGAAACAATCCCAAAGAACGTACCAACAGCAACATCGCGACAACCAGACCATGCACCATTAAGAGCCGAGGCCATGGCGCCATTACAGCAGTACGTGGCTGTGGCACAACAGCTGAAGGTGACAACGGAATCGACGCTGACGGCGCGACATCCGAACGGCCTAACAAAGCAGACCAAGTGGGCGCAGGCTCAGCTGGATTTTGATAAATCGTCGGCAGCCAGGCGGCGCAGGGAAATTTCTCTTCTTGGGCCTGGAGCTTTTCGCGGGCTTCGCGCACGGCAAGATAAAAAGATTCGCCACGGGAAAAGGCTTCTAAAAAAGACTTGAGGAAAGAATGCGCGATCGCATCTGGGACCAGCTCTCGCATCACCAAAATCTGAGAAATCTGCAAATCTGACAGAGACTGCGCCAGGCCTAATCCATCACAAGAATTGAAAATCGCAATTTTAAGCCCACGAGAAAGCGCTTTTTTTAACGCATTCTTTAACTGTGGAATAGTTAAGGTCTCGGTGGGATTTATGTACAAATGGCCCGCTGACAAACAAGGATCAACGCTGGCGCTCGTCGGTGATTTGGCCCCTGTAGACTCTGTGGCACTGTGTCCCGCAAAAAACAAAATATCCCAGCCTGCTGGGGCCCAAAGCTGCTCATCTAGCGCTTGGCGAGTCGGCTCAACCAAAAAAGTAATCTCAGCCTCTGGCAAACGGTTTAGCAGCGCCTTGTCTATTTCAATGTCTAGCCCTTGACTGTGGCCCAGTACTGCCAGAATGCGAACCTTCTCTCTCTGCTTGTCGGCGGGCGCAGTGAGCTTTTCGTAGGTGGGGGCGCTGAGGGCGATTTCTAGGTTGGGATAGCGATCGCAAATAGTCCATAGGTGCCAGGGCAGTCGCTGCACGCTCTCCTCAGACGTTTGCAGCATAAAACGCACGATATCTGCTGGCTGCAATCGCTCTAGGAGCTTGTCTTGCACGGGGCGAAAATCATCGGCCTGTAGCCACTGATTAAACGCCTGCCGTAGCTGTTGGGCTAGCTGATCACAATCGCCCACCAAAGAGACATTGGTCGCAAATCCAGCGCGGCTCATTTCTATGCGAGAGGGCAGGCCCAAATTGCGATACGCGGCTTGCCACTGGTGGTAGAGCGCCTGTAGCTTGGGTGCAGCGGGCAGCCGGCCCGATAGCTCAACAGCCGCCGTGCTCCCCTCGTCGCCCATCTGCAACACAACGGCAAACCCTGTTTGTAGGCTGCCGTCCGTTAGTTTTAAGGTAACTCGTTTATTCATCGGTGAACTGCATTAGTGACCATATTTTAAGCTGAGCAGGGGCCTCTGCTTAAAGGCCCTTGCCAAAAGCAACCCCATCTAATCTTTTTGCGCTTCGCTATAAATAGCCTTGAGCCCGGCCAAACTCTTTTAAAAAACGAAGGCACTGACGCTGATAAAAGCTGCTCAGCGTTCCCATCGGGACGTTTAACCTGGCAGAGAGTACTTTCCAAGGCGTTTCGGGCGGCAGGCGCTCCAAGATCAGCAATCGAGCCGTAATGTGAGGCTGATTAAATACATGAGCCTGCTCTAAATGGGGCGCGGTTTTGGCCCACTGCTCCACCTCCTGCAGCAAAGGCGGAATATCTGGCTTGGCAGCCAGGCCATCGATGGTGTCACCCACGCGATGAGTGGTACAAATTAGCCGCTCTTTTTGACAAGCGTTACGCCCATCTTGAAAACGCCGCTTGAGATAGGTATTTAGCCAGGTGGCCACACTTGCCTTATCAGCATTGTAAGCTTTGCCCGTTTTACACTCACACAGGTTCTGGCAAAAATAAATCCACGTTTTTTTAAGGCATCTTCGTAATAAGAAGACTCTTCTTTCCAGAGTTTTTTAGAGACCAGGCGAATAATCTGCGTCAGTCGTTTTTGACGGATGCGGTGACCGGGCGGATAGCGGCAGGCCTCAGTAACTAGCCTATTAATATATGCGTTCTGATGGGTCATAGCAGCGTAGTGCCTGTGTCTCACAGCAAAGAGTGGCCGCCAGCAGGTAGGCAGGTAGGCAAGGGAGCTTTTCATGAGCTATCAGAGCGGCTCAACAACTTTCTGCAAGGTTGTAAAAAAATAAAAAATTGGCAGTTTTTGCACAAAACCTCAAATCTCACCCGATATCTAAGTAAGCGAGCAACAAACACTCAGCGCATTGAGTGTGCATTAAAACAACTCGCTCAACAACACTTTTATTACTTAAGGAAATCAGGAAGGAG
>JBCBKQ010000260.1:0-8025 GCA_038521595.1 Cyanobacteria bacterium J06627_28 | reverse complement strand
TAGAGGAGTGTCAAGAGCGGTTAAGCAAAGATTCGAGAGCGGCTAATTCTTGTTGAATATCCGGTGTTATTTCTTCGCTACCTTGATCTGGCGGATCGGAATTAGCCGTTATTGGATCAGCTCCTGCTGGAAAAGTCGGTGAGGGGGGCTCATCAGTTGCCGGGTTAGAAGTCGGGTAGGTGGCAGAGGCTCGTTTTACCAGATATGTGGCCAGTGCCTGTAAAGTTGAATGCTCAAAAATCACCGTAGAGGCGACTGGTTGTTCTAAATGGCTGTCCAATCGATTTTTTAGCTCTACAGCCATGAGCGAATCCATGCCCAAGTCAAAGAAGTTGGCGGTAGGATCAACTTTGGCCGCATCGCTGAGCCCTAGCACCTTTGCGATTTCTGTTTGTAACGCCTGCACCATAAACGCGGCTCGGCGACGTTTGGGTAAAGCTTGCAATTGATTAGTCCAGTTTTCAGCTGCTTTTGTTTGTGATGGATTGCCCTGCTTTTTGGATGGTGTAGAAGCCAAGTGATGGAGTTTGACTAGGTCAGAGAAGAAGGGGTCTACGTCAGCACCTTGTTGGCTAAACGTGGGCCAGTGAATCTGAATTACACCGATTTGAGCGCATTCAGACGGTTGAGCAGATAGCGTCAGCAATTGAGAGAGAATTTGTTGACCTTGCGTAGGTGCGATCGCACCCACACCCTTTTCTCCCATCTGTCGATGCACTGTCTCAGACGCCGCTGAACCCACCTCAGCCCAGGGCCCCCAGTCAATACTCAAGGCTGGTTGCCCCTGCTGTTGACGGTAGTAAGCCAGCATGTCTAAAAAGCTGTTGGCCGCGACATGGCTGCCCTGCCCTGGGGAGCCCAGCAAAGACGCCGCTGAGGAATACAGCCAGAAAAAGTCCAGGGAATCGGAAGCCGTTAGCTCGTGTAAATGCCAAGCGCCCTGTACCTTGGGTGCTAACACCGGCTCCATTTGCGACCAGTCCAGCTGTTGTAAAACACCATCGGAGAGAACGCCTGCTGCATGTACGACACCGCGAATGGGAGGCATGGACTCTCGTATGGATGCGAGCGTCCCAGCTAGCTGCGCTCGATCAGTCACATCTGCCTGAACCTGTTGAATCGCCACGCCTTGCACTCTCAGCGCCTGCAACTCAGGCAGGTTTACGGTTGTAGCGCCACGACTCAACAGCGCAATGTGCTTAGCCCCCTGCTCCGCCAGCCACTGAGCTGTTGCGATACCAAGGCCGCCAGTCCCACCAGTAATTAAATACGTCGCCTCCCTGCGGACAGGTGTTTCATCGCTGGCCGTTTCTTCCAGCGCGTAGGTATCTTCATCCAGTGCAAGAACAATCTTGCCAACGTGTCGCGCCTGCTGCATGTAGCGAAACGCCTGCGGAGCTTGGTCAATTAAAAATGTTCGATGGGGATTTGGTATCAGTTCACCAGATTCAATCTGTTCTTTAATGGTTTGTAAGAGCGTTTGAATCAGTTGAGGCTGCTGTTGTGCGGTGGCCATCAAGTCCACCACTTCGTAGCGAATATCAGTTTGCAGCCGGACAATTTGCTCGGGAGATCTGATATCTCGCTTCCCAATCTCAACGAAGCAGCCACCAGGAGCCACCACAGCTAATCCTTTGTCAACAAACTCACCCGAAAGAGAATTCAATACAACATCTACACCCCGTCCATCAGTCTGGGCCATTATTGCGTCGGCAAAGTCCAACGTCCGTGAATTCATTACATGCTCGATACCCAAAGCGCGAAGCGTAGGCCACTTACTGGGGCTAGCCGTTGCGTAGACCTCTGCGCCGAGCTGCTGCGCCACTTTCACCGCAGCCATTCCCGTGCCCCCTGCTGCTGCGTGAATTAAAACACGTTGGCCTGGCTTCAGCTGCGCTACTGTTTTCAGCGCGTAGCAGGCGGTCAAAAAGTTAGCAGGGAGTGTTGCCGCTACCCGAGGTGATAGATTACGGGGCTGAGCGATCGCGATCGCAGATGGCAACGTTACATACTGTCCCAGGCTGCCTGCCGCTAGAGCCATAACAGCATCACCTACGGCAAACTGTTCAACCCCATCGCCCACAGCGACGACCTCCCCGGCGCATTCCACCCCGAGCCAATCCCGCTCAAAGGGCAGCAGCCCCAGCGTGTCTAACACATCAATAAAGTTGAGTCCAGCCGCTTGAACCCGCACCTCGATTTCGCCTTTGGCCGGTGAACGGCGCCCAGCTGAGGTCAGCTGCAAATCATCAGGACTACCTTTCTGGGGCAGTGATAGCTTAAACGGGCCTGTAGGAACGGTCAGATTCTCTGCTCTACCTACCTGAGGCAAGCGGGCAAGACGGGCAATCTGACGCTTGCCTGCGCGGTAGCGACTAGTTTCACGTAGCTGTTTCTTCTGATTGCTAGCTTGAACAGCTTTTAGCTCCTGGCAGATATGGCCTATCTGTTCTTCGGCCGCGGTTTTCGGATCGAGATCGAGGCGGCAACAGTTCAATGCCGGAAATTCCAGCGCCACTACTCGCATCAATCCCCAGAGGGGAGACTGCTCTAACGCTGCTCCATCAGTAGCGCCCTGGGTCAGTACCAGTAGCTGAGGTAATTCGCCATCTTGCTTCGCCAAGCCTTGAATCAGATCCAGCGCAGAAGATAGAGAGCTTTCTATCGTGTCAAACTGACTGTCGCGGGCCTCTAGCTGAATGAGCTGAGTCCCTATTGTTTGCTGCGATAGCTGATGAGATAGCAAGTCGGCACAGGTCACGCCGGGTGCAGAGACAACCAACGTTTGTTTGAGCGGTTCTGATGATGCGGCGCTCGCGACGAGAACTGACTGAGGGAGCGCATCACCCTGCGCTGAAACAACAGAACGGGGACGCTCAAATCCAGCACCTTCGAGCGATCGCTGCCACTGCCGAACGGTCATCAGCGGATGAGTGTCGCGCTTCCACCAGCCTGCAGTCATGCCAAAAATGAGATCTAGCCAGAGGAGAGGGCGAGTGCCTTCTAGTAGTACTAGCTGACCACCAGGAGTAAGAAGCGATCGCACCTGCTCTAGCACCTGCTCAACATTCGCCGTGGCATGCAGTACATTTGCAGCAATCACCACGTCATACGCACCCAGCTCAAACCCCTGTTCTACCGGAGACCGCTCAATATCTAACGGCTGACAGGTCAGGCTAGAATAATCAGAAAATCTCTCTTTTGCCTGAGCCACAAACAACGGTGAAATATCGGTAAAGGTATAGCTAAACAACTCTGTTTGGCTTTCACTTCCGTTGGCTAACTGCTGTTCAACTGCTTGCCAATTTAGCGCAGGCAGCAACTCAGCGGTCGTGCCACCTGTTCCCCCACCGATTTCCAAAATTCGGATGGGACGCTGCTGATGGCTCGCCAAACTTAGAACAATTTGCTGCACCTGCTGATTCATCAGCTGCGAGCCAGGAGACTCGTGATACAGCCGGAACAAATCGCCTGCATCGCCACCTGGCACCAACAGCGTCAGCGGATCTACCTTGCCTTGGAGCACATCTGCCAGCTGCGCACCGCAGCGCCGAATCAACGTCAGATCTGCCTCAGCTTCCGGATACTCCGACAAAAGCTGTTGATATTGCTCAGATAGTGCTTCCCTCGAAGGGTATCCTATCTGTTCACTGATGGCATCAGGCCATGATGCTGCCTGAGCCAAGTAAGAGAACAACGCCCCATGCTGAGGGACAACTTTCCTCTGTGATAACAGGTCTTGAACATCTAACACCTCTGGCAACGGAGCGTCTTCACCTGTTAGCTGCTGTAGCTCAGAGAAAGCTTGAATAATATAATCATTGGCCAATTTTTCCAGCTGTGGCAACAGTGAAAGGTAGCGCTGCATACGCTGCTCTTGTAGTGCCTGAGACAGCAAAGCTTCTGCACTGTCGATGGCTGCTTTAACCGCTTTATCTGAGCTGAAGTCTCCTCGCTCATCAGTCTGCCACTGCACCGTATAAAGCCAATCCGATAAATCAACTGGCTCAGCCATTGGCTGTAGAACTCTTTCTTTCGTCGCAGGCTGTAGTCTCAACCCTTTTATGCTGACTAGCCGCTCTCCTGTCATCGACATCAGCTCAAGGTTAGCTATTAGCCAGCCAGAATTTGGCAAGCCTTCGTGAGCAGTGATTTCCACATAGCTCAATATCTCAGCTTGCTGAAGACTGTTCACATGCAGCTGTGCTGATTCAATCGCTGCGGGTAGGTAGGTGACAACCGACTCAACAGAGATATTGTCATCTTCCAAGGGTTCACTGTTGAAGATCGCAACTAAGCTCTGCAAACAGGCATCCAACAAAACGGGATGAAATGCAAATTCTTTTAGCCCCGGCAAGAGGGCATCTGACAGACGCAAATGACTAAATGCTTGGCGACCATGTACAAACACCTGCCGAATTGATCTAAAGGATTCGCCATAATAAATATCTCTTCTTTCTAGGTGCTCATAGCAAACTTGCGGCGACACTTCAATCGCTTGCTGCTTAAAAGCGCCCCAGTCTGGAATATCCTCTGAGCTTACCGTAGAGTCTCCCGAACGCAGCATTCCACTGGCATTCCGCTGCCACGTATCGGAGCTTGTGAGGCTGAAGATTTCAAATTGAGCTTTGCTCTCCTGAGGCGTAATAACTGTTTGAACTGTTGTAGGTTGATTGGCCTCAAGTATCAATGCCTGATGAAAAGCGACATCATAGATGCTTATTGTTGCAAGCTCTCTATAAGGAAGGTTTTGATCACTCGCAAGCATAGCTGCGATCGCAATTTCCAAATATCCCACCGCTGGCAGCACCGCTTTGCCGAACACCCGATGCTCCTGTAAAAAGGAAAGCTGCTCGGAGGTAAGCACCGCCTGGAAGTAGGTAGATGTCTCCTTCGCCAAGAACAGACGATTTCCTAACAGAGGATGACTACCCGCTAACTTAGCGGCTACTTCTAAATCGGCTGTTTCTGAAGCTATAGATTGTCGATGCCTATTGGACCTTGTAACCTCTATCCAGTGACGCTCTCGCTGAAAAGGATACGTCGGCAACGCCACCCGTTGAGCAGGCGGATAAGGCCAGTCAATCTTAGCGCCTCTGACATACAGCTGAGCCAGACTGCTAAACATTGTTTGTCGGTCGTCATGCTGACCATTACGAGAAGGGCGCAAACTTGGCAACCACTTTGTCGAAGTGCCACTTGTTTTTGAGCTGCCCTTTCTATCACCCGCTTGCAGACAAACCTGCCCCAGCGTTAGCAGCGTTGGCTTAGGGCCAATCTCCACAAAAATATCAACATCGCGCGTTGCGAGCGTGCTAATGCCTTGCCAAAATTGGACGGGTTGACGAATATGCTGCGTCCAGTAAGCAGTCCAGTCTTCAGGTGCAGAGGTCAGCAGACTGTTGCCTGTGACCGTAGAGATAAACTCTAATCGAGAAGGATGATAGGTAACTTTTTGGGCTACCAAACTGAACTCATCTAAAATCGGTTCCATTAGCGAAGAATGGAAACCATTATTGACTTTAAGCTTCTTAGTTTGAATGCCCTGAGCGTCTAGCTTTGTGAGCACTGCATTTAGTGCAGTTTGCGGCCCTGAAATCACCGTATTGAGCGGCCCATTGTCAGCCGCAATCGTCACCCCAGACTGAAGATAAGGAACAACCTGAGTCGCTGCTGCCATAACCGCCGCCATACCGCCGCCCGCTGGCAAAGATTCCATCAGCTGACTGCGCCGTTCCACCAGCAGCAGCGACGCTTCCCAGTCCATAATGCCTGCACTGCAATCTGCCGCGTATTCTCCAATGCTATGGCCCAATACGGCCATTGGAGAAATTCCCCAGCTTTGCCAAAGTTGTGTCAGTGCATACTGCAAAGAGAACAATGCAGTCTGGGCAGAAGGGAAAGAAATCAGCTGATTGCAGCGGTCAATAGTTTGGCGGAATACGGGCTCTGTTTCGTAGAGGACTTGACCCATGTGCTCATACTGTGCGCCTTGGCCTGTGAAGAGAAAGGCAACTTTAGGTGGGCGATTAGCTGCTGTATCGACAGCGATCGCACTTGACGGTTCCCCAGATGCAAATGCCCTCAGCTGACGACTGGCATCGACGGCTGAGTTTGCTGTTATGGAAAGGCGGTGAGAGAAGTGCGATCGCATTGACCAAGCACTCCAGCACAAATCTTGAAAGTCTAAATCAGGCTCAGACAGCTTCTGTTGGTACTGCCTTGCCAGCGCGACTAATGCTCGCTCATCCTTAGCTGATAGAACCAACATTTGAGGAGTCACCCCATCAGCCGCTGAGTCATCTGTTTGAGCGCTATCTAATTGAGAGCTGTCTGGCGCAGATTCGAGTACCACATGAGCATTAGTACCGCTAAAGCCAAAAGAACTCACACCTGCAAACAAAGCCGCATCGTTCGCAAATGGTGTCCATGCTGCTGATTGTTGAGTGACCTGTAGGGGCAAACTCTCCCAATCAATGTGAGGACTGGGCTGTTGAAAATGCAGATGGGCTGGCAGCTGATTATGCTGCATTGCCAGCACAACCTTTATCACGCCCGCAATCCCGGCCGCTGCTTCCAAATGGCCAATGTTCGTCTTCACTGAGCCCACATTGAGCGGTTGCTGCTGCGAATGGCCCTTTTCAAATACCGCACCCAAAGCTCTCGCTTCTATCGGATCTCCTAGCGAAGTCCCTGTTCCATGCGCTTCGACGTAACTGATCTGCTTAGGACTGACGTTCGCATTTGTCAAAGCCTGACGAATTACCGCCTGCTGAGCGGGGCCGTTCGGCACTGTCAGTCCGCCGCTGCGACCATCTTGATTCACCGCTGAGCCGCGAATCAGTGCCAAAATGTTGTCTCTATTGGCCACCGCATCCGACAGTCGCTTTAGCACTACCACGCCGCAGCCTTCTGCCCTGGCAAATCCGTCTGCGCTAGCGTCAAATGTCTTGCATCTTCCATCAGGCGCGAGCATATGCGCCTTCGAGAAATTGATACTGTACTCCGGGGCCAAAATCCGATTAACCCCACCCGCCAACGCGACTTCGCATTCTTGGTTACGCAGACTTTGGCAGGCCAAATGCAGTGACACCAAAGAAGAAGAACAGGCCGTATCAACCACTAAGCTAGGCCCAGTGAAGCCCAACGTATACGAGAGACGCCCAGCCGCTGCACTGTGAGAATTGCCTGTCGCTAGGTAGGCGTCAATAGCTGTTTCATCTCGGGCTGATAGGTATTGAGAATAGTCCTGGCTGCTCATGCCAATGAACACACCCACCGGACGCGCCGCCCAAGCGGAGGGTACCATCCCGCCCTGCTCCGTAGCTTCCCAGCTGACTTCTAGCAATAGGCGCTGCTGCGGGTCTAAGCTGGCAGCTTCACGGGGAGAAAGGTTGAAAAAGGCTGCGTCAAAGTCTTGCAGATTGTCCACAAAGCCGCCGTTGCGAGTGACAATTTTGCCAGGAGCATCTGGATTTGGGTCGTAGTAAGCCTCTGCATTCCAGCGATCGCTAGGCACGCTAGAAATAGCATCTCTCCCTTCTGAGAGCAGCTGCCAAAACTGCTGAGGATTGTTAGCGCCACCCGGAAAACGGCAGCCCATACCTACAATGGCAATGGCCTCTGTGCGAGTTGCTTCTGATGCAGAGAGCTTGGCCTGTAGTTTTTCGATTGCTTGTAGGGCGCGGGCCATGCGCTGCTGTTCGGCAGATTGGGAGGTTCCCTTAGCATTAGATAGAGACCCATTTGAAGAGACTTTAGGCCGAATAGGAGACTGTGTCATGGCTCACCTCCTGTTTGATCAAGGGTAGGTGAGCCATCGCTTAAAAGCTCGTCTAGCTCAGCCAGCTTTTGATCCATTTGTTGATTGAGATCATTTTCACTTAAATAGGCATTGGCGCTATCTAATTGCTGCATTTCAGCCTTTTCTCCTAGCTGATTTTCTAGCTGATTTTCTGACTGGCCCAAGGGCTGAGAAGCTGGCTCAATTAGCTGTGTAGAAAGATACGCTATCAGTGCCTCAAC
>JBCBKQ010000259.1:0-8080 GCA_038521595.1 Cyanobacteria bacterium J06627_28 | reverse complement strand
GCCATCAGCGATGATTTTTTGCTCATTGTAGATGTCGTCTAAAAAGCAGTTAAGTGCCGCAATTCTTTGCTGCAGCCCCTTTTCTAGCCTTTTCCACTCTTGGCCTGAAATGACCCGTGGCACCACGTCAAATGGGAAGACGCGTTCAGAGCCCTGGGTGTCGCCGTAGACATTAAACGTGACGCCGAGTTTGAAAAGGGTATTTTGAGCGGCCTGCTGCCGGCGAATGAGGGTGTCAATGGACAGTGACTCAATGCGCTCAATTAAAAGAGCCGCAGCGGTGCGAGGCACCCCCCGCGCGGTAAAAAGCTCATCATAAAAGTCGCCTGGATCGTAGTTTTTAAACGACATCGCATCGCTGCCCCGTCACGTCGAAATCTATTTCTACGAATATCGCTTTTGACAGAATGCAATTGTGCGATTGGAGACGGATTTATGTGTGAAGGTGTGATCTGCCTCACATGTATGGAAGAGATGAAAGCGCATCTCTCCCAGGCAATAGTCTTTTAGACGGATTATGCGACTGTTAATAGATCTAGGGCTCTATCTATAGCCATAGCTTTCCTTTAAGAACAGTAACAGCTTGGCCGCTAATTTTTACCCTGTCATTGTCTTGGCAGTGAACTTTTAAGATGCCGCTTCTTGCGGATACTTGTTTGCCAGTCATCGCAGCTTTATCGAGCTTTTGTTGCCAATAGGGCGCGAGCGAAGCGTGGGCCGAGCCGGTCACCGGATCTTCATTAATGCCGACGTTCGGTGCAAAGTAGCGACTGACAAAATCATAGTCGTCATCATCGGCAGCGGCTGTGGCAATGATGCCGTGTACGGGCAGCTTTTGCATTTCTGCAAAGTCTGGCTGGAGCGCTCTGAGTGCTTTTTCTGACTGGATTTCGACCAGGTAATTAACGTCATTTTTAGAGACGCTGCGAATGTTGCCATGGCAGCACAGCGCTTTGATGAGCTGTGGCATGACGTGCTGACTTGTTTTTACCGGCTGGGTAGGAAAGTCCATCTCTATCCAACCGTCTTTTTGATGGGCGCTGAGCCAGCCGCTTTTGGTATGGAACTTGGCGGTGCTGTCTGGTGCTAAATGGTTTTCGCTCCAGAGCACATGGGCGCTGGCAAGGGTGGCGTGCCCACAAAGGTCTACTTCTGCTGCTGGCGTAAACCATCGGAGGCTGTAGCCCCCTTCGATGGGATAGAGAAAAGCCGTTTCAGAGAGATTCATTTCTGCTGCGATCGCCTGCATCGTTTCATCTGGTAGGGGCGAGTCTGTAATGCACACAGCGGCAGGATTGCCCGCAAAGGGTTTGTTGGTGAAGGCATCTACCTGCGTAATGTTCAGTTCCATAGGTATTCTCTGTAGCTTAATTCTCTGGTTTGATTCTCGGGCTTAACTTTTTGACTTAACTTTTGGGCTTAACTTTTTGGAGAGGCCGCTTGATTGCTTTGGTATCTTACCGGCAATATCGCTGCTCTAACCAGCTACGTACCGCTGTCTCTGAGTCAAATCGATAACATCTCCCTGTGTTTGGGTCGTACACCATCCATTGTACGGTGCCGTTTTTGAGACGTTTAGAGCGAATAGAGAGCGTTTGTGTGCCGGTGAGAAAACAAACGAGCTGGCTGCCTATGGTTTTTAGGAAATTGAACAGTGAGGCTTTGACAGAGAGCGAACCAGAGTCTCTTTTCTGGGCTTCTTTTTGTTGCGTAATTTGGTAAAACTCTGCTTCTAGCGTTTGAGGAGAATGCGGGGAAAAGTGAGAAGAAGAATTGGATCGCGAAAAATTGGATTGTGAAAATTTGGATTGCATCATGCGCTTCCTTGTCTCAACGACAACGTTGGTTCATTAACTATGACCAATGAACAACAGGGTAGGAAGGTACGCTTTGGGCAAAGTTTACTAGTACAGTTAGCGGTCTTTAGATGATTTTAGGTGCAGCGTAGAACTGTACTATCTAAAGTTCTGAAAACTGTACCAGCTGTGTTCTACAAGAATCCTATAGTGTGGAAAGAGTATGGTTATGGCTCTCGTTTGCGTGCGCTATGAAAATTTTGATAGACCGTCAGGCTCGGCAGCCTATTTATCTGCAAATACGCGATCGCATTCATCACCTCATCCATAGCGGGCACCTGTCTGCGGATACTCAGCTCCCTTCCATTCGCTCCCTCGCCCAGACGGTCAAAGTCAATAAGCTAACCGTGATCGAAGCGTATAGCGTGTTAGAAGCCGACGGTCTGGTACGTGCCAAACCAGGCGCTGGCTATTTTGTGAATTCATCTGTAAATTCGTCTACAGCTTCATCGGTCACTTCGTCTGGTCAGCTTTCTACTGTAATTGCAACATCGACAACAGACTGGGCAAAAAAAGCCTCGCACAGCCACTTCAATCCTGCACAAGAGGTGATGATGCCGAGCCAGGGAAAACATTCTTTCCCTGCTGTTTACTATGCGACACTTGCCTCCCATGGTCATGCCGATGTTGTAGATCTCAGTCGTGGGGAGCCTCATCCTTTTGGCGAAGCCGATCTGCGGCGCATTGCTCGCCGGGCGATGAAATCGTCTGATTTGTTCTTTCGCCAAACCCATCCCAAAGGCGATGTCTCTCTGCGCAGTCAAATTTCACAAATCCTAGTTCAGCAGGGGCTAGATCTCTCCCCTGATAATTTGATTGTTACCAGCGGCTCTATGCAGGCACTATCTCTGTTGGCGGAGCATTTTATTACGCCGGGTGATTGGGTCATTGTAGAAGCGCCCACCTATCACGGTTTTTTGTCGGTACTACAGCAGCGAGACGCCCAAATTATCGGCATTCCGATGACACCTCAGGGGATGAATTTGGATCTGTTAGAACAGTACTTGCAGAGCCATCGGCCCAAGCTGATTTACACCATTAGTACGCTGCACAACCCGACTGGAATTACGACTTCGGTGGAGCATCGCCAGAGGCTATTGGCGTTGGCAGAGAACTTTGATTGTCTGGTGATAGAAGATAATGCATACGATCCTTTGAGCTTTGGCCCGACGCCGCCACCGATAAAGGCGTTAGATAAGAGCGATCGCGTCATCTACGTCGGTACCTTTTCTAAAACGCTCATGCTCGGCCTGCGAGTTGGCTATATGGCTATCACAGGCAAGCACAACAATCCGCTAACAGAGCGAAAGCTACTGCACGACTTTCACATTTCTAATGCGTCCCAGGCCATCGTGAAAGAGTACTTGGCCTCTGGGCATTATCGCAGGCGACTCAAGCATATCCGCACACTGCACCGTGAGCGACGTGACCACATGCTTAGCCTATTGGCGGTTCACCTCCCTCCTACGGTGACCTGGACTGTCCCAGAAGGTGGAACGTTCTTATGGATTCAGCTGCCTACAGATATATCCGTCGCTGATATCAGCACAGCCGCAGCGGCGCAGCAGGTGTTGTTGGGATCAGGTGCTGCGTTTTTCCCCACGGGGCAGGGCTATCCAGCACTTCGGCTAAACTTCTCTTTGCCACCAGAGGCTACTGAGCGAGGAATCCGCATACTGGGCAATATTCTACAGGCGGCTCAGAAACAGTAGAATGTAGGCAGATGTAGCCATAGGTAAACGCGTCATGGCGATTAGCGCACAAGAGCTGGCAGACTTGATGCCAGACACTAGCCAATTAGAAAGTAATGAGCCTGAGATGGAAAGCTCACTGCACTATGCTCAGTTGGCTTTGCTAGTGACTTGCTTAGAATGGCTGTGGCAAGAGCGCAGTGACTTTTTTATAGGTGCTAATTTGACCATTTATTTCAGCCGTGAACAGCTGAAAACGCGAGACTTTAGAGGGCCTGATTTCTTCTTGTTCAACAACGTTGAGAAAAAGCCCCGAAAGTCTTGGATTGTATGGGAAGAAGGCGGGCGCTATCCAGATTTTATTATTGAGCTATTGTCTGACTCTACGGCAAAGACAGACCGGAACTTAAAGAAGGCTTTGTATCAAGATCGTTTCCGTACACCCGAATATTTTTGGTTTTCGCCAGAAACTCTCGAATTCGAAGGATATCGATTAATGAATGGGGTGTATGAGCCAGTGACACCCAATGAAAAGGGATACCTTTGGAGCGAAGTGCTGTCTTTATATGTGGGTGTGTATGAGGGCCAGCTACGCTACTTTCAAGAAAATGGCGATTTGGTGCTTACACCAGGGGAATATGGTAGGCAGTCTGCTCTAGAAGCCGAAGCCGCTGAACAGCGAGCAGCGACTGCCGAACAGCAAGCAGCGACTGCTGAGCGGCGAGCCGAAGCTGAAAAGTTGCGGGCAGAACGACTGGCTGACAAACTGAGAGCTTTAGGCCTTGACCCAGACGCTTAGCTTTAGCCAGCCAGCTGATGGCTGAGCCACTAGGCCACTAAGCCACTGCCAGACCCAAAATCTCTTCGGCTTTGGCGAGAACTTCGTCGGGGTCGAAGGGTTTGGTCATGTAGATGTCAGCGCCAGCCGCGTAGCCTTTTTGCTGGTCGGCTTCTTGGCCTTTGGCGGTGAGCAGTACGATGAACGTATCGCTCAGGTTTAGCTCGTGCTTGGCTTTTTGGCAGACTTCGTAGCCGTTTAGCTTTGGCATCATCACGTCTAAAAAGACGAGGTCTGGTTGTTCTGCTTGAATTAGGTCAATAGCCTCTTGCCCGTTGGCGGCTATGAGAATATCAACACCTTCATCTTCTAAGTCTTCTAGGGTTTGTTCTAGTAGGGCGCGGATGTGTAATTCGTCGTCGGCGATTAAGAGTGTTTTAGACATTTTCAGTGATTTGAGTAAGTTGAAAGGTAAGAAGTGAGTGAAGGGTAATGACATTTTGGCGCTACAGCTGAACGTATAGAAACTATTACGTCAAAGGTTCGCCGTACATGTTTTTCTCTGGTTCGCGGACTGCTTCGGTGTCTTCAATTGTCTGTTCAATGCTCTCCATGAGAATGACTGAGATATTTTCTAGACCTTTTTCAAAGCGGAGGGTTTTAACGATGTTGTGCTCTTCTGACAGGGCGGCATCGACAATCATCATGTCGGGTTTGATTGACCGCGCCTTATCCAACCCTTCCTGACCGCTGCGAGCCTCTGCAACAACGTATCCCTTAGATAGCAGCACTTCGGTCAACGTAGCGCTGGTAGAAGCGTCCCGGTTGACCACGAGCACTTTGCTACGAGACGTTTTGTGGGTGAGCAGCGCTTCGATATTGGCCAGCAGGGCCGCGATGTCGATGGGCTTAGTCAGGTAGCGATCTACGCCCAATCTGAAGCCGCGATCGCGATCTTCTACAATCGAGAGAATAATAGTGGGAATATTCGCCGTATCGGGATTTGTCTTTAGTACGGCTGTGAGGTCAAAACCATCTAGTCGCGGCATCATGACGTCGGTAATGATCAAATCCGGGAGCAGTCGCTTAATCGTTGCGAGGGCCGCAACACCATCTTTAGCTTCCTCGACCTGATAGCCTTCGGTTTCTAGCTCTTGTCGGAGCAGTCGCCGAATATTGTTTTCGTCATCTACGACGAGAATGATTTTTGGCTCACTTGCTTTAGCTGCTGTAGTTTGTTTGACATCGGCTTTGAGCTGTCTGACGAGCTCTTCGACGGTGGGTGTGCGGTGCTGTTGTGTTGTTATGTTTGGCGTTTTGGCCGCTTGCGTGGTGCTTCCGAGCGGCAGCGCCACCGTAAAAGTGCTGCCCACGCCAAACTCGCTCTCTACCCAAATGCGGCCGTGGTGATGCTCAACAATTTGCTTGCAGATAGGCAGCCCTAGCCCTGTGCCCTGAGGCTTGTCGGTCATGATTTCACCCACCTGCTGAAACTTCTCAAAGACCTTAGTTTGGTCTTCTGGGCGAATGCCTTTGCCTGTGTCGATAATGCTGATGCGCAGCTCATCTTCGGTAGTTTTGATGAGGCAGGTGACGCTGCCCTCATCTGTAAATTTGATGGCGTTAGAAATGAGGTTGATAATGACCTGAATCAAACGGTCTTGATCGCCGGTGATGTTTGGTAGGTCTGGGGCAGCATCTAGGGCGATGGCGATGTTGTTGTTTTGGGCGAGTACGGAGGTGGCTGCGATCGCCTGCTCGACAATAGCCTGTGGACTCACTTCTGTCATGCGCCACTCAATTTTACCGGCTTCAATCTTGGCAATATCTAGCACATCGTTAATCAGGGCTGTGAGACGCTCTCCTTCTGACACGATAATTTTTAGATTATCTTTGACTTGGCGAGTCGCTCGCTTCGTCTTTTTATCGTCGCTGACGACTGCTGGAATAACGACAGTTTCTAGCTTTTTCTGAATGATTTTGGCAAAGCCGAGAACAGAGGTTAGTGGTGTTCTCAGCTCATGAGAGACCGTAGAAATAAAGTCAGTCTTCATCCGGTCAACTTCTTTTTCTGCGGTAATGTCGCGAATGAGAACAACGCACCCGGTGGGTTGCTTTGTTTCTGGGTCAATAACTGTGCTGGTGAGCGCTTGTCCAATATTGTTATTGGCCAGCTCAATTTCTGAGCTAAAGGTTCGACAGATATCTGTCTGACTCTGTTCTATAAGTGCGTTGATGTCGCTGCCAAACACAGTGGCAATTGGCTGATTTGCTATTGTGTTTGCGTCCTTAGAAAACATTCTGAGCAAGGGTGGATTAAACCGAGTGATGGTTTTGCTCTCGTCAATCACCAATAGTCCATCTCCCAAGCTGTTGATAATGGCACTCAGCTCTTGGGTGCGTTGCTCTAGGTCTAGCTGAGAGTCTTCTAAGTCTTGGGTTCGTAGCCCCACCCATTCGATTAGCTGGTTAAAGCTATTCGCGAGGCTGCCTAGTTCGTCATTACTGGTCACGGGCACGCGCAGCTCTAGTCGGCCTTCTTGGGCGATGGTTCGAGCGGTGTTGGTGAGTTTGAGGATGGGGTCGTTGAGGCGTTTGGCAAGCAGGAGTGCGATGACTACAGAAACCAGTCCGGCAAAGCCCGTCCCTATGGCAAAAATCTTGGCGAGCTGAGCTTGAGGCTTGAGTGAAAGTGCCGTATCGGTAAAGACTAACAAGCTCATGTCTTTACTAGGCAGTTCTTCTCCCATTTCAACTGGCACAAATGTCAGCAGTAGATCTTCTGGCATGGCGCTAGTGAACTCATCAGCGTCTGCGGCGGCTGGTTCCTCTTGTTCGTCCCTGTTTTCGTTCGATAGGGTAAAAATGCCGCTACCTGCCTGCCCTGACTCAATCAGATCGCTTACACCTGGAAGCTCTTGTTCAGCGTCCTGTGAGAGATGGGCTTTATCAGAGCCGGCAAAAAGCGTGCCTTCTTCATTAACGAGATACCAGCCGTCTCCTGTGCCCTCTAGCCCTCTAAAGAGGACGTTGATATATTCGCCAGGCACCCGCGCTCGGATCATGGCGATAGTTTCGCCCGTTTGTGCATGCTTGACAGGGACGGCAAATTCTACGCGCAGCTTGCCGGAGCTGCTGGAGATGCCTGGGCCGTTCATGGTTGGTTTGCCAGACTGAAGCGCTTCTTGAAAGTAGCCGCGATCGCTGTAGTTGCCTGTAAACTTTCTGCCACTGGCTGCCTGGGCAATGGGGTTGCCCTGCACATCGAAAAAGATAATGCTGTCGAAGTATTGAACCGTTGAAAAGAAGGCTGCGATCGCCTCTTCTTGTTGTTCTGGCGTTGCCTGTAGCGATGGATCGGCCAAGAGCGGATTGAGCGCGAGGGCCTCAATATCTCGCTTGCGTCCGACCAAAAACTGATCGATGCCTGTACTCGCCACTTGGGCGCGTAAGGTTTGCTCTGTGATGATCTGCTTGGTGATCGTTTGGCTCGCAATGGTATAGGCAACACTACTGGTAATGACCACAGGCAGCGTCCCCAGTGCGATGGCCAGCATGGTGGCTTTGTAGCGCAGCGTTTGCCTGAGTGAAGGTTTTGATGCGCTGAGCAGTGTGGATGTAGTCGAATTTCTAGATTGAGTAGACGCCTGTGTCATAACGGTTATAAATAGTGAAAAAAAGTAAGAAGATAAAAGTAAGAATAAACAGTAAGAAGAAAAATATTAAAAAGACCGTGTCAGAAAGGCTTGGCAGTG
>JBCBKQ010000258.1:0-8203 GCA_038521595.1 Cyanobacteria bacterium J06627_28 | reverse complement strand
TTGATGTCCCCATAGCGATAAGGTAAATCAGCGTAATACTGTGGGGACATCAATACATACATCGTCACCAGTGAAGATAGAAACCACTTTATGCTTATGCAGGAAGGCTGGGAAGGGCATCGCCGGGTTCATGGTTGTATGGTTCACGCTGAAATTCGCGATGACAAAATCTGGATGCACTATGACGGTACTGAGGATAGTATCACTGTAGATTTGGTGGCAGCAGGCGTGCCCAAAGACCATATCGTTTTGGCGTTTCATCCTGTTTCAGTACGCGAGCATACAGAATACGCGATTGCCTAGCATAAGGTAAAAAAGATGTTTCCAGGAATGGATCCTTATTTAGAGAGTCCTGAGCTATGGCCGGAAGTGCATAGTCGTTTGATCGTTGCGATCGCAGACACGCTAAATCCACAAATCCTCCCCAAATACCGAGCCTCGATTGAGCAAAGAGTATACGACCTGGATTCAGATGATTCTTTACTGGTCGGTATTCCTGATGTGACAGTGGCTCAGGGGAAAAATCCATTACAGACACCCTTGTCATCTACAACCAGCAACCCCAAGGCTGTTGCCGTTGTAGAAAAACCGTCAGAACCACTGCCCGTTATCATTCCTATGCCGGTAGAGGTTAAAGAGCGCTATCTAGAAATCAAAGCGGTGCAAACAGGCGATGTGGTTGCGGTCGTCGAGATTTTATCACCTGCTAATAAACGCTCTGGAAGAGGGCGAAATGCCTATCTGGAAAAACGATTGGATGTCCTTGGCAGTATGAGTCACCTGGTTGAGATCGATCTTTTGCGTAGCCATCAACCCATGCCTTTATCAAAGGGAAATGTTCAAAGCCACTATCGAATTTTGGTGAGTCGAAGCGAGCATCGGCCCCGAGCAGAACTCTATGCCTTTAATCTCAACGACGAAATCCCGCAATTTCAGCTACCTCTCAAAGCAGAAGACACCGAACCAGTAATCGCCCTAAAAGCTTTGATAGACGATATCTACAGCAAAGCCGGTTATGAAGTGCTCATAGACTACACGCAGCCATCAGTACCTCCTTTAATTGGTCAGGAGCTAGAGTGGTTTGCGACATTGCAGCAATAAAAGAAGATTACAAGGTGCTATCTGTCATGGCACGACAACAGGTAGCACCTTATAGGCTTTAGCTCGTTAAAGCTTGCTTTGTTCACTAATGCTGAAACGGCTAGGCCGCTCAAACAGTTAAGCCAGGAAAGTCTAAGAATCCTTATTCTTCAAGGCTTCGATTTCTTGGCGAATCGCAATGAGTTCTTCTGTCAGAGAGGTTACTTCCGCTTGCAGTTCTGTATCAACCACAGGCGTTGCCACAGTTGTTACAGTAGGCGGCTCATCTGGTTTGCCCGTATTGAATGGGGAAGAGGCACTGCGAAAGGGTTCAGGCATTTGGCTGCTAACGCCCTCTACAAAGTCGCGAGCCTCCTTTTCAGTGAGTGCGCCGCGTACTTCTAGTTTGTCGGCGAGGCGTTCCCAGTCAGTGCCAATGGCAGAAAACTCACTAGAGACTCTTTGGGGATCTTGTATCGCTTCTACCGCAGTAGAGGCCGCACCCAAGCCAACACGATAGCCTTTTTGGACAAGTTCGAGCAGAGAATCAGTGTTCATAATGATTATGGTTGCTGTTGTTTTATTGTGCCGCAAACTTTCGTGAGTGGCCATCAAGCTATAGACAGAAACAAAAGGTAAACACCCTTTTCAGGCAATTAGGCAATTAATAGAGGCAACCGTAGTATTTGCCTCTATTAATTGCCACTAGTGCTACTCCCATTCGATGGTGCCAGGGGGCTTAGAGGTAATGTCGTACACCACCCGGTTTACCCCGTCTACTTCATTCACCACTCGGTTCGAAATCTTTTCTAATAGCTCGTAAGGTGCCCGTGACCAGTCTGCCGTCATGCCGTCTTCACTACTGACTAGCCGCAGCACAATTGGATAGGCATAGGTTCGTTGGTCACCCATGACGCCGACGCTGCGCACAGGTAGCAATACGCCAAAGGCCTGCCAAAAGTCGTGATAGCTATCGCTACGACGAATCTCCTGACGAATAATATAGTCTGCCTCGCGCAAAATATGTAGCCGCTCTGATGTAATCTCGCCCAAAATGCGAATAGCTAAACCTGGGCCAGGGAATGGATGACGCCGCACAATATCATCTGGGAGATTTACCGCTGTCCCGACCTTGCGCACCTCGTCCTTAAATAGCTTGCGCAGGGGCTCAATCAGCTTAAAGCGTAGATCTTTTGGTAGGCCGCCGACGTTGTGATGACTCTTGATTTTGACGGCGACGCGTTCACCTGTCTGTGGATCGACATTGGTATCGGCAGACTCAATGACATCTGGGTAGAGAGTGCCCTGTGCCAAAAAGTCAAAAGGCCCGAGCCGAGCCGATTCTTCTTCAAAGACGCGAATGAATTCGTGACCGATGATTTTACGCTTTTCTTCGGGGTCGGTAACGCCTTTGACTTTAGCTAGAAACCGCTCGCCCGCGTTGATATATTCCACGTTGATATGAAAGCGATTGTTGAAAATTTCAATCAGGCGCTCGGGCTCGCGCTTACGCATAAAACCCTGATCGATAAACATGCAGGTGAGCTGATCGCCAATGGCCTTATGCAAAAGGAAGGCCAAGGTGGAAGAATCAACACCACCAGAGAGTGCTAGGAGTACACGCTGATCGCCAACACGGGCGCGTACTTCTCGAATCGCTTCTTCTACAAAGGCTTCGGTTGTCCAGGTGGGCTCGCATTGGCACACGTTGTAGACAAAGTTTTGGATGAGGGCGGAGCCGCCTTTGGAGTGGACGACTTCAGGGTGAAACTGAACGCCATAAAAGTGCTTTTGAGGATGTGCGATCGCAGCTTGAGGCGTATTGTCCGTATGGGCTAAAATCTCGAACCCATCCGGTAGCTGAGTGACCGAGTCACCATGACTCATCCACATGGTCGTTTCATTGCTAACCTCAGCCAGCAGACCATCGGCATTGTCTATGAGTAAGGCGGCTTTGCCATACTCGCCGCGCTCAGCCCTTTTTACCTGGCCGCCTAGCTGCTTTACCATGAGCTGCATGCCGTAGCACACACCTAAAATGGGAATGCCTAAGTTCCAAATTTCTGGATCGCACTCAGGTGCCTTTTCGTCATATACAGAGTTAGGCCCACCGGACAGAATGATCCCTTTTGGATTTAGCTTTCGCAGCTGTTCAGCCGTGGTGCGGTAGGAGAGGACTTCTGAATAAACCTCTGTTTCACGAATGCGACGGGCGATGAGTTCAGAATATTGCGAACCAAAGTCTAAAATCGCTAGCATTTGGCGGTTTAGAGCAGAGGTTGCAACACTGTCGGTGGTGTTTGAGCTAGCAGCGTTGGAGCCTTGGGTTTGTGAGGTTGGCGTTTGAGAAGTCACAATGAAATCCTTTTGTCTGGTTTGCATTCCTGGCGTCTTTTAGCAGAGCGCCGAATTTGTCTTAAAAAACATCTGTGAAGGAAACAGTCCAGAAGGTGGAAGATGCTCTGCTTTTGGTCGGTACCTTGGGCAGATAAGGGGCAAAAAAGTAAACAACCAGTGTCGTTCGAAACGGAGCTGTTTGAATAATCCACGTACAGCTCATGAGTGTTGTACGTGGTGAGCTGTACCTATGGGCTGTGGACAGTTAGCTAATAAGGAAACAGCTACTAGATGAGCAGTGGAGCGATCCTACGGGGCTGACGTAATGAACCTTTGCGAACTAAACGACCGCTAAAACATAAAAAGCAAAACGACCATAAAGTGGGTTAAGGGAGGCTTATTAATTTGCGTTTTAATTACAGTAGCAAACCCCTTCCCTTTTCCGACATTAAATGCGGTTACGTGACAAAAGCGTTAGACCCACTTGGCTTGAAATAACAATTTGTCTCTGTCGGTTAAATAATATGCTGCCAACTTCGACCATCTGCTCTGTGTGGATTTGGATGTAGGCACGCGATCGCATATCCACCCGTTCCGCTATCAATCCATACACCCGCTCCACCCAATCTTCGCCGTCTTCTTCACTTACTGTTTGCAACAATTCCAGCGCCTTTTCCGTCGTTTCACAGCCCAAAACTTGCTGTACTCTTTTGGTGTCTAATCCTGCCTGGGCGCAGATAGCTGCCATAATCTCCTGCCGAGCATCTGCCACATGATGATGCGTATGAAAAATGCCGCCTGCCAGCTTGATCAGCTTGCCATGGTATCCAAACAGCAGTATGGAGCGTATACCCAGCTCTCCTGCTTCTGCTAGCAGTGGCCCTAACCAATTAGCCGTTTTTAGCCGTCGCTCAGGCTCGATTCCTTCCTTCACTGCCAAATCCAGGCCATTTTCACCCAGGCAAAATACAAGATCTGAATATTGAGCAGCTTTTTCTCTTAGTACTGCTCGATAGTCTGCCAGCTGTTCCGGTGCGCTTAGCGGCTGTGCAATGCCGCTAGTACCTAATAAGGAAAGGCCATCGACCACGCCAAAGGCTGCGTTAGAGGTTCGCAATGCTAAGCGTTTTCCTTCTGGCAAAATAATTGTGACTTTTAATTTTTGCTCATGGGTCAACTGCGCTGCCAGCGTCGTTGTCAAAAGCTTTTGCGCATAGGCATAGATGGCGTCTCTCTGGGCGTCTCCCTGGGTATGGTGACCGATGCCTTCACCGCCTTGTATTTGAATTTGTTCAGTTTGCTGCTCGTTTCCCCAGCTCACCATCGACCAAATAGGCGTGTGGCGAGTGAGGTCTAGGTTATCGCCGGGATCGCTACGAGTAATGGCTAGCGCAGTTTGTGTAGACAGTAGAGAAGATTGCTCAATGGGAATCTCGACTGTTTTATTGGGGGTGATGAGGTTAAAAGTAGCGGTGGTTAAGGGGGTGTTTGTTTGGAGCTGATGAAGGGCTGCGATCGCACCCGCACAGGCAAATACAGGTAAGGTATAGCCGCTTTTTGGCTCATTCATAATGCGACCAGATTGAAACGACTCTCACAACTTTTGTCGTGTCATCCACGGCGTAAACCAAGCGGTGCTTGATATTAATCCGTCTGGAGTAATATCCCTGTAAATTGCCAGACAGTTTCTCGTAGGGCGGTCTGTAAGGATCAGCTTTAACAATTTCAAGCAGTTTGGTCAAATTTGAGGCTAGGTTAGCAGCCTTAATTTTTTTGATGTCTTTCAGCGTTTTTCGGCTAAATTCAAGCGTCCACGGCATTTTGTCCTTATTCATGCTTTTATTGCCTTTAGCTAATCGTTGCGTTAGCTAGGCATTATCTGATGCGTCGAACTGACTCATGAAGTCATCTTCTGAGACCCAGTCATTTTCTTCTTCGGCTGCTTTAACCGACTGAATAAAACCAGGAATAGACTGCAAGTAAAGCGTTTCCTGCAAACTTTCCCAGTCTTTTCTAGAGAGCAAAACGGCATCTCCTTTTCGGCTGGTAATTTGCCTGGGCAGATGGTCTGCATTGACCTGCTCTACTAAACCGAACAAGTTGGCTCTAGCTTCGCTAGCACTCAAAGATTCCATATCTAATTAGGGAATTGTACAACTTATTGTACCACTTCAAAACTTTGAGATACTCAGTCAATCTCATTCTATTTTTAGATTCATAGTGGATCATGGATAGTGACCATATGTAGAGTGTCTGGATGTAAAGTGTCTGAAAAGTGCCGCAAGGAAATAGATGGTTGCCATTCGCGAATCCTTATCTGCTCCCAATCCTATCGACTATTTGCGGATTAGCTTAATCGACCGCTGCAATTTTCAGTGTGTTTATTGCATGCCTGAGGGCGCTGATTTGCAATATGCGCTCAAAGAGCACTGGCTCACTCACGATGAAATTTTGCAGCTGCTCAAGGACGTTTTCATTCCGGTCGGGTTTACGCGCTTTCGGCTGACGGGAGGGGAACCGTTGCTGCGACCTGGGATTGTGGAGTTGGTAGATGCGATCGCACACCTCCCCGAAACCCAAGACCTTGCCCTCACGACCAATGGCTTTCGCCTACAGTCACTAGCCCAGCCGCTCTACGATGCAGGGTTAAACCGTATCAACATCAGCCTAGATTCTCTCAACGCCGACACCTTCCAAAAAGTCATCGGCGGCAAAGGCCGTTCCCAATGGCAAGACGTTTGGGACGGTATTCAAGCTGCCTATGCCGTTGGGTTCTCTCCTCTCAAGCTCAACGTCGTCGTCATCCCCGGCATCAACGATCACGAAGTTTTAGATCTCGCGGCTCTTTCCGTTGAGCGTGACTGGCACATTCGGTTTATCGAATTCATGCCCATCGGCAACGATACCCTTTTCAACCACAAAGGTTGGATAGACAGCGAAACCATTCGCGCTCAGATTGCAGAGCGTTGGGGCATTGAATCGGGGCAGGTGATTGGCAATGGCCCAGCCGATGTCTTTCAGATTCCAGGTGCCAAAGGAACCCTCGGCTTCATCAGTCAAATGTCTGAATGTTTCTGCGATCGCTGCAACCGCATGCGCCTCTCCGCCGACGGTCTTCTGCGCCCCTGCCTGCTTAACGAAAGTGGTCAGATTAACCTACGCACGAGTCTTCGCTCAGGCGTTCCCCTAGCTGACATTAGAGCCCAAGTTGCTAAACTCGTCAGCGAAAAACCCGAAATCAACTTCAAAATGCGCGAATCCGGCGTTACCGGCTCCTACAGCCGCACCATGTCTCAAATTGGAGGATAGATAAGTTACAGCAGAGGAAAAGCGCTAAGTTTAGTCTATTTCCTTAAAAGCATTTGGAAAATTGCGGCGGCCATGAATGACTCTTAGAATTTCGATGCCGTCGTCTATCAATCTATAAAAAATGACATAGCCTTCGAAGGATAGTCCTCGCAACCCCACGCTCACAAAATCATAGCTCTTACCGCTGCGCGGAAAGGCTACAAGCTGTTTGCACTTTTGGTTGAAAGCCGTGAAGAATTTTTCGCCTGCTCCAACATTATGAGTTGCAAAGTAGTCAGCAATGTCATTTAGATCCTACGTTGCAAGAACATTGATAACGTAGCTGCTCACTTTTGCTTTGCCTGCTCAAATTTGTTTATGAGGTTGTTAACAAACGTTTCCCCATCCACAGGTGGCGTACTTTCGGCTGCCTCAATAGCTGCATTGACCTTGGTTTGAACCTCACTTACCCATTCAGCCTCAGATCGCTCATACTCATCTAGTAGATGGAAGGCTATCTCTAAAATTTCCTCAGCAGAGCGGTACTTTCCATTCTGAAGCTTGGTCTGTACAAAATGCTCTTGTTCAGCGTTAAGACTAATGCTCACAGTAATTTTTTATCTGCTACTTTTGACTATATTAAGCGTTTTTTCAGAACGTATGAGCTGAGGCTCGAAAAACCTAAAAAAGATGACATTTACGTCGACAAGATTAATACCGTTTGACACATTTGTTGCCGAGTACGGTGACGACTTTCAGTATGAGCTAGCCGATGGGGAACTGATTGACATGGAACCCACTGGCACACATGAAGCCGTAGGAGGCAAAATTGCCGCTCAAATCAGCGGTGCCATTACAGCGGCTAAGTTACCATGGGTGATTCCCAGAACCTGTCTAGTTCGTCCTTTTGGTGGTGTCGCAACCGCGCGCCGTCCTGATGTGGTTGTCTTAGATGAAACGGCCTTACCAGATGAACCGCGATGGGAAAAAGAGCCGGTTATCACGCTAGGTCGTTCGATTAAGCTATTAGTCGAAGTTGTGAGTACAAACTGGGAGACTGATTACGCCAGAAAAGTCGAAGAATATGCGCTGCTTGGCGTGCCTGAATACTGGATTGCAGACTTCAGAGGGCTAGGTGGTACGGCTTTTATCGGTAAACCCAAACAACCAACCTTTACAGTTTGTCAGCTCGTTGGCGAAGAGTACCAACAGCAGCAATATCGACTGGGCGACACAATAGCGTCTCCGCTTCTACCTAACTTGCAGTTTAAGTTAGAGAATGTTCTACCGCAGTTGTAGTAACTGGGCGAAAGTCATCGTTATCTTGCCGTTCAAGTTAGTTCAGGGCTGCAAACAGCTTTAAAGACCTTAACTCACTAAAAAACCCCTTAACTCATAAGTTAAGAGGTTTTTCATGTAAGCATCAGAAAAAACTCTAATCCTTTTCGCTGTCTTAAGCTTGGCGTGAGTAGTACTCGACCACCAGTAGCTCATTGAC
>JBCBKQ010000257.1:0-8206 GCA_038521595.1 Cyanobacteria bacterium J06627_28 | reverse complement strand
GGGATGGTTGGCCCAAAGCCCAATCGGAAGCAGGTGTTGTCCAACCGCATTTCCAACTGTTGCAAAATGACTTGTCCTGTAGAACCACCCGCACGACGTGCTTTTTTCACGTAGCGGAGGAGCTGGCGCTCGGTAACACCATAGTTGTAACGAAGCTTTTGCTTCTCTTCTAGACGGATGCAATACTCGGACTTTTTCTTCCGAGCTTGTCCATGTTGTCCAGGGGGATACGCTTTCCGAGCCGATTTGCGGGTTAAACCCGGCAGGTCGCCTAAGCGGCGCACCACTCTTAAGCGAGGACCTCTATATCGAGACATTATTTCTCCAACGAATGTGTATGCAGATCTCACACTATAGCCTATCTTCTGCCTCGATTTGTCTCAATTATTCAGCTAGTGCGATTTTTTCGATGGGGACGGCGGCTTTTTGCTTTCGATAGGCGATCGCCTGTCGTAGCAGCCCCCAAGCCGCAGGTGAAAATACCGCAGGTACCCCCAAAGATAATCCCGTCATTACCTGCTTTTGCTTCAGCGCCACCATCGCCCAGTGCAAATGCAAATACTGATTGACTGTTTTTAATTTAGGCGTTTCGCTGTGATGCTTGTCGTCAATGCGAGGATAAATCCGTTCCTTCATCAGCATGTTGGTCGCCAAGCGCCGCTGCAGGGCTATCTTTTGGTCGTAGCCACCAGGCCACACGGTGCGATAGGCCAAGCACTGATTGATAAATAGCGCATCGCCGTGTTCTGCGACGCGAATCCAGGAGTCAATGTCGTCGCAGCTGGTCATTTTTAAGTCCCAGCCGCCTGACTTTAGAAAGGCATCTCGCTTGACTGCCACCTGAATAGGCGTGCCAAAGGGAACGCCTTCTAGCAACATGCCGTAGTGAATATCCTGCTGGGGAATGTAGAAGATGTCGCCAGGGCCGGTTTTAGCAGTGCGGCTGAGCTCTGTGCCTTCGGTATCGACCTGGGCCGCTTGGCAGGAGCAGATGACGGCAGTGGGGCGTAGTGCGATCGCACCCACCATCACCTCAATACAGTTCGCCGCCAAGTAGTCATCATCGTCAACCAGCTTAATCCATTCACCGCTGGCCGCATCTACCCCAGCATTTACGCCACCGGCATGATTGGTATTGGTTTCATTGCGTATAGAAACAATGCGATCGCCTAAGGTCGCTAAATATTCTCGAGTACCATCGGTCGAGGCATTATCCACCACTACGACTTCGCACGGTACTGTTTGGTCAAAGGCTGATTGAATGGCTCGCTTGAGCAACTCGACGCGATTATAAGTGGTAATGACGATACTGAAAGACATAGCTGCTTGCACGCCTAATATAAAGAAAGACTAATTAAAAATACTCTGTGGGTACCATAGGCGCGCCCAAGGTTTGTATAACCATATAGTCACTTTAGAATCCTCCTGATTTACTTTAAATTTGGGTCAAGCTAGCCTTTCGCTGTCAGTTGTGGGGTTAGAAGGTTAGACTATGCAGGAGTTATGAATTCTGATAGTTACGCCTCTATATATACGCCACGCCGACTACACATACGCCGACTACGCCGACTACACTGATTACACCGATATACATTGACGTCTTTTGGGTTGACCAGCCGAATAAATGGTTAAGTCTGCAATGAGCAAATCTATTCGCCAACAGTTAACGACCAATACCGCCCTTATGTCTTCTTCTTTTGTCACATCGAAGCAGGTCACGCCGAAGCAATCTTCTATTAAGCGAGCGTTTGGTGCTGTGTCGGTCAGCACTCTGACGGCAACGCTATTGCTGGTATCTGGATGGACGGTAAAGTCAGCTGCGATGGCAAAGTCCGTTACGCCAACCGCTACTCAGCTAGAGGTAACCCAAGCGGGCACACTGATTGCGCAGGCATCAGCCGAAGAGGCGGGAAGCGATCCGGAAGCGACCGAAGAAACGACCTCAGAAACGGCACCAGAAGCTGCTGAAGAGACGACGGAAGCGACCGATGAAGTACCTGTAGGCGAGCCAGACACCGCTGATGCGGATGACAAGATTGACTATAGCGAGCTGATCAGAAGAATCGAAAATAGCCAGGTGAGAACCCTAGAGCTAGATCAGGTCAACGGCATTGCCAAAGTACAGTTCAAAGACGATGAAGAGGGCGCTAAACCCCACGAAGTCAAGGTCTTTAGCAATAGTTTCAACCTAGAGCTGCAAGAGCTTTTAGAAAAAAACGACGTGGACTGGGATGTGAGCCCCAACGTCGATAACAGCGCAATTACTAGCCTGGTCACCACCGGCATCATTGCCTTTTTGATTGTGTTTGCCATGCTGATGTTGCTGCGTCGTTCGGCTAGCTCTGGCGGGGGTGCCATGAGCTTTGGCCGTTCCAAGGCCCGCTTTCAGATGGAAGCTAAAACTGACGTCATGTTTGATGATGTCGCAGGTATTGACGAAGCCAAAGAAGAGCTACAGGAAGTCATTACCTTTTTGAAAAATCCTGAGCGATTTACGGCCATTGGTGCGCGCATTCCCAAAGGCGTTTTGCTCATTGGCCCGCCAGGCACGGGTAAGACGTTGCTGGCCAAGGCGGTTGCGGGTGAAGCAGGCACACCTTTCTTTAGCATCTCGGGCTCCGAATTTGTAGAGATGTTTGTCGGTGTAGGTGCCTCCCGTGTGCGCGACCTATTTAAGAAGGCTAAGGAAAACGCGCCCTGTATTGTCTTTATCGATGAGATTGATGCGGTTGGGCGTCAGCGCGGCACGGGCATCGGTGGCGGAAACGATGAGCGAGAGCAAACGCTGAACCAGCTGCTGACTGAAATGGACGGCTTCGAGGGCAATAGCGGTGTAATTGTGGTGGCGGCAACTAACCGACCAGATGTACTCGATAAAGCACTGTTGCGCCCCGGTCGCTTTGACCGTCAGGTAACGGTTGACTTACCTGGGCTAAAGGGTCGTTTAGGTATCTTGGAAGTCCATGCTCGCGACAAAAAGATTGATGAAGAAGTGAAAATGGAGGCGATCGCACGTCGTACCACTGGTTTTTCTGGCGCACAGCTAGCAAATTTGCTCAACGAAGCCGCCATCCTCACAGCCCGCCGCCGCAAAGATGCCGTAACCATGCTGGAGGTAAACGACGCGATTGATCGCCTCACCATTGGTCTATCGCTCACGCCGCTGTTAGATAGCAAAGGCAAGCGCCTACTGGCCTATCACGAAATCGGCCACGCACTCATTGGAACCTTGAGCAAACATGGTGGCCCATTAAATAAAGTGACCATTATTCCGCGCTCGGGCGGCATTGGTGGCTTTGCCAGCTTTGCTCTGCAAGAAGACCGCCTCGATAGTGAATTTTTGCGCTCCTATGGTGAAATCATTGATGACGTGATTATGACGTTGGGGGGCCGCGCGGCTGAAGAAGTTATCTTTGGTGAAGCGGAAGTGACCTCTGGTGCATCTAGCGATATTCGCAGAGTAAGCCAGCTGGTAAAAGAGATGGTGTCTAATTACGGCATGGCGGCGCTCGTGCCCAAAGGCGAAAAGCCCTCTAGTGCGATTCGTACCGATATCATGGGCGCGGGCCAAGAATACTCTGACGAACTTGCGACTAAAATCGACGACAGGGTCCGCGAGATTGCCCAAGAGTGTTTGCAGAAAGCAAAGGACATCATTCGAGAAAACCGAGCCCTGGTAGATCGCTTGGTAGACGTCTTGATTGAGCGTGAAACCCTCGACGGTGATGAGTTTCGCAATATCGTCAGCGAGTATGCGACCCTGCCAGAAAAAGAGATGGTCAAGATTGCCAAATAAAATCAGTTCTACTTCACAGCAGAACAGTCGCTTCGTCTGTCTTGCATCTTTGTCGCCGCCGTTCTAATACACAAGCTCTAATACAAAAAGCTGCCGTTTTCTCCTTGCCTAACGGGAAAACGGCAGCTTTTCAATGAGCGTGATGATTCAGCGCTAGCGAACAGATGCGCGGCGCTGGCCATCGGCCATGGCCTGCAACACCAGACCAGGATTTACCCAGTCGCCCTGATAGCGCATACCCCAGTGCAGGTGAGGCCCAGTCGTGCGGCCCGTCATACCAACGCGACCAATGCGATCGCCCGTATACAAGTCTTGCCCTTCGGCAATGCGCAAGCCACCGCCGCTATCGACAAAGACCTTACGACCTCGCTCAGTTGTGACATAGCCTTGCATGTGACAGTAAATATGTGTCCAGTCACCAGACTGCACCACCACAGAGGTCCCGCAGGCGCTGTCGTCAGAGACCTCAATGACGCGGCCCTCCCACCAATTACGGATGTAGCTGCCCGTGGGCGCAGCAATATCAATCCCGTAGTGAAAGCCTGAACCACGGTAACCATAGGGAGAAGTATACGCTTGAAACCCCTCCACTGGGAAAGAGGCTACTACCCAAGGCTCACTACTTCGTGCCAGCTGATTGTCTGGAACGGCGAGGGCAGCCTGACGGAATGGGCGTGGACTTACTTCTGCAAGGCCGGCAACCATGAGGCCACCAGCTAGCAACAAACCACTATATGCATATCTTCGCTGCTTAGAGAGCGCTGACAAAGAGCGCAGCGAGGAGGAAAAGAATCGCTTCATATAGAAGATAAAAGTTGTGTGTGTGGAGAACTCAATCAAGTGTTTTTACTGAGCAGCTGTAATCGGTTAAGCAATCATGATGAAAGTTACTCAGCCGATACTTTTCTACTCACACAAGCGGGGCGTCTGAGGTAATGTACCCTGAAATCTCTTGAAAGATGGGAAAAAACAAACCTTACATAAGTATTCCTAATCAAACCAGATTGATTGATTAAGAATGACTCTCTCTGACTTTTGCAAACTGTTTGCTAGCGCACATCGTCTTTTTTTAACCTTCTAAAACCAGTAAAAATGCTTAGGTAGAAAGGTCGGTCAGCTGGCGGGATTTTTCCAGTAGCTTTTTGGGGTCGAGGGGTTTGTCGAGGGTGTCGTGATGAGCAATGTGTGATGACTGAGAGACGGGCTGGCCAAGCAGAGCTAGCACTTTAGCACCGATGGCTGTAATCGCTAGCTGAATAGACTTGATTTCGTCCAGATCGTGACTGAGCAAGGACAGATCGGCAATGAGTATGGTGGGCTCTAGGAGTTCTAGCTGCGCAAGCGTTTGTTCTGGCTCTACTAGCCAGATAACCTCGTATCCATCTGCCGTCAACAAATCACAAATGATAGCGGCGCTGTCTTCTTCTTTTTCTAAAAGCAAAACGCGCTTGTGTCCGTGATGCAGTCGAGTGGTGGTGGGTACTTCGTAGCGAGCAATGTCATGGGCGGCTGTTTGCATGGGTAGCCGTACGGTAAAGCTAGAGCCTTCACCCACCACAGAATCCACCTGAATGAGGCCGCCGTGCAGCTCTACCAATCGCTTGGTCATAGCAAGGCCTAAGCCAGTGCCAGGGTATTGCCGCTGGAAGGGTGACTCTAGCTGCTTGAAGGTATCAAATAGCAGACTCTTTTGCGATTCTGGGATGCCGATGCCCGTGTCTTGAACTTGGAAAACGGTAGTTTGGGCTTCTTGCCAAATGCGCAGGACGACTTTGCCGCCAGCGGGGGTGAACTTGATGGCATTGCGTATTAGGTTGGCGAGTATTTGAGTCAGCTTTTTGGCATCTGCACTAAAGGGCTGGGCGCAGGAGGCTATCTCTAGCGTGGCTGAGAATTCTACGCTTTGTCGTTCGGCTTCTGGTCGATGGTCTTCAAGGACTTGGTCAACTAGGCTGCGGAGAGAGATATCGCTGAATTCTAAAAGCGATCGCCCAGATCTAACTTTGGCAAACTCTAAAATATCGTTGATGATGCCCAGCAGCTGCTCTCCACTGTGATTGATGGTGTTGAGGTAGCTGCGCTGACGTTCGCTGAGCTCGCCGATGGACCACCTGAGGAGGGTGGCAGACATACCAATGATGTAGGTGAGCGGCGTGCGCAGCTCATGGCTCATGGTTGAGAGAAATTCACCCTTGGTTAAGTTGGCAGATTCGGCGGCGAGGAGGGCATCGCGCAAGTTTTGCGTTCGCTCTACAACACAGCTCTCTAGACTGACGGTTTGCTGACGCAGCTGGTGGTAGAGGGCAGCTTGGCTAATGGCAACGGCTAGGTGCTCCGCAATGTGCTGTAAAAAGACGACTTCAGTGTCTTCCCACTGGCGATAGTGGGTGCACTGGTGAGCAATGAGCAATCCCCACAGCTGGTCTTGCACGATGATAGGCGCAATAATTTTTGATTTGACCTGGGCTTTTTGCAAAAACGATACGAGGCAGGGTGTGCTGGCGTACTGCTGCTCGATATTATTGACGGTGATAGGCTGTCCCAGCAGGTAGCGAGGATGCGTCTTTAAGACCTTCTGAAAGCACTCTTCTTCTGAAGAGTTGAGAACGGATATGATTTCTTCTGAGATGCGAGCCTCGTAGGTGACATGTCCTGCATGGATACATTGACCAATGATGGTTCCGCTATTTTTATGTAGGTCTGTAGTGGCGCTACGGCTTGAAGCTACTGTTTGATTTTGGACAGACGTTTGTTTTTCTAAACCAATGCCTTTTTCATCAGTGCCTTTTTCATCAGTTTTTTTCGTGCCAGTCTCTTCTAGTAAGTAAGACAAGTCCACTGAGTCAAGCTGGTCAAACTGATAGAGCACTAGCCGGTCGGCTTCTAAAAATTCTCTGACTTGTGCCACTGTCGTTTCTAGGATGGCGGGCAAGTCTAGGCTATGCCGAATCCGCGTGATGACTTGATTGAGTAGGAGGCTCTGTTGAGTTTGATTGTCTAGGGTTGCTTGAGTGGCTGATTGCGCGGCTACTGGAGTGTTTTTTGAGGTGCCGTTTTGAGGTTGGGCAGAGGCTGGCGCAGTAGAGGCTGGCACAGTAGAGGCTGCGCCCCTTGCTTGAATTGATTTTGCACTGTTGACGGCTCTTTTCTCGTTTGTGTCCGACTGTGGTTTGTCTGCTTGTGGGCCATCTTCTGGTGAGGCCGCGAGTTCTTTTGTCCAGGCTAAGACGAACGCCGTAGCGTGGGCGGGCGCTATTTCGAGCGTTTCCTGTAGCGCCTCTACCGACATTGAGGTGTCAGTGCTGAGGTGCTGCGCAAAGGTAGCAATTTCCTGGCTATCGAAGGTTAGATGAATGCGATATTTGATTTCTGTGTCGCTATTTGCGCCTGTTTTGGATGAGGAAGCTTGTGTTTGCTGTGCTTGCGCTTTAGCCACTGCCTGAGAGATGTGCGCTCTTAGATTTTCTGAGGCTTTTTCGCTGTGGCTAGTCGAAGCAGACGCTGTGTGGGTGGGTGCTTGATGCGTTGTGGTCTGAAGGGTGTGAGTTTTCTCTTCTTCCAGTTGGGCATCTTGCTCGCTGAGAGGATGTGCGACAAGTAGGACGCTGAGGGGATGCGATCGCATTAAAACAAAGCGAACGGACGCATCACCTGGACGATTTGCCCCGGTAGACTCAGATACCTCAGTAGACCTCGGCTGCTGCGTCTCTGCAGTAGCTTCTGTCATAACAGAATCAAAAAAGTAATGCTGCTGCAACAATGCCGCTGCCAAGCGCTGGTAGGCACTAGCAGAGGCAACCTGATCGGTAATGAGCAGCGAAGAAGTGGGCATAAAGCGAAAAACGAGGAAGTGATCAGCCACTACAAGTACTTTCAATCAATCAAGTGCTACCTGAGCGCTGCCGAATTCTCGGTGAGGGCGATGAGGCTCAAGAGAATACTTGCCGCTAGGCCTAGCGCTGTATCTTGGCGCTATTATCTTGACGGTATGTTTTAAAGCACTCGTTTAAGGTTGTAGATACAGGAGATAACTGAAAGAAGAGGGTATTTGAGGATTATTATTTGACGCATATTTGATGCAGCCTTAAAAAGTTTAAAAGGGAGCGTCTGAAACGGACAGCCTAAATTGTTAAATGTTTAGGTGATTAATTTAGCAACCAAACACAGCCATTAAGCAAAAGGTTAATTACCTACTGAAATGTGAGAAGTGTATGCTCAAACTCACCATTAGAAATGTTGAGGATTGATGCAGTTAATAAAGTGTTTGCCTTTAGACTTATTAAAGTGGCGGAAACTTGAGTGGCGAAAACAGTGAGTGGCGAAAACAGTTTGAATGAAATGACAGACAATCCTTCATCCATTAACTAAGTACAACCCTTCATCTATTAGCTAAGCAGACGCTTTAGAAGG
>JBCBKQ010000256.1:0-8256 GCA_038521595.1 Cyanobacteria bacterium J06627_28 | reverse complement strand
GATTTTTTATGGCCCGCCCGGTACCGGCAAAACCACCCTGGCACGGGTGATTGCCAATACCACCATGGCCCAGTTTGTGGCGATTAATGCTGTACTTGGCGGTGTTAAAGATATTCGAGCGGCTATTGAACTGGCCCAAACCCATCGAGGGCAGTTTGGGCGACGCACTATTTTGTTTGTTGATGAGGTACATCGGTTTAACAAAGCTCAGCAAGATGCCCTGCTGCCTTGGGTGGAAAATGGCACGGTGATTTTAATCGGTGCAACGACAGAAAACCCGTTTTTTGAGGTGAATAAGGCTTTAGTCAGTCGGTCTAGAGTCTTTCAGCTAAAGCCCTTGCAGCCTCTCGACCTTGAAGCGATTGTGCAGCAGGCACTAGCGGATAAAAAACGAGGCTATGGCGATAAGTTTGTACAAATCGACGCCGATGCCCTGGCTCATTTGGTCAATGTTGCCAACGGCGATGCGAGAACTGTGCTCAACGCGCTAGAGCTGGCAGTCGAAACAACTCAGCCAAATGAGCAGGGACATATTCAAATTACGCTGCCGGTTGCCGAAGATTCGATTCAGCAGCGGGCCGTACTCTACGACAAAGAAGGGGATGCCCACTTTGACACAATCAGCGCATTTATCAAGAGTATTCGAGGCTCTGATCCTGATGCGGCGCTGTATTGGCTGGCACGAATGGTATACGCCGGAGAAGACCCCCGCTATATTTTTCGGCGGCTGGTGATTTTGGCCGGGGAAGATGTGGGCATGGCCGACCCGAATGCGGTGGTTGTGGTGACTGGCTGTGCAACTGCGTATGACCGAGTGGGGATGCCGGAGGGACGTTATCCCCTAGCTCAGGCGACGCTGTATTTGGCAACGGCGCCCAAAAGCAACAGCGTGATGGCCTTTTTTGATGCGCTGGCGACGGTGAAGCAAGAGCGTGAAGACGATGTACCCAATGCGATGAGAGATGCGACAAGGGATAAAAAGGGATTTGGTCATGGTGCGGGCTATTTGTATCCGCACGCTTACCGAGATCACTGGGTAGCACAGCAGTATCTGCCCGGTAGTTTGCAGGGACAGGTGTTTTATCAGCCTTCTAACCAAGGCTATGAATCCGGCATTCAGCGGCAGGTGGCCCGTCGTAGAGAAGCTCAGCTGGCAGGTTTAGTTGAGCAAAATTTGGAGGTGTCGATGCCGGAAGCGCTGACCTACGGGCCAGATAATCCTCAGCAGGATCGGTGGTTGCAGCGGGCGACGGGCGTGTTGGGTACGCAGTTGGGAGAGGTGCGCGATCGCATATTCACTCTCCTAAATCCACAGCGTCATCATGTGCTGCTAGACCTCAATGCCAGCACAGGGCTATTGAGCTGGGAGGCCGTGCGTCAGGTGCCAGAAGGCGGCGTGTATAGCTGCGCCCACACGACAAAGGCGTACGATGCACTGACAGAACAGTCTGCGATGCTAGATGAATTGGTGAGACCTGTTGTATTTCAGGTTGAAGATTCCGATTGGTTGAGCGCGATCAATGCAGAAAATACTGCTTCTGGCCTTACTTTTGATGGCATTGTTGGAAGGAATGCATTGATGGCAATTGGCGATAAGCTGAGTGCGATTCAACAGCTGCGATCGCTCTTGAGCCCCAACGGAAAAGTTGTCCTGGCAGAATCTGTTCCTTCTCGCGGGCAAAGACTATCTGAGTTGTTACCTCCTTCAGAGATAGAACCTGAATTGAAAGAACAACTTACACAGGCCGAACAACATCTTTTCAACAATCCTGATGACCCAATGGTGAATTGGGATGTGTCTGATTTTCAAAAAGATTTTGAGCAGGTAGGTTTTCGCTGCAAGATCGAGGTCAGTACCTTTTCTACTGAGCTATTAGTGACTTCAGCGCTTCTAGCTCGGTGGCTAGGAGACAAGGGAAAGTATTGTGAGAAACTAACTGAGCAAGGGGTATCGATTTCTAATCTGGAATATCTAAAAGACCAGTTCAGCCGGTGCCTCCATAATAAAACCGTGTCATGGACACGTAGTGTCGCCTTTATACAAGCAGTCGCTGTTGAGACTTCTGAGTAAACGTCTACGTAACGAACTGTGTATGGCCCTAAGCCGCTTCTTGTTCAGAAGATGTAAATTTCATATCGATTCCTATGGCGCGTAATAGAGACAGCAGCGTCGCATTGATGTGACACTACTGCCAGCATTTCCGCTAAGGTTGATTATCTCTAAAATTGCTTGATGCCAAGCTGAGTGCCGTCTTCTCTGACAACAACATAGGTGTAGTCACGATCAGCCACTTCCCAATAGCGTTGTAGCAGGTCATAGTCAAAGTTTTCAGGTACGTTCACTTCAAAGTAGCCCTGCTCTGGTACCCAGGCAATCCACCAAAGGTCTTCAACGCCTGTGCTGCGCTCATAGCCGATGACATTCCAAAAGCCCGTGCGCACCAACAGCTCTGTGGTGGCTTCGATGGGAAAGTTTACCTGTCGCCAGCTGGGCGTGCCTGCATTGCGCAGGTGCCCCTGAGACGTATTTTGGCCTACCTCGTCGTAATAGCGGGTGTAGTACAAGTCAAAGCGATCCTTCTCTGTGAGTAGCGTGCGCTGGGTACAGCCGTCATAAACTTCGAGTACGCGCCGTCCATCTGCTGTAACAACATCGTAGGGCCAAGTGCCAATGCCCGCATTGCCAGGACTAGTGACTTTTGCGTCTAGCTCTTCGGCGGTGAGATAGTCTTCAAAGTTGATAGCGAGGAGGCTGTCGATGACCTCGCGCTTGGCTGCGCCTGTGAGCCTGTCGAACTCGGGAGTGAGGTGAATTTGTCGTCCGTCGATGCGGTCTAAGACAGAAGCATTTTCTGACAGTGGACCGGGCTGGGCTTGCAGTTGCTGGGCTTGCAGTTGCTGAAAATGCTCTGACATGACGGGGCCAAACCACTCAATGCTGGCGGGTCGGTCATTGCAGTTGGCTAGTGCCGGCGCTATGGGCAGACCCACCAGACTCGTTAGCAGACTTGTCGTCAGTAGTGAAAAGGTAAAAGGCAGTGTTTTTCGTTTTGAGGAAGTGAGTTTCATCGCTAAGGATTTACCAGGTGAGAGGATTTACCAGGTGAGGCAAAGACTGGGCGTTGCTTCTTAGGTCTTCCACCTGGCAACCGTAAATTCCGTAAGTCGCTGCGCTGAAACCATAAGATTGGATGTCAGGTAATAATCGATTTCCTGATAAATAGGCAAAAATATTTCTGGGTTGATATATTCCGCTACGTTCGGTTACATCGCCTAGTTATTTCGTGACACAACTCTGAAGGAATAGTGTTGATCCCCATCTTTTAAGTTTTTATCCGGTGAAATGAATATACAAGCGGCACTGTGTTTTTTTAGTGCCTTTTAACTGTTGGGGTGGCCCCCGGCCCTGATTTATAAGCGTTTTTGTGCAATTGGCTGACGATATTTAGCTGGTTGTGCTTGCTTTTTTGGCCTTTGTTGGCCTTCATCGCTGTTTACTCACCGTGATCATCTATGGCTGTTTTAAAAGTTGGCATTAATGGATTTGGCCGTATTGGTCGTCTGGTTTTTCGGGCGGCGGTCAATAATCGCAATATTGAATTTGTTGGTATTAACGATCTGGTTGCGCCCGAGACGCTGGCGTATTTGCTCAAGTATGACTCTACCCATGGCGCGTTTCCGGGTGAGGTAGAAGCCCGTGATAATGGCATCATCGTCAACAGTCGCTTTATTCCCTGTACGTCTATTCGCAACCCGGCTGAGCTGCCCTGGGGCGAGATTGGTGCGGATTATGTAGTCGAGGCGACTGGCCGCTTTACAACCCATGAAACGGCTAAGGCGCATTTAGAAGCGGGCGCTAAGCGGGTGATTATTTCTGCGCCGACTAAGAGTCCTGGCGAGGTGCAGACGTTCTTGGTCGGTGTGAATCATGACACCTTTAACCCGAGTCGCGATCGCATTGTTTCTAACGCGAGCTGCACGACTAACTGCCTGGCGCCTATCGCCAAAGTTATCGATGACAGCTTTGGCCTGGCTGAGGGCTTGATGACGACGATTCACGCATCGACCGCGACTCAGTACACGGTCGATAGCCCTTGCAATAAGGATTTGCGCAGTGGCCGGGGTGCGAGTCAGAACTTGATTCCGGCATCTACTGGGGCAGCTAAGGCTGTGACATTGGTGTTGCCTGAACTCACGGGTAAGCTCACTGGCATGGCTGTGCGGGTGCCTACGTCTGATGTGTCTGTGGTGGATTTGACCTTCCGCACGGCGAAGCCTACGAGCTACGCAGAGATTTGCGATCGCATGAAAGACGCGTCTCAAAGCTACCTGCGCGGCGTACTCGGCTATACCGAAGAACCTTTGGTTTCTTCTGACTTTATTGGCGATCCACGCTCCAGCATTTTTGATGCGAAGGCCGGCATGGAGCTAAACTCACAGTTCTTCAAGATTCTGTCTTGGTACGACAATGAATGGGGCTACTCCAACCGTGTGATGGATCTGATGCTGTACATGGCACAGACAGAAGGCCTATTGACCGCTGAGCCTTTGCCTGCCAGCAGCGTTGTGGCTTCTTTATAAACCTGCGAGTCTTCTATATTTAGTTAGCCCACAGGCCGTTTCTCATTGCCAGAGAGCGGTTTGTGGGCTGCTTAATTTACCCAGGGGACGCTGGCAAGATCGGCAAAGTCAACGCTGCGTTCTCGGTCGAGCTCGGCAATGTGATTCTTTTCGGCGATGATTTGTTTTTGGTACTGGGCATGCTTTTCGGGGGATTTGGAAAAGTCGCTTTCTGACCAGAGATTTAGCAACAGCCGGTATCGCTTTTCGCACATGTTGCGCTCTAGGCAGGCTATGGCGGCGCGAATAACGAGGGTGGGGCGAACGGTGTCGAGGCGGCTTTTTTCGTCTAGATACAGCAGATGATTGACTAGAGATAGAGGGCCGGTGGATTCTGCGGCGAAGTTGCGCAGGGTTTCGAGCATGGTTTGTGAGGCTGCGGCGTCGGGAATGAGGGCTTGGGGCTGGCCTTTCTGGGCGTCGGCTTCGATTTGGGAGAGTTCGGTGACCATGCGCCAGAGCGCACGGTGGTGAGAAAAGCTAAAGCCAAGGTCTCTAGCGTCTAGGCCTTGAACGATAGCGCTGCGGTATTCGGGACCGTGGATGTATACGCGCAGGAGGGCGGCTTCGGCTTCTTCTAGAAAGCTGCGATTGAGGACTTTGACGTCGTTGGCGGCGGCTTTGTCTTTTTTGTCGCCGGGGTTGCGGCGTTTACGGCGCACTTGGGCGAGTAGGTTTTCGGCCAGAAGCGGAACGATGCGACCGTCGCCCTGGCTAAAGATTTCGGCGCAGTGGCGGATGTAGTGGGTGCGGGTATCGGCGTTGGCGATGCCGCTGAGTAGGGAAACGACGGCTTGGGAGGTTTGCTGAAACTGGTCGGCCTGTTTGAGGTCGCTGCCTTTGATGATGTTGGTGATTTGCCAGTCGAGCCAGAGGGGGGCGGCGTCGGCGAGGGCGAGGTATTCTTCTGACGTATGTACTCTGAGGTAGTCGTCGGGGTCTTTGCCGTCGGGGATGTTGAGTACGCGCAGTTGGACGTCGCCGCGATAGGCCATGTCGGCGACTTCTCCGATGGCGCGGTCGGCGGCTTTGACCCCGGCGGCGTCGGCGTCGAAGTTGAAGATGATTTGTTTGGATTCGGTGTAGCGCAGGAGAAGTTTGACCTGGCCTGCGTTGAGGGCGGTGCCGAGGGAGGCGACGGCGTTGGTGATGCCGGCCGCGTGAAGGGCGATGACGTCGAAGTAGCCTTCGACGACGATGGCGCGGTCTTTTTTGGCGATCGCAGCTTTTGCTTTTTCTAGGCCGTAGAGGGTTTTGCCTTTGTCGAAGAGTTCGGTTTCGGGGGAGTTGAGGTATTTGGGTTTGGCGTCGGGGGTGAGGCCACGGCCGCCGAAGCCGATGAGGCGGTTTTGGGCGTCGTAGATGGGCACCATGACGCGATCGCGGAACCGATCATAATAACCACCGCCGCCTTTGCGCGGGATGATGAGACCGGCTTGCTCGACGAGTTGGGCGGGGTATTTCTTTTGTTCGACGAGGTAGCCGTAGAGGGTTTGCCAGCCTTCGGGGGCGTAGCCCATCTGGAAGTGTTTGATGGTGTCGTCGCTGAGGTGGCGGTCGGTGCGCAGGTAGTTTAGGGCTTGGGCGCCGTCGGGTTGGAAGAGGGCGTGTTCGTAAAATTTGGTGGCGACGGCGACGATTTCGTAGAGCTGTTCGCGGAGGGTGAGCTTGCGCTGGAGTTCTTGCTGCTGGGCGGGTTCGGTGGTTTTGACGGGGATTTGGTAGCGGCGGGCAAGGCCGAGGACGACGTCGGCGAAGGATTGCTGGCCGATTTCCATCAGGAATTTGAAGGTGTTGCCACCAGCGCCGCAGCTGAAGCAGTAGTAGAACTGTTTGGAGGGGCTGACGCTAAAGCTGGGGGACTTGTCGTCGTGGAAGGGGCAGAGGCCGACGAAGTCTTTGCCTTGTTTTTTGAGGACGACTTGTTCGGAGACGATGTCGACGATGTCGGCGCGCTGGCGGACGTCGTCGATGGTGTCTGGGTGGATGCGGGGGCTTGCCATGGTTGGATTGGGTGGCAATTACTTGGGTATTGTAGACCTTTATTGGGTTGGTGGAGGGTAGCTAGGGGTAGTGTTTTGGGATGTTTGTTTTTTGGGGTGGCCGCTAGATGGGGAGAGATTGGGGGAACGACAAGTCGGGTAAGAGTTAGGGGATTTCCTCCCCTAGACCCCTCCTCTGCTTGGCGGCGTAAGGTGCTGCCTGGGGAACTAACTTCCCCAGACCCCTCGAATAAGAGTTTGTGGGCGTTGTGATGAGGATGCTGCACCGAGTGCCTGGTGGGTGAAGTGCCACGCGTGGCACAAACGTTTAGTGATCTAGTAAGAGCAGTCACACAGCTGTCTCTGAGCAAAAATTTACAGAAAAGCCAGTATTTACTGTCGCGAAATGCAGTGATCATGTTTAGCGTCGCGCGCGACGGTTTCACCTACCGAGCACCCAAGGCGATACATTACGCTGCCTGACGTAACTCTCTTATTTAAGGGGTTTGGGGAAATTACTTCCCCAAGCAGCACCTAACGCATCTAAGCAGAGGAGGGGTGCGGGGAGGAAATCCCCGATCTTGTCGCGCCTTGCGCTTTGCCTCTTGCCTCTTACACTCCTAGCCGAATAAAACCTTACAAGCTTTTATTCATCCGGATCATTATCATCATCCAACCGCCCCGGCAACGCCAACATCTCCCCTTCCACAGCCCGCGCCGCCGCCAAAATATCCTGCTCAGCCCCACCCAAATAAAGCCGTCCAAAACTCCCAATCGCCGAAATCTGCAAAATATTAATAAACGCCGCCTTCTCCGCCTCATTCGCCGCCAGCGCCGCATACGCCGCAGGCTGACACTCCATCACATACAGCGTCTCCCCCGCCAAAATCATATTCCCCCGGCGCGTCCGATTCACCAGCTGTACATGATGCGGATCCAAATTCCGAATGACCTGATTAGACAGTAACTCCGGCTTCAGCGCATCCCGACTCGTCAACCCCAAATAGGCCAAAATCGCTCGCCCGGCCGCCTTCACTTCCCCCTGGCTACCGTGAATCTCCAGCACGCCATACAAGCGCTCCACCATCTGCACACCCGGCCTCACCACCGCCGACTTCAGCGCCACATCCGTAATGCGGTTGATCTCAATGCCTGGCGACACCTCAATCCACAGCGAAGCATCTCCCGGTAAGGGCAAAAAACCAATCGAAACCGTGCCAATGTAAGCCGCATGCTGAGGCTGAAGATTGTCGAGATAAACGTAGCTGCGAAGTTCTACACCCAAAGTTTTACCGTGACGCTGTGCCAGAAAGTTTAAGTTACTTAATAATACGGGGTCACCGAACCGTTTGCGCAGCGGTTGTATTCAGATCATGTACGTATCCCACTTCTGACAGTAGATCTACAGACATCTAGAAGCCTTTCTATGAAGTAGACATAAACCGATTGCGCTAGATTTGATGACTACTTTAAGGAGACTTCGCAGTACACCTTCACGACCCAACTAAAAAAGCAGCTATAAGTCATATTAGAAAGGCATTTCAACTTTTTTTGATATGGGTATGCCTATGTGTTCAGAAATACTTGAAAAGTTCGCTACATTTACGCTCCCACGATTTCCACTTGATCATCAACAATTAAGTTGGACTTCCTG
>JBCBKQ010000255.1:0-8262 GCA_038521595.1 Cyanobacteria bacterium J06627_28 | reverse complement strand
TTTCTTGGCACCTGTCAGTTTACGCGCTGCGTCCTTGAAGGTCGCTTTGACTGGCTCGCTTAACATCACTCAGCTCAGAGACTGCTTTCTACTCTCAGTTTAGATGATTTGGGGGGCTTATTAAACTGCTTCTCCCTAAGCGCAGCAACGCCAACGGTCACAAATGCAATGCCTACTATCTGTTGTAGTTGGAGCAATTCTTGTAATGTAAGCCAAGCAAATAACGCCGTTAAAGCCGGAGCGCTAGCGCTAATGAGCGCGGTTAAGGATGCGCCAATGAGACGAATGCCGAAGTTGTTTAAGACATAGGCAATAACGGTGATAAGTGCGGAAAATAATGTTGTTGATAAGATGGGTTGCCACGAGGTAGAAGCAACATCGAGAGGGGGCATTAGAGGAAGACTGAGGCTAGCCGCACTGGAGACGACAATAAAAGTGACTAGAGAAAAGGGCACAGGATGCAATGCAGAACGTGATTGACTCTGCTGAAGGGCAATTTCTGCAAAGATGCCGTACACACCAAAGCTCAGACCGGCGAGCAGGCCGCTGAGGATGCCAAGGGTCGGGCTTGAGGTTTGGCTAGGACTTGTGGCAGCGCCTAGGGTGGTGAGTACAACGCCAAAAAATATGACTGGCATAAGACTGAGCTGGTAGGCACGAGGCCGTTGCTGCAGGCAACACCAAGCGAGTAATAGGGTAATCGCGGGGTAGATAAAGAAAGTTGCGATCGCAATACCCGCTGCAATTTGACTGAGTGAAAAGTAAAGCGATGTCAGCCCAAAAAATAAGCAAAAGCCGCTACCCACCACAGCACCTAACTGCTTTCTATCTTGAAAGAGCTGGCGAATAGCAACAAATGTATTGCGATAGAGCAGGGGCGCGGCGCTGGCCAGCAGTATTGCCATCAGGGCCATACGCACTGCTAAAAGCATCACGATATTGCTGAGCTGAGGAGACAACCAGCCACCCATCTCAATAGCGCCAAACAAAACACTGGGAACAAAAAAGAGCCTTGAAATTACATTTTGGGTCGCTAACCCGATAGCGCTGAGGAGCACTAACACAATCCCCAGCAGGATTTTAGAGGACGTAGTTTTTGGCGGCGTAGGAGAGCGACTCATTCAGGCCTTACTGACATTTGGTTGAAGCCTCAGGGTAGTGGCAGGCGACCTGATGATTGTCGCTGATAGATTGCAGTTCTGGCTGAATTTGTGCGCAGCGCTCATCGCCTTTGGGGCAGCGGCCATAGAGCCGACAGACATGGGGGGAGGGATTGATGGGGCTGCGGGGTTCTCCTGTTAGCGGAATTCTGTCAGGGCTTGCAGCAAAGCTTGGAATCGCAGAGATAAGCGCCTGAGTATAAGGGTGGTGGGGATGATTGAAAACAGTGTCGGTGGGGCCGGTTTCGACGAGTTTGCCGAGATACATGACGAGGATGCGATCGCACAGCAGCCTCACCACATTCAAATCGTGGGAAATAAACAGATAGCTCATATTGAGCTGTTGTTTTAGATCAGCAAGCAAATGCAAAATGACGGCCTGAACAGAAACATCAAGGGCAGAGGTGGGCTCGTCTAAAATCAACAGCTTAGGATTGAGTGCAATGGCTCTGGCAATGCCAACGCGGGCCTTTTGGCCGCCGGAGAGCTGATGGGGAAATCGGCTAAGCAATTCTGCCGGCAGACCCACAAGCCGAGCGAGTTCTGCTGTGCGAGTTTTGAGCTGTGGCTTTGTCATGGTAGGGCCAAGCCGCTTGATGGGTTCGGTGATCGTATCGAAGGCAGTGAATCTAGGGTTGAGGCTATCGGTGTGGTCTTGAAACACCATTTGTAGCTCGGCGCGGTAAGGACTACGAGAGAACACACCCACGGGGATTTGCTCGATGGATTTGTTGCCAAACAAGATTTTGCCGGAAGTGGGCTCCATCAGACGCGCAATCAAGCGAATCAGCGTAGATTTTCCACAGCCAGATTCGCCCACTAGGCCAACGCTTTCACCCGCGTTGATAGCGAGGGTAACGCCGTCTACCGCATGGAGAGCCTGTACTTTCTTTTTGGGTAAAAGCCAGCGAGCAGGCCCAGCAGAGACCGGAAAGTGTTTTTTAAGATCGCTCGCTTGCAGCAAAGGGCCTTTATTCATTATTCATCCCTCCTCGTTCATCGTTTTCCCCATCGGGTGCCAGCAGGCAACTTGGTGGCCTACAGCGATTTGTTGTTGCTGCAAGGGTGCGCTGCTGCATTGGTCGGTCGCGCGATCGCATCGACGCATAAACCGGCAGGGGGGCAGGTTTTGCTGGCGTAGGTCTGGCAAGTTGCCTGCTATGGGCAGCAGTTCACCAAAGCCTTTGTGCGGTTCGGGGGTGGCTGCAATGAGCTTGGCCGTGTAAGGATGTGCCGGTGAGTCAAAAAGTAGGCGGGTAGGGGCGCTTTCGACTAGGTGACCGGCATGCATGACAAGGATGCGATCGCAATATTCAGACGCCAGTGCCAAATCGTGAGTAATGACCACTGTTGCCATCTGTTGTTCTGTGGTGAGTTCTTTTAACAGATTCATGACCGTGGCTTGGGTGGTAACGTCGAGGCCTGTGGTGGGTTCATCGGCGATGAGAAGCTGGGGAGAACATGCGATCGCTAACGCAATCATAATGCGCTGGCAAAGTCCGCCAGAGAGTTCGTAGGGGTAAGCGTTGTAGCGCTGCTGCGGGTCAGGGATTTTGACGCTGGCGAGAAGCTCTAGCGCCCGAGGTTTGAGCTGCGCTTTGGAGAGGGCTGTATGGCAGCGGAGGACATCGACAATTTGTTTGCCGACTTTGCGAATGGGATTTAGCGCCGTGCGTGGGCTTTGGAAAATCATTGACAGTGATTTTCCCCGTAGCTGTCTAAGTTTGTTTTCAGATGTTTTTAGCAGATCATACGTGCCAGATGGTTGTTGATCTGCGGATGGGTGCCAAAGAATTTCGCCGCTGTTGATGTGGGCAGCCGGATCGAGAATACCCATGATGGCCAAGGCCAAGACAGACTTACCAGATCCGGATTCACCTACAATGCCGACGGTTTCGCCGGGGTTAATATAGAAACTGATATTTTCTAGGGCGCTGACGATGCCCGTGCGCGTGCGAAATTCGAGAGAGAGGTTGCGCAGAGAGAGAAGAGCATTGCTCATGTTCTCATCCTGGGGTCGATAATATCTCTGAGACCGTCACCTAAGAGGTTGAAACAAAAGACAGCGAGCATGAGAACGAGACCTGGGAAAATCGCTAGCCACCATTCTCCAGAAACGATGTAAGTGGCACCTTCGGCGACCATGATGCCCCATTCTGGAGTGGGTGGCCGCACACCGAGGCCAATGAAGGAGAGTCCGGCGGCGTTGAGGATAGCCCAGCCCATGTTTAGAGAAATGTGCACCATCATCACGGGGAGAACGTTTGGAAATAGGTGAAAGGCCATGATTTGCAGATGGCTGTTGCCTGCGAGGCGCGCAGCCTCTACGTAGCCAGCTTCCCGGCGAATAAGGATTTCGGAGCGAATGACGCGGGTATACAGCGGTAGGTTGATGATGGCAGTGGCGTAGATAATATTTTCGACGGTGTTGCCAAGGGCTGCAACCAGGCCCATTGCCAAAATGAAAAGGGGGAAAGCCATGATGGTATCGACGAGGCGACTGATGGTGCGGTCTGCCCAGCCGCCAAAGTAGCCTGCGCAGGTGCCCAGAATGCTGCCCAGAAAAAAGGAGAGCGCAACGGCGACGATAGCGATGCCTAAATCTAGCCGAGTGGCGACAATAACGCGGCTGAGAATGTCACGGCCTAAGTCGTCTGTGCCAAACCAGTGAGACAGGGTCGGTGGCGAGAGGGCAACGGTAGCATCGCTGGCAAGCGGATTGTAGGGTGCGATCGCGCCCCCAAATAGGCCAAACAACACAAACCCAAAGAACAACAAAAACGCCCCAAACGTAACAACATTCTCACTAATCACATAGCGAGCCTGAGCCATAAAAGACTGCCTTGCCCCAGGTTCTAGCCTTGTTGCAGGTTCTAGCCTCGTCACAGGTTCTAGCCTTGTCATGACTCAACCCCCGCCCTCGGATCAATCACAGCGTAGAGCAAGTCAATCAATAAATTCAGCACCACATACAGCAGTGCCATCGCCAACACAAAGCCTTGCACTGCCGCGTAGTCTGACGCCACCAACGCAGACACTGCGTAAGAGCCAATTCCCGGCCAGGAAAATACTTTTTCTATCAGCACATTTGCGCCCAAGAGAAAAGAGAAAACCACGCCCAGCGTCGTCACAATCGGTAAAAGCGCATTGCGAAAAGCATAGCCAAACAGCACGGTAGTCGGCGATAGCCCATTTGCTTTAGCCGCACGAATAAAGTCACTGGAGAGCACAGCCAGCATGGCCGCTCGGGTAACTCTAGCCAGGGGCGCGAGGGCAAATAGGCCCAAGGTAATCGCAGGTAAAACCAGCTGTGAAAGTGCTGCCCCAAAAAGCTTAAAGTCGCCTGCTAGGAGACTATCTATGAGATATAGTCCAGTAACAGCTGCCGGTGGCGAGTATAGAATATCGAGCCGTCCTAGTGGCGCGGGCGCAACGCCAAGCAAAAAGTAAAAGACATAAATAAACAGTAACCCGGTAAAGAAAGTAGGTAAAGAAACGCCTGCTGTCGCTAACACACGCACAGCATGATCTATCCAAGAGCCAGGGCGCGTCGCCGCAACAATGCCAAGTGGAATCGCGAGCAAAAGAGAAAAGAACAACCCTGCCAGCGTCAGCTCTAGGGAGGCCGGCAGGCGAGTGAGCAAATCAGAGAGAACCGTTTGACCTGTCGTGAGTGAGCTGCCTAAATCACCCCGCAACAGTTCTTGGATGTAAATGAAAAACTGCTCTGGAAGGCTGCGATTAAGCCCCAAAGTTTCCCTAATTTGATCGATGGCTTCCTGGCTAGCCGCAGGCCCAGCGAAATAGGCCGCAGGGTCACCCGGCAGCGCCCGCGTGAGAATAAACGTAATGAGAACAACACCCAGCACGCTGGGAATAGCCGCAAAGATACGGCGAGCAATCAGAACAGGCGTAGACGGGCGAGACATACTACACCTTTGCGAGTGGTCGATAGTCCAGCTGACGGTGGAACCAGTATTGATAGCCTTCTACATTGGGCTGCATTGCTACCGATAGATAAGGCTGAGCAACCACAATGCGAGGCATCTCTTCAAAGGCAATTTTCAAGAACCCTTTGACATTCTCCTCGTACTCAGGCGTATCTGCTTCTGCTTTCAGGGCAGCATCTACTAGCGCATCTAGCTCAGGATTTTGGTATGAGCTGCCGTTAAAGGTGGCATTTTGACCATGATAGGAATAAAAGAAGAAATAGTCTGGATAGTTGAGCCAGCCACCAAATCCGTTGACAATCATCGGCCTGCTTTTTTCTACTAAGACGCCTCTGAAGTTGGCGCTAGGCACCTTCTCTAACGTAACGTTGATGCCAATTGGCGCGAGCGCTTCTTGAATTAGGACGCACATGGGTTCGGCCCATTCTTTGGTGCCCAGATCAAAGGCGAGCGTTGTATCGAAACCGTCAGGAAAGCCTGATTCTGCCATTAGCGCCTTGGCCTGGTCAGGATCTGTCTTATACGGATAGGGCTGCGGCCAGTCGATGGTGCTAGGCGCTTTGTTTTCTGCGCCGTACATAGGCACGCATTCGCCATAGAGCGCCGTTTCTACAATGGCATCGTAAGGCATGGCATAGGCAACAGCCTGACGTACTTTTACGTCGCTAAAGGGATTTGCTGCCCCGTCAAGTTCTGCCTGCGTATTGAGATCGACCGCATACAAACAGTTTTCAATCGGAGTAGAGACAACGGTGAAGTTGTTAGTCGCTTTAAGTTCACTGATATCTTTTTCAGAGACGTTGTAAAACATATCGACGTCTCCCTTTTCTAGTAGAGCGCGGCGGTTTCCGGCTTCAGGAACGTTGAGCTGAATGACTTTTTCAATGGCCGGTAGTGGGCCAGATTTCCACTCTTCATTACGAACTAAAACAACGCGCTCTTCGGGCTGAAAGCTTTCTAACTTGTAGGCTCCACCACCTGCGGGGTTTGCGTTTGCCCACTCCAGCCCCCAGGGGTCGGCTTCAGTCACGTTGGGTTCTATCAGCGCTGAATTCATAATGGCCGGTATCGGAACGGCCATATCCATAAGCGTGAGTTTGTCTTTGCGAATGAAGTTGACCTTAAAGGTGTTGTCGTCAACGATTTCGAACTGGTCAGGACTTTCGAGGGCACCCGCTTTCATCTGAAAGGAGGGAAAGCCACCGACAGAAACAGCGCGGTCGTAAGACCATTTTACGTCTTTGGCGGTGACGGGAGTGCCATCGTGGAAGGTAGCGTCTTTGCGCAGGTTGAAAGTAGCAGAGAGACCGTCTTCAGCGACTTCCCAAGATTCGGCTAGCTCGGGTTGGACGTCGGTATAGTCGTAGGAGGAAGAGCCATCTTCGAGGGTTTTGGTACCAAAGGAAACAAGGCGATCATAAATGGCCCAAGAAACCCCATAGGCAGGGCGGTTGGTACCGACTTGATGCAGGTCAAGACCGTTGGGAAATCCGCCCCCTTGAACAACCGTGAGAACTGTGGGTTCGCTGCTAGCTGCGCTGTCACTTGCTGCGCCCTCAGTTGTTTCATTTGTAGATGTCGTCGAGCCACCACAGGCATTCACCAAAGCCGCCAGGGATACACCTGTCGTGAAAGCCGTTCCGCGCTTTAGTAAGTCTCGTCGCTTCATTCCTGTGATCCTCAGTGTTGCCTATATTCTTTTTGAACTGCCACCTCTAAGCTGCCATATCCAAACAGCGACAGATGTGCGGTTAGGCCTAGTAAAGCAGTAAGGCGAACGAGGAAAGCGTATCAGGGCCTACATTGTCACACAATGTAGGTTCTGCTCAAATGACAATGAAACGCTAGCTTACTACTTTTCACCTTAATTCACGATATGCTCGGATACCTCTAATGGTAAGCTAATGGCAAGGAGACTGAACAAAAAATCTGGAATGCTTTTGCTAGTTATAACTTTGAATATAGTTCGTCCCCAAAGAAAGACCGTTTCTTGATTTAAACACTTAAATTCCCGGCTTTTATCTGCTAATCCACGCTTAATTGTCGATTATCGTCACACAACCTACTATTTTGTCGCTTTTCATTAGACATTATGTAATTGCCTAAGAGGCTACAAGCTTGTTGCAAAGAATGATCTAAGCCAAGCGATAGAACAATAGTCCCTTTACTTCCTTTAACTGTTATCCAGTCTTTGTTGTCTGGAAAGGCTTTGTCTGGAACCTCACTAAGGGGATAAAAAGCAACCTCACTTACCCATGTTCTATCTTTAAGGGAACGATCTAGCAGCCAAACGTTAACTGGCATTGCTCCATATGCTAAAATCCTTCCGTTTTCACTAAACCAAAGATCATTCTGTTCACTTGGTCGAATACTTGGAAAAGTACTATCATTACCAATCTGTTTCCATGTGTTAATGTTCCATAGTTTGACTTCGTTCTCGCTTCCCCTAAAATCAACACTCGCTGATGCTAGAGTCTTACCATCGGGACTAAAAAGAACATCTGTAACAGGGGAGGTGTGACCTGAAAGCTTTATATCATTGCCCTGATTGTCCACAACAGAATTTCCAGTCTTATCATAAATACTAACTAACATATCATCGCTGGCAAGGGCCAAAAACTCACCATTCAAGCTGAAGGCTACATCGTTTATTTTTTCTACGTGATCTATTACTTTCAGCAACGTCCCATTTCTTCCCCAAAGGTGAACGTTACCATCTTCACCCACCGATACAATTATTTCCCCATTAGGACTAATATCACCTCCAACAACTGCTGTTTCATGTCCTTTGAAGGCACTGATTAAATTTCCTTTTTCATCTCGCAATTCGAGCTCTGGCGTTGTAGTGATAGAAGTCAAACTGTTTTCTTCAAAGAAGAGTACCCGACCAAATTGAGATTTTATAGTTTCTTTGCTAAATGGATTTATAACATCATATCTGTTATTGTTTTTTAAAAGAACAGATTTTCCATCTTCAGAGAATTGAACAGTTCTATCACTTGTCGTAGAAGAACTTGTATCGTATTGGGAAGCATACTTGTCAATTTCAAGAAAAGGTTTACTATCACTGATATTCCATAGCTTGACTTTTCCTTCTACATCTAGAGACACTATGGATTTATAACATCATATCTGTTATTGTTTTTTAAAAG
>JBCBKQ010000254.1:0-8291 GCA_038521595.1 Cyanobacteria bacterium J06627_28 | reverse complement strand
TGTGCCCCGAAAGATGCCTATCCATCGGGCCAGGGCTGTGACGTCATGGCAAACGTTGTATGTGTCTTGGCCTTTAAATAAGGTTATATTGAATCGAATAGGCTATGAAAAAGATTTTTGGACAAGTGTGCTGTGGTCTTCTTCGATTAATGGCTTATTGGTTTAGCACTTTAAAATTGATCTAGGTTCAATTCTAATTTCATTTATTTAGATTCACCATGACTCTTGATCTTACCCAGTTTGGCGATCGCATGTCTCACCTGACCGGGGTGCGTGCAATCATGAAAGACATTATTGAAACGCTAAACGCCAACAAAGGATCGGGTAGGGATTTTATCAACTTAAGTGCAGGCAATCCAGTGATTTTGCCAGAGGTAGAGCAGCTCTGGCGCGACTGTACCCAAGATTTGCTGGCCAGTGACGAATACGGCGAAGTGGTTTGTCGGTATGGTGCCAGCCAGGGCTATGAGCCCCTGATTGAAGCCGTGCGAGATGACTTTAATCAGCGCTACGGGCTAAGTTTGACCTCACGCAACATTCTGATCACGCCCGGCAGTCAGAACCTTTACTTTCTAGCGGCCAATGCGCTCGGCGGCTACAACACAGATGGGCAGCTAAAAGACATTGTACTACCGCTGAGCCCGGACTATACGGGGTATGGCGGTGTAACGCTCTACCCCGAAGCCATCAAAGCATACCGCCCTGCGATTGAGTTGGGCCAAGATGCTCATTCCTTTAAGTATCGCCCTGACTTTGATCAGCTGACAATCAATCAAAACACAGGATTTGTGCTGTTTTCTCGGCCCTGCAATCCGACTGGGAACGTGCTGACAGGCGATGAAGTGAAGCAAATTGCTGATTTGGCCTCTCCTTTTGATGTGCCCGTGTTCGTTGACTCAGCTTATGCGCCACCGTTCCCAGCGTTGAACTTCACGGAGATGACGCCCATCTTTGGGCCAAACATTGTTCACTGCATTAGCCTTTCTAAGGCGGGCTTGCCAGGCGAGCGCGTGGGGATGGCCATTGGTGACGAAAAGGTCATTCAGATTTTAGAAGCCTTCCAGACAAATTTGTGTATTCACTCCAGCCGATATGGCCAGGCGATCGCAGCTCGCGCCATCCGCAGCGGCGCCCTGGCCGACATTGCCAAAAACGTCATCCGTCCCCACTACCAAAATAAGTTCACCGTGCTAGAAAATGCGCTGACCCAGGCCATGCCTGACGATGTGCCTTGGCGCTTGCACCGAGGCGAAGGTGCTATTTTTGGCTGGCTGTGGTTTGATAATTTGCCCATGAGCGACTGGGATTTTTATAACGAGCTGAAAAACTACGGCGTCATCATTGTGCCGGGCAGTCCTTTCTTCCCTGGCCTGAAGGAAAGTCTAAACGGCGAAGATTGGCCCCACATGCGTCAGTGCTTCCGCATTAGTCTGACGGCAACTGAGTCGCAAATCATTACAGCTATTCAACATTTGGCTACGCTGACGCGTCAGGTCTACTCTGCTAAGCCTGCGATGGCGACTGTGTAATTTTGTGATAGCCATGGAACAGACGAACGACGATAACTGGCTGCTGATTGGGCGCATTGTAGGGGCCCACGGACTCAACGGTCATGTAAAGGTCTATCCAGAAAGTGATTTTCCGGAGCGATTTACTAAGCCGGGCGAGCGCTGGCTGAAGAAATCCAGCGGTGAGCCGGTCGCTGTGCGCCTGACGAGCGGTCGCTATCTGGAGGGGAAAAACAACTATCTCGTCAAGCTGGAGGGCGTTGACTATCGCGATCAGGCAGAAGATTTACGCAGTGCTCGGCTGATGGTGCCAGCGGCGGATCGCTTACCGCTAGATCCAGGTGAGTTCCATGTCGATGATCTTATTGGGTTGGAGGTGATTCTGCAGGCTGATCAGCGCGTATTGGGTAAGATTACAAACCTTTTTACGACAGGGCACGATTTGCTAGAAGTGACGCTGGTGCCAGCGTTAGCTGAGCAGGCAAACCCTACAGAGGACGCGCCTGAAAAGACAGCTTCGGAACAGCTGCTGGGTGAGTCTATTCGGACGAAGGCAGTGGCAAAGCTACGGAAGAAAGCTAGGCGAGAAAAGAAAAAGAAGAAGCCGAAAACGCTATTGATTCCTTTTGTGGAAGATATTGTGCCCGTCGTAGATGTGGCTGCGGGACGGGTTGAGATTACGCCGCCTGCTGGGTTGATTGAGCTTTGATGCTTGGAGACTGTTTATAGGTTGGGCGTTTATGGTGGTGGTTGATAAAACAGCCTGAGGCTCTTCCTTCTAAATGCTTCTTCTCCTTCTCTCCTTTCTAAATTCTTCTGCCTGAGGGAGAAGGACTTTGCTCTGATTCTCTTCTTCCTGAGGGAGAAGGGCTGTGAAGGTAGAGCTTTGTTCTTTTTTGAGAGTGAACCCTTGGCATTGCCACGTCTTTTGCTCTCTCTTCACTAATCCAAACCTCGCCCATCTGCTCTTTTAACAATTGGGCAATTTTTTGGGCTTCGATGGCCGCATTGTATTCTTGCGCGACTCGCTGTGCGCCGATTTTGCCCATAGCCTCTAGCGACTCCTTCGGACGCGTCAAGACCTCGTCCATGGCATCTGCCAGTGCATTTACAGAGCCTGACGGGATAAGCCAGCCGGATTCCCCCGGTTCTACGAGTTCGGGAATACCGGCAATATAAGTGCTAATAACGGGGCGTCGCAGGGCGAGTGCTTCCATCAGAACGACGGGGAGGCCTTCGGCAAAGCTAGGGAGCACCAGCGCTCTAGACATCAAAATCAGTCGCCTAACTTCTGCGCCATTGGCCCAGCCAGTGATGGTGACTTTATCTGATAGATGGAAGCGGTCGATGAGGGTCTCTAGCTGCGATCGCAGTGGGCCATCGCCGACTAAGAACAGCTTAAAGGTTCTACCTTTTTGGGCTAGGCGGCTGGCGGCTTCGAGGAGTAGAAGCTGACCTTTTTGCTCGACGAGTCTACCGACACAGACAAAGGTAGGGACCGGAGATATCGGCTGATTTGGAGCCTCTAAGAAGGTGTGATCGACGCCGCAGTGGACAACTTTTATTTTTTGCCAATGCTGATAGCCACACCAGCGGCATAGCTGACTTTTGCCAAAGGAGCTGACTGCGATGACAAATTTGGCCCGATTGATTTTCTCTTTGAGGGAGAGCATCATGGGCTGGTCGAACTCTGTAGGGCCGTGAACGGTAAAGCTGTAGGTGGGGCCGCCAAGCAGGTGAATGAGCATGGCCACCTCTGTGCCATTGGTGCCAAAGTGCGTATGAATGTGGGTGATGTCTGCTTGTTTGCACCAGCGTAAAATAATGCAGGCTTCGGCTAGGTAAGCCATGTGGTACGCAAGCGACTTTTGTGACCAGCGGCTGAGCTTGAGCAGTAGGGTAAAGCAGCGCAGCCAGCGAATGGGCGATCGCACAAACGTCAGCAACAGGTGGCTCAGCAGTCCTACCAGGCTGACCTCATTGAGCAACACGCGCGTCCTTTTTAACTCTAGCCTGTCGGCTTCGTCAACGATGCTCTCGGCGCAGTCACGAATAGCGTAGCGAATGATGGGTATACCGCACTTTTCTAGTCCGATGATTTCTCGGCGGATGAAGCTGTGACTTACTTTTGGATACTGATTGATGAGATAGGCAACCGCCATCTTGTCCTCTAGGAAGTAGCTTCGTGCTTTTGTAGACAAATCACATATTTCTTGTGACTTATGTCATAACCCTGCCTCAAATGATATTCATGATGGTGGATTGTTACAAGTGGTCTGGCTGACTGGAACGGTTGCATTTCTCTACTGCTGCAGGGTTTTTCTTTCTTTTGTGGTGGGTCTTTGGCTGCCGGTTTGTGGCAGCTAGTTGCAAAGATAGGGCATACTAGCGCTGACAATTTTGCCCCTGTAGTGCTATGTCAATTGCGTATCTTTCTCAAGGCCGGTTGTATCTTCAGCAGCCCGAAACACCCCTCAAGGAAATTGAGAGTGATTTTGGTAAGCAGTTGCAGCAGCGGCGGCTACAGATTCAAAGGAAGCAAGCACTGAAAAATCGAGGCATTCAGGCGATGACGCGATCGCCCCAGGTTCTCCAACAAATAGACCAGCAGGCGGAGGCTTTAGTTCCGGTGTCTATCACGAGTCTGTGCGCCTTGCCGGGCAACGAGCTGATATACAGCCTAGAGTCTGATGATATGGGCGGGTTGTTTCGGTTCGAAGTGGAGTGCGATCGCGAAAATCGCCTCTTTCACAACACAGAATTTCGGGTGAGCTATCTGGACTTTGACCCCGAGCAAAACCTGCTGGCCTGCACCAAACTGTACAAAACCGGCAGCGTCAACCTGGCTACCATGAAGCCCGACGCCGTTCGCCCACAAGATCTGACCGAAGGCGATTCTCTTGATCTCGCACCCAAGTGGACAGGCAAACGATCTTTGGTGTATCAATCAGCAGGCATCAGCCGCAATGGCAAAGGTTTTATTACAGGGCGCTCTCCTTTCTCTATTGAAAAGTTAGATGCTGAAAGTCAGCAGATTACAACTCTGGCCGAAGATCCAAAGTCTGATTTATTAGGGCCACAAATGGATGCAGACGGTCGGCTCTACTACATCCGGCGGCCTTATAAGGTCAGCATGGGTGGATTCAACTTGTTAAAGGCGCTCAAAGAAATTTTATTGATTCCTTTTCGACTGCTGCTAGCGATTTTGGGTTTTTTCAATGCTTTCTCAAATTTATTTACGGGGAAGCCGCTGATTACGGCTGATACTCGCGAAGAAGTCGATAAGCAGACAACCCTGCAGGCCTGGGGTGAAGCCCTATCGCCAGACAATAGAGCCAAGCGTCATCAAGAAGACGCTGACGCGCCTGCCCTAGTGCCTAAAACTTGGGAGCTGGTCAGGCAGGGTGTGCAGGGCGTGCCTGAAGTGTTGGCAACCTCTGTGCTGTCTTACGATTTGAGTGCAGAGGGTACGGTGGTTTACACCAATGGCAGCGGTATATACGAGCTAGCGGCTGATGCTACGTCAGCCAAGCCAAAGCGAATTGCCCTTGGCAAGCTGATTGAGCTGGTCAAGTTTGTTTGATTTAGCTTATTCAAGCCGCCAATTATTTGAGTCAGCGATTTGAGCTGTGTCAGGGCTGTATCAAGATAGAGCACAGAGACAGATAGGACTACGGATACGCAACGATGCCCTTATTCGGTAGGCTCATTTGAGGATCCGCTCATTTAAGGATCTTTGTGACGGCCTTTGTAGACAGGTGGAGAGATACGCGGTAATCGGAGTTTTGTATGAATCGCACCCCTAATTCTGATGCCAGTTCTGGTGCTTCAGATCGCATTATTGAAACCTATGTTCAGCGATTGCTGGCCTGGGAAGCGCCGCTGACGTCTGAGACGCTGACGTCCCTTGCGACAGATGTTGGCCTGAGTGAAGCAGATATTGAGGCGGTTGAACGGCAGGCGCAAGCACATTTAGCCAGGGGGCGAAACTATCTCAGCGTTGACTGCTTGGATGACGCCATAGAAGAGCTAACGCAGGCTACGACGCTCAGCCCGCTAAACCTAGACGCCATACATAGCCTAAGTGAGGCCTACAGCCAGCGCTACCAAGCTAAAAAGTCTTCAAAAGACAAGGCAAAAAGTATTGCACTGGCCAAACGCGCCCTAGAGATTCAGCCTAGCGATCAAAAAGCGGCTGCGACGATCAAGTCTTTGGAACCGCAGCCGAGCTGGCTGAGTCCTCAGCAGGTGGGTGCTAACGTTTTGAAGTTTGCGATCGCAGCTTCTGTGATTTCGGGTGTAGGCTTTCTCGTTTGGTGGCCTATCCATGCGCTAGAGAGCGGCTCAAACGCGGTCACCAGTCCCTCCTCCTCTTCCTCCTTGGAGCGCGCTGCTGAGTCTCCTAGTGCGTCAGCTGCTGCCGAGGTTGATATCCCCGTAGAGTTCGAGGCCGCTGGGCTGACGGTAGAGGCGCGACTTTCTCGATTAAAAAACTACGAAAAGAAGTCTTTTTATGAGCTACAGGCCGTACTGATTAACGATGGTCAGCAGGAAATAGATGCTCTGCGTCTCAAGGTGGAGTACTTTGATGCCAATGGAACTGTCATTGCGGCCGACGATGTAGAAGCCGTCAGAGAGTCAGGGGCAACCCTGCGACCGGGCGATCAGAGTGCTTTTAAGCTACTGGAAGAAATCACGCCCCAGCTAGCAAAGCTGCGCCTGAGCATGACGACAATTGACCAGCTGCCAGCGTCTGAAAGCTATGCAGAGCCTGCGCCTGTCGCCTATGAGTGGGATGTTAGTCAGCCGCCGCAAATCAGTTTTGCGCTGGGTAGCCGGAGCGAGAGCTTTACGAGCAACTTTAGCAATTACTTTGATGCAGAGTGGGCTGCGACTAACACGGGCGATACAGCCATTCGCGGTCTCAAGCTGCGGGTAGACTTTTTTGATAAGCGCAATCAGCTAATCGTTAGCAACGAGACCTATGTGGTGGCTGGTAGCGGTGCACCGATGCTGCCAGGCGATGTTCGGCCTATTCGCGTCATCAAAGAAGTCTCAGAAGACTATGAGCGCTACGAAGTCTTTGTGATAGAAGCTGATTAAAGCCGCCCAATTCGCTGACTCGTCAGCCGATTAAGTAGCCTGACTAGGCCGATTAACCGGGCCGATTAACTAGAAAGAACGATGCTGTCTGACTCGCTGAGCTTCTTCTGTAGGCGAAAGAGCATGTGGTCGTCTTCTACTCGCTGTTCTTGGTAGCTACGCTGCCAAACCGAAGAGCCGGGCTGGTTGCGCATGAGATTAATGCGTTTGGCTGTGGCCGCTTTGAGAGCCGCGATAAAGGCCGTTAGGTCGCGAGGCTTACCTGTTTTGCTGTCGGAATGGACGCGGTCATTTTCTAAGGACACAATGGCGTGTAACGAATCAGGCTCAAGGATCCAATCAGAAAGGGAAACGCCCTGACGGCTACGAATAAGCTGCAGCAGCTCATCAGCTACGATTTGTGCAAGTGCGGCTGCAAGTGTGTCATTGTCAGCGATATCGCCCTTGCTCGGCGCAAATAAATTGTGGTTGCTATGGGTCTTTACTCGCACATAGTAGAGCGCCGTTTTAACAGATGAATGTTGCTTTTGGAGTTTTATCAACGGACGCCCTGAACCTATAGCGTTTGTTTCTTGGCTCGACCAAGTGTCTTGGCTTATATTGCCCAGGTGATGCTCATACTCACGCACTTTTTGCAAAGTTTTAAGTCAGGTCAATCTTCTAAAACCCTTTACAGGTCAGGGTTTTGGGCGAGGGGTGCTGCCCCTCATGAGTCGCTGACTCAGCTATGACAAGGCCTTCAAAATTCTTTGAGCAGCTTTACCCATCGAGCGCGTACGACATTAGGTGAGGGAATGTGGATAAAAGTAAGAATATATTTTTGGACAGCGGCTGTAAGCGTATTGAAATTTGATGATTTAGCCATAAGCACAGTCGTCAAAAAACAGTCGTCAAAAAACAGTCGTCAAAAAACAGTCGTCAAAAAAACAGTCAAAAAAAAGGAGTGGCTCACGGGCTACTCCTTTTTTGATTCCAGAAGAACGATTAGCGTTCTTTGGTTGAGTTTTTTGTTGGGTGCTGTCTTTGACGTTTTCCTTCAGCCGCTTCATTAGAAGCTTTTGTCGTTTTTTGTACTGGCGCTGCTTTGCAGACCCACCGCGTCCTTTGTGATTTCGGCCTTTTCGACGGGGTGACTCCCAGCGCTTAAGCTGTTGAGCCATGGTGAAGTAAGTCCTATAAAAGTTACTACTGCCTAATCATAGCAATCTCATAGCAATTTCATTCAAGGGGAGAGGAAAGGGGGCAGTTAGCGATCGCGCGACATAAATTCTTCAACAGCTTCCTTCGCTTCTTTCAGCCCTGCGCCGGTTTCTTCTCGATAGGCGCGAATAGCTTCTATTTTTCGTTTGGGGTTTTTGGCGATTTGCTTTACGCGCTCGGATAGCAGTGAGGGCATCTCCAGATTTGCATTTTCCATTAGGAGGGTAAGGCCGCGCTCTACTCGACTTATCTTGCTTTCGAGCCTGCCTACTCTAGAACTAAAACCCAGCATGGTAACTGAGACGACCAGGGTCAAAAGACCTAAGTAGAGAAGATCGTGAAGCGTGAACGTCATAAGGCTATGCAGAATCTAGGCTCGTGAATAGGCTGATTCAAAACACCCAGAATGCGCTTGACTAAATCAAAAAAATAACGCTAAAAAGACCTGTTAAAAACAGGTATGGGCAAGGAGAGACTCGA
>JBCBKQ010000253.1:0-8462 GCA_038521595.1 Cyanobacteria bacterium J06627_28 | reverse complement strand
TCTCCTCGGTTTATCAGCGCTGCAAAGCAACGATTCTCAGAATTCTCTTTTGTTGACTACGCGCTGCTGAATATTGAGAACCCCATACTTGAGCAACCTATTGCGGCTGACTTTGATATTGTCATCGCTGCCAACGTTTTACATGCAACAGCTGACCTGACACAAACGCTCAAGCAGGTAGGCCAACTGGTAGTTCCTGGTGGACAGCTGGTACTGCTAGAAGGCACTCAGTCAGTCGCCTGGATCGATCTAATCTTTGGGCTAACGTCTGGCTGGTGGCGATTTACAGATACTCACCTGCGGGCAAATCACCCACTGATTTCGGCAGGCCAGTGGCAAACTTTGTTGACGTCCGTAGGGTTTAAGTCAGCCGTCGTCGAGCCATCAGAAGCGGCAACAGAGTACGCTTTGTCACAGTCAGTTATTCTGGCTCAGTGGCCTGAAAATGAGAAGACAACATCCAGATCTTGGGCAATGCAAGGCAATACTGCTGAAGCAAATCTAGTATCAACGGCACTAAAATCTAAGAGACAGAAGGTAGAATTTTTCTCTCAATCTCTACAGTTACAAGAGCGCTTTGCTGATGAATCGCCCCAAGGCGTGATCTATCTACTTCCCTCTGATGTGGCAGACGGTACTGGTAGTAATGTGAGTCAGAATGCAACCACTCTGTATCATCAAGCGCTGTCAACTATCCAGCATTTTGCAGCTCAGCCGCAGCAACCCAGACTCTACTTCGTCAGTATAGGTGCGACACCTGCCTCTCAGCTAATTCACAGTGGACTTTGGGGCTTGTGCCAAACCGCGCAGATAGAGCATCCTCAGCTTCGCTGCACTCATATCCAGGCTGAGACTCATCAGCAGGTTGTTGAAGAGCTGCTATCAGCATCACCTGAGACTCAGATCAAGTACCAAAACGGGGAGCGGAGAGTTGCTCTCATAGAGGATTATGTAGAAAATCCAAATTTGTCTGGTCAGCTAGTAGTCAAGCAGGCCGGAAGTCTGTCAGGACTAGCTTGGAAACCGACTTCGCGTCAACAACCGGGAGCGAATGAAGTTGAAATACAGATTCAGACAACTGGGCTTAACTTCCGTGATGTGTTAGTTGCGATGGGGCAATATCCTGAAGCAGCGCCGCTCGGATGTGAGTGTGTAGGTGAAGTGACGGCAGTCGGAGAGTCTGTTGTTGGATTGTCTGTTGGCCAACAGGTGATGGCGATCGCATCTCACAGTTTTGCTGACTATGTCACTGTTCATCACGATTTGGTCACGCCTGTCCCAGTAAACCTCTCCGCAGAGGCCGCGTCTACACTGCCAGTCGCTTTTATTACGGCATACTACAGCCTTTGTCAGCTAGCAGAGTTAAAGGCGGGCGACCGGGTTCTTATTCACGCGGCCACAGGCGGTGTGGGGCAAGCAGCTGTTCAAATTGCACAACGCATAGGTGCCGAAATCTATGCCACAGCAAGTCCTAGCAAGTGGGGCACGCTCGAATCGCTGGGCGTCACTAACATCATGAATTCGCGTACGCTGGCGTTTTCTGAAGAGATTCTGGAAAGAACTGAGGGTAAAGGCGTTGATGTTGTACTCAATTCTTTGCCAGGAGAGTTTCGGGCTAAGAGCTTGGCTGCACTTGGCCAGGGCGGACGGTTTGTAGAAATTGGCAAAGGCGACGGTCTTACGCCTGAGCAGATTGCACAGCAGCGGCCTGACGTTCAGCACTTTACAGTAGATCTCTCTCACCTTTGTCAGCAACCTCAGCAGGTGCAGCCCATACTGCGGCATCTGCGCCAGCAAGTAGAGTCCCGTCAGTGGGCTCCGCTGCCATTCACCTCATTCACCCAAGAGAATACGATAGAGGCTTTTCGCACGCTGCAACAGGCTAAGCATACAGGCAAAGTTGTTGTCAAAGGCAGTAAAGCAGGCGACATTCAACCGCAGAATATACAACTTGCTGCCGATGGAAGCTATCTGATTACGGGTGGATTTGGCGGACTCGGGTTAGTCATGGCGAACTGGATGGCTGAGCGCGGTGCGCGGCATTTGGTACTGCTAGGTCGCAGTGAGCCCGCTGCAAATGCTCGCGCTCAGATTAAACAGTTGGAAGAGAGCGGCGTTCATATTGAGGTGGTGATTGCTGACGTTACCGACGAGGCAGCGATAGAACAGGCGATATTTCAGAAATCAGACGCCTCCAGTCCGCTCCTGCGCGGTATTATTCACGCCGCAGGTACACTGTCTGATGTGCTGATTCAGCAGATGAGTTCAGAGCAGTTGGACAAAGTCCTGGCACCGAAGGTGACTGGCGCGTGGAATTTGCATAAGTTGACTCAGCATTATGAACAGAAACTCGACTTTTTCATTCTCTTTTCTTCGGCGGCTGGGCTGCTAGGGTCTCCGGGTCAAGCCAACCATGCAATGGCTAACGCATTTTTAGATGGGCTTGCTCGCTACCGGCAGCAGCTTAGCTTGCCTGCACTCAGCATTAATTGGGGCGCTTGGTCTATGGTGGGATCAGCGCTGAAATATCAAGAAAAAGAGACTCTGAAAGGGCTCTTTGGTGTTGGCCTGATCAATCCAAATCAGGGACTCGCTCAGCTAGAAAATGTGTGGACTACGACAGAAGCGCAGGTGGGTATTGCTCCGATTCACTGGCCAAGCTTTCTATCGCAGCCTGCAATAAAAGACCAATCTCTTTTTAGTGCAGTAAAGACTCAACAACAAGAACTACATGGTTCAAAAGCTGAACAGCGACATAACATAAATTTCATCCAGACTTTGAAACGCATTCCTGCCGCCCAACAGAGAACAGCACTCGAAGCCCATGTTTGTCAGCAAATTTGCCAGACGCTTGGCTTCAACGACAGTGAGCTAGATCGTCAAGCGGGTTTCTTTGATCTCGGCATGGATTCACTGACTGCCCTAGAGCTAAAAAACAGTCTGCAAACAGATTTGGAAATCTCTTTGCCGAGCACTTTAGTCTTTGACTATCCAACGGTAGAGGCGCTGCTGAGCTACCTTTCATCGCAGCTGATCTCGAATGAGCCTTCTCTTTTGTCAGATGTCTCAGAAAAGAAGCCTTTAACGTCTGAATTATCCGCAGACGATCTCACCCAGAGAATGGATCAAAAGCTCGCTGAGCTTGACAGCATTTTGGGCAATGAATCTGTGGGAGGTGAAGTAGGATGACCCTCCCGAACCAGAATGATCAGCGTATGGCTCGTGCGCTGCAGGCGATTGAAAAACTACAGGGCAAGCTAGCGGCGTCAGACAATATTCGCTATGAGCCCATTGCGATTATCGGGCTAGGTTGTCGGTTCCCTGGCGGTGCTGATAATCCAGATTTATTTTGGCAGTTGCTGTCTGAAGGGAGAGATGCGATTACTCAAGTGCCGAGTGATCGCTGGGATGCTGAGGCATACTACAACCCTAACCCTGATGCTCCAGGCAAAATTGTCACTCGAAATGGTGGTTTTGTTGATCATCTGAAAACCTTTGACGCGAGCTTTTTCAATATCTCTGCTCGGGAGGCGGCTAGCCTTGACCCGCAGCAGCGACTGCTGATGGAAGTGAGCTGGGAGAGCTTGGAAGATAGCGGCATCGTGCCTGGGCGTTGGGCAGGCCGCTCTGTAGGCGTTTTTATTGGTATGAGCAGCCAGGACTATGCTCAGTACTTGTCGGCCCGAGACGAAACCGAGATTGATGCCTATCTTGCCACGGGTAATTCTCACAGTTCGGCGGCGGGGCGTCTTTCCTACGCGCTAGGCTTTACTGGCCCTAGCCTAGTGGTCGATACGGCTTGTTCTTCTTCTTTGGTTTCTCTTCACTTAGCCTGTCAAAGTTTGCGTCATCAAGAATGCGAGATGGCGCTGGCAGGCGGAGTCAATCGCATTCTCGCACCCGAGTACAGTATCAATTTCTCTAAGGCGCATATGCTTGCGCCCGATGGACGCTGCAAAACATTTGACGCGAGCGCGGATGGATTTGCTCGGGCTGAGGGCTGTGGCGTCGTTGTCCTAAAGCGGCTTTCGGATGCGATCGCTCAAGGTGACAACATTTTGGCGCTTGTTCGAGGCTCGGCAGTGAATCAAGATGGGCGTAGCGGGGGGCTGACGGTTCCAAATGGCCCTTCGCAACAGCGCGTGATTCGTCAGGCGCTGGAGAATGCACGCCTCAAACCAGAACAGATTAGCTATGTGGAAGCGCATGGTACAGGGACTGCTTTGGGTGATCCAATAGAGGTCGGCGCGCTGGGTGCGGTTTTTGGCCGCAGTCATTCTCAGCAGCAACCGTTGAATATTGGCTCTGTAAAAACAAATATCGGCCATTTGGAGGCGGCTGCTGGCATCGCGGGAGTAATCAAAGTTGTGTTGGCGATGCGGCATAGCACACTGCCCGCGCATCTTCATTTTCAACAGCCGAGTCCTCATATTGAATGGGAAAGGTTGCCTATTCGCGTAATTCAACAGGCGATGGAATGGACGAACGATGGAGAGGCTTGGTCTTCTCAAGACAGTGCTTCAATTTTTGCAGGGGTTAGCGCTTTTGGCTTTAGCGGAACGAATGCACATGTGATTGTTGAATCTGCACCTGTAAGCGCTGTCAATGATTCTGACAAGAGAGCAGAAGACAGCGAACAGAGGCCTCAACTGCTTATGCTCTCTGCAAAGTCTTCAGCCGCACTGAAGGTATTGGCTGGTCGCTATGTCGATTTTTTGGCTGATCAAACGGTAATTTTTCGGGATTTGTGCTGGAGTGCTTGGGATAGGCGATCGCACTTCTCCTATCGCCTCGCACTGACTGCCGCTAATGCTACGGAAGCGAGTAATCAACTTGCTGCGTTTGTTGATAGGAAGGATTGTGTGATCGCGACAGGAATATCCTCAAAGCGATCGCCTAAAATCGCATTCTTGTTTACGGGACAAGGCGCACAAGCCATTGGCATGGGTCGCCAACTTTACGAAACGGAATCTGTTTTTCGGCAAACCATTGACGACTGCGCCAATATTCTTTCTGAAATGGGGATTGATTTGGTTGGGGTGCTTGGCTATGGTGCTGATATAGATGAGGTTGGGTTAGATGAAACCCAACCTACGTATTCTCCCCCTCTCCCCCTCTCCCCCTCTTCTACCAACATCCAACCCGCTCTCTTCTCTCTCCAATACGCGCTTACCCAACTCTGGAAATCCTGGGGCATTACCCCTAATGCCGTCCTTGGTCACAGCATTGGCGAATACGCGGCTGCTTGTACTGCTGGAATTATGAGCTGGGAAGATGGGCTGCGTCTCATCTGTCAGCGGGCCCAATTGATGGACTCACTGCCTGTAGGCGGTGGCATGGCCGCTGTCATGGCGGCTGCATCTCAAGTCACGCCATACCTGCGAGAAAGTGTTGTTGTCGCCGCCGATAATGGTCCGTTAAATACGGTTTTATCAGGTCCAAAAACCGTCTTAAACGCGGTTCTACAAGAGTTGGTAAACCAGGGCATTCACTCTAAATCATTGAGGGTTTCTCACGGGTTCCACTCATCGCTCATGGACCCGGTGCTAGAACCATTCATAGCTGCGGCTCAGCAAATCAGCTACGATCGGCCCAAGCTTGACTTTATCTCTACGGTCACTGGCAACAAGATTCTTCAGGCCACTGCCGATAAAGTGCCAACCGATTGGCCCGACTATTGGAAAAAACACATTCGTCAACCCGTCCAGTTTTGGCGAGCGATAGACACGCTCGCTCGCAATGACTACGATATTTTTGTAGAAATTGGACCTCGGCCAACGCTGCTTACCCTTGGCAAAGTTTGCTTAGAAACTCACCCAGAAGTCCTTTCGGCTCAGTGGTTGCCCAGCCTTCATCCGTCGCGAGACAATCGCTCGAATGACCGGCAAACGATGCTCTCTAGCTTGGGTCAGCTCTATGCGGGTGGCGTCGCGATTCAGTGGCCTTGTTCTGCCGGGAACCCTGTTGCCTTGCCCACTTATCCCTTTCAAAGAGAGCGTCACTGGATTTATATTAAAGAAAAATCTAGACAGCAGACTGGAGCGAGGTGGCATCCTTTGGCGGGCGATCGCCTCCCCTTAGCCAGTACAACGACAACCTACTTCAACAACACCCTCACCCCAACTTCTGTTCCCTTTCTCCAAGACCATCAGGTCTATGGCGCAACCGTTCTCCCAGCGGTTGGCTACTTAGAAATGGCTGTAGCGACCTCATTGCAGCCATCTACAGCCTATGTCCTACGTGATGTTCATTTTTACCAAGCGCTTTTACTAGACGAACCGACCACTGTTCAGACCGTGCTGACGCCCGGAGAAAACCAGCAGCGGTTTGAAATTTTCAGCCTAGCATCGAGCAATACAAAAGATGAAACATGGCAGCTCCACGCCAGCGGCTACCTAGACGCTGATAGCGTTCTTCCTGATGAGAAGCTAGACCGTTTAGATATCGAAGAGCTTCGAGAAAAATGTTCTGTAGAAATTGCGATCACAGACTGCTATCAGCGCTTAGCAAAGCAGGGAATCACCTACGGAAGTCGCTTTAGGGCTATTCAACAAGTTTGGGTGAGCCAAACCCAGGCGCTCAGCCGCTTACGTTTAAGTGACAACCTGCTATCTACTCGAAAAGACTATCGGCTGCACCCTGTTTTAATGGATGCTTGCCTGCAAAGCATCGCGGCCATCTTGGTTCATCGAACAGATGCTCAGACAGACACGCAAACCTATCTACCTGCCGCTATCGGACAAGTAAAGCTGTATGTTGATAGCCTTGATCATGTAGAGCTTTGGAGCTATGTAGAAGTCACGCCCTATGACGGCTGGTTATTAGCAGATATTGAGCTAATCTCTGAAAGGGGAGAGCGGCTAGTCACGCTGAAAAAGCTTAGACTTCAGCCTGCTAGCAAAGCGCAAGTACTGAACTTATCGACCAAACGATCTTCACAGGCACTTGCAGATTGGCTCTACACCCTCGACTGGCAAGCCGCACCGTTGCCAGCGGTTGTCTCGTCTGAGGCTGTTCACTCTATCGTTGCGAATGTAAGCAGCCAGCTCGCGAAATCTCTAGAGCGCGACGAAATACAGCGCTACCTCACTCTCCTACCGCAGCTAGATAGACTGAGTTTAGACTATATCTCTGTCGCCTTTGCTCAGCTACAGCAGCAAACAAACGGGACAAGAGAACTCCCATCAAGAGAACTCTCACAAACCCTACGAGCTGAGGAATGGCTGCATTCATGGCAGATTGTTCCTAAGCATCAAGCCCTGTTAAGTCAGCTAGTCACGGCTGTCTCGCAGGCTACTCAGTCCGACACATCCGTAGCGTCCTTAGAGCATATTCAACAAAAGCTAGTCGCGCAGTATCCAGAAGCCAAAGCGGAATTGGCACTTATTCACCGCTGTGGAACTCACTTAGCCGATGTGCTGCAAGGGAAGCTCGATCCGCTCACATTGCTGTTGCCAGATGGCCAACTTAATGAACTGTTTCATCTGTATCACGCTTCACCAGGCGCACAGTTGATGAATCAGCAGGTCCAACAGATAGTCGAGAGGCTCATTGCTGAGAAAGATAGACCGCTGCGCATTTTAGAAATTGGAGCAGGTACAGGCGGTACTACAGCGCAGTTGCTAGGTGGCCTAAAGGAAGAAGTCCAATATACCTTCACAGATGTCTCTTCGCTATTTTTGGCAAAGGCAAAAGATCGTTTTGCTGACTACCCGAATTTGTCCTATCAAACATTAGATATTGAGAAGCCGATCAAAGCTCAGGGTTTTGAGGCGCATAGTTATGACGTTGTCATTGCAGCGAATGTGCTACATGCAACAGCAGATATTGAACAGGTTTTAGAGAATGTGCGATCGCTTCTCATCCCCAGCGGCCAACTCATCCTTTTAGAAGGCACTCGCCCTTTACTCTGGCTCGATCTGATTTTTGGCATGACCGAGGGTTGGTGGAAGCGCAGCACGCATCCCTTACTTTCGGTTGAGCAATGGCGATCGCAGCTCCGAGCGGCTGGATTTGCTTCTGTGCTGCCTGTGGTATCAGAACCCGGCAAGCAAGATTTGCCGCAGTCGGTGATTGTGGTCAGTAATGACAGCGCAGATGAAGCCAATAACGTATTGGTACTTGCCGAATCTGGCGCATCTGTAGCGCCCCTCCTAGCAGAACGATTGGAGAATAATCAAAGAGAAAAACAACTCATTTGGCTAACGGATGAAGCTAGTCAAGGAGAACTTGCAACGATTGCAACTGTGGAGCCTCTGCCACAAAAGATTGTTTATGTAGTGGCTAAATCTTCTCAGAGACAAGGTGAACCATCTGGGCAGGAGCTTCAATCGCGATCGCAGCAAACAATCTCTCAACTGCTGACGCTACTTCAACAGTTATCAGCCCGCTCTGGTCAAATGCCACAGCTCACCGTAGTTACGAGAGGGGCAACCAATACACAGCTGATTCAAACACCCGCT
>JBCBKQ010000252.1:0-8470 GCA_038521595.1 Cyanobacteria bacterium J06627_28 | reverse complement strand
CATTATCTAGAAAAAAGATATGCTTAAATCCCGCTGATAGATAATGCTCTATAAATGCCTCAATTAACGTCTCACTGTCTTTTACAACGCAAAGGACAATCGCCTCTGTCTGGTTAGTCAATAGTGTGCTAGGCCCATGTAGCCACTGAACAGAGCCGGTTAGGGAGTAGAGACGCCAGCGGTCAACAATGCTTTGTCGCACTAGGTTGAGGAGGTTTCTAGCTTTAAAAAAGTAACGATGGAGTGAGGCAAGCACAGGTTAGATAAAAGGGTTAAACAAAAGGTTTCGATAAACAGAAATGAGAAAAGAAAGCGTAGCTAAGTTGACCTAACGCATCGGTAGTGGCAGCCGCCACAGGAAAAGCGCTGCGATCGCACTTAACAGCGCACTGACATAAAACGGTGCACCCACCGATACCTGCACATAGAGAAAACCCGCTAATAGGCTAGCAGGCAGCGCCACCAATCCCGTCAGCATGTGGAAAGTGCCAATTTCTGCCCCTCGCCGATCAGAATGTACCAAATCGGCAACAAGCGCCTTTTGAACGCCGCGCGTCAGTGCGTCATACAGCCCATAAAATAAAAATAGAATCCAAATAAGCCCAGGCGTTTGGGCAAGGGCAAACCCTAAGTAAACCAGCGCAAATAGCCCATAGCCCATAATCAGTAATGGCCGTCTGCCCACCCGATCAGACAGGCGGCCAACGCTAACGCCTAACGCTACCGACACCAGATTAAAAGCAGCATATAGTAGGAGCAAATCCAATCCATCAAAGCCTAAATCCTGCGATCGCACCAGCAAAAAGGCATCAGATGAATTCCCTAATCCAAACAGTACAACAACCCATAGATACTGCCGGTATGATGCACTCAGCCCTTGAAATGTAAATTTGGGCCGGTTTCTCTCTGCGACTTCCGTCTGCGGTTCGCGTACTTTCCACAGCAGTAGCAACACACCAAACAGGGCAGGCACGAAGGCTATTGCAAACACCCCCCGATATTGCTCTGTGTAGCGCAACAAAAACGCAAAGCCGACCAGCGGCCCTAAGACTTCACCTACAGTTTCTAAGCTGTGATGTAGTCCATAGGCTTGTCCCCGCTGTTCAGGGGCACAATTTTCCGCTATGAGGGCATCACGCGGGGCCGCTCGCAGCCCTTTCCCAACTCGATCCAACAGCCTTGCCGCCAGCACCATTAGCCAGCTAGCCGCCATAGCTAAGCCCAGTTTAGACAGCGCACCTAAACCGTATCCTGTCACTGCAAATGGCTTTCGCTTTCCCGCCCGATCTGACAACCATCCAGAATATAGCTTCAGCAAGCTCGCGGCACTTTCTGCCAACCCCTCAATGACTCCAACTGTCCAAACAGGTGCGCCCAAAACCACCGTTAAAAAGAGCGGCGTAATGGGATATACCATTTTGCTCGCGAAGTCTGAGCACAGGCTCACCCAGCCCAATACTTTTACTGTTGGTGTGATGGCTGTTGAGTTTGTTGAAACGTGAGCTGATATAGGTACTGGCGAACGGTGTGGCTGATTAGGCACGGGCCGCACTCACCTCCACGGCTCCGGCTGGAACAGGTTGATCAGCCATAGGCTGATCACCGTCACTGTTTGTCTGGGATTCCTTTAACTGGGATCCTTGACCGACTGCTGTATTTTTCACCACCGCAGGCTTTGGCATCAGTTTGACTGGGCTCGCCTGAAGTCTCTCCTGCATCAGTGACTGAAACTGTTCATTGAGCAGTCGCTGCCGCATCGGCTCATTTAGCTGCGCCGGGATCTGTTTTTCAAACTTAACAATGATGTACCAGTCTCCGATTTTGGTCGGTTCCCACAGCTGACCTTGACTGCTTACACGCAACATTTTTGCAAGCATGGGGTGTGGCACACTTAGTTCTACAGGGCCAACCAGACCGCCCGTTTGAGCCTCTTGTCCACCAGAATATTGCTTTGCCAATTCGCTAAAGGCAACGCCATCATCACAGAGGCGAAAGTAAAGTTCTTGGGCAACGCCTGCTTCTTTCACCCGAAGCAGAGAGTAAATAACCCGGTCTAGTTGGGGCTTGCGCTGTAGAAAATAAGTTTGAATGCGATCGCCCCAAGTGTCTTCTTTAAACTGCTGTAGGCGATATTCCCTAACGGCCTCCGCTTTCATTTGCGCGGGGCTAAAATGCTCTTTTTTTCGCCATTCTGCCTGCTGCTCTTCGCTCGACAGCTGACGACGTTGACAGAATGCGGCAAACGCTTCTGTTGGGTCACATTCAATATGCGCAATCAAATCATCCGTTATCGTTTCTCTCACAAACGTTTCTAACAGCCGATATTGCAACAGTTTGTTGACCATCGTAGACGTGTCGATGGCTTTGTTGCCAATTCGCATGGCTATATCCATAATTCTGCGCTGCCTATCGTGTCATCAAGTCTAATTGAGTGAGTCGCTAAAATAGAGATACTATTAAGAGCTATTCTCAAAAGATTCTGTCTCAATAGATAACTGGCCTACAGTTATCATAAATCATGAATCCATTGCACCGAGAGACTACTGACAGATAAAAAGCATACACTTCCTTTTGCCTTATTGGCAATAAATATCGATAAGTTAACGTGACGATGAGCTACTAAGTACCACCTGAATTTTTAAACATTATTTTTCTAGCTGTGTCAGCTCTAATGTCTTGTACTGCCTGACTTGAGTCAGGGGTTGCTCCCGCCCTGATTTTGTCTGTGTCAAAACCTCGTGGCTGACCTCTACTCGAATGTGAGATCGCCCTGAGGCAACTTCAGGCGTTGCTTCCCATCTAACGGTAATCTCTGCCCAGCTTAGGCGCTGTAAAAGTTTTTGAACAATTAACTGAGCACGGATGGAAGGGTATTTCCCTAAAACGAGCCGAATCAGCCAGTCACGCCATCGCCCTCGATCCTGTCGAATGATATGGGCTGATTTAGGCACCGTGAGCCAGACCCACCCGAACCGCATCCAAAGCGATCGCTCGGCAATTTGCCCCCATTTGTTTAGCGCAGCCCATCCTCGATAGCAAGGTAGCAGACTAGAAAGGTCTCCTCGTCGATAAATCAGTGCATCTAAGTTTTCTGGGGTGAGGTGTCCCCAAAATTGTCCCGTTGGAAAATCGATTAGCGTTGGGGCAAAATTGTGCCCGCCAAAGTGAGAGGTTTGCCAAACGCTCAGGGATTGAGGCGGCGCTGTCTGTAGGCCTGTTTGACTCTGATGGGATGGTAATTGCTGGGAATCTGGCTGAGGGGAATCTAACTGGTGAAGCCCAGCGTACTGAGATCGCAATGTGCGATAGAGCGGCGTGCCAAACCGGCCACAGGCCAAATCATATCGTGTATGAGTACACACAAACAGAGCGCGAGCGGCTGGCAGGCGGAAAGGCTCAAACGCTGCCAGCTTTTTGGGCTGAAACAGGTGCGCTTCTACCAGCTGAGCGAGCTGACTAGCAGGCACATGGTGGTGCAGTTGCCGGTAGCCCGCTGTAGGGCCGTTAGGCTGTTGATAAAAGAAGACATGGCATTTTTCTGGCGCTGACCATTCTTTATCAGGTGCGATCGCTAAAATTCTTAGCTGTGCCCATAGCTTAGGTCGCTTTTCTACCCGATCAAAGACGGCTAAGAGGTCTTGGCCCTGTGTCTGCCAGGGATTTTTTGCCCAGGGCTGCGAGACTTCAATAAATAGCCACTGCCGGGCCGAAATAGCAGTGCCAATAGGATCTTCTTTATTTCGTTGAGAGACTTCTGAGCAATAGCGACAAGCTGCCGTCGTCGCCTCCAAGGGTTTGTCAGGAGACTTCTCTAAAAACATCGTAAAACAATGAGATGGGATACCATGCTATATCATATGTCCTCTTCTAAAGTCGTTTAGCCATCAGCATTTTTGGCACCGTGCCCTGAGCGTAGTCGTTGGTATGGCTTTCTCCCCGAGTAGGACAGCTGGATTAGCAGCCGATTTATTGAGTTCTCATTCCTTAGAGATACTCGTATTAGATTTTGAGGCGCTGCCTGGTCAAATTCCTGTCATTTTAAGTCGGCATTAGAAAACAGCATAAAAATTCTCTTGCTTTTGTAACCTGTGATTCAAAGATTCAAGCTCACCCAAAAACTCACTTCAAAGAGAACCCTCATCGCGTTCATTGGCACTGTTGTCATTGTCGCAGTCTGTATTGTTCTGTTCGCTCGGATTCAAAATAATGCTGGTGTCTACCATCCGCCTCGTCCGGACGCATCAGGGCCCAAATTAGTATTTCCTCAGCCATCATCGACACCCAATGACCTGAAACTTCGCAAAAGCGTCACCGCCCTAACTAACGAAGAAAAGCAGGCCTTTATTCAGGCCGTCCAGACCTTGCAGTCAACACCATCTGCCCAGGGATCGCTCAGCCAGTACGAGCAGTTTGTGGTGCAGCATATCTTAACCATGGGCTTTCGTCAGAGTCTGGGGGCTACTGGACCAGCACGGGGAAACCCAGCCCATAGCTATCCCGCTTTTTTGCCCTGGCATCGGCAGTTTCTACTCGATTTTGAGCTAGCGCTACAATCTGTTAACCCCGATGTAACGATCCCTTATTGGGACTGGACAGATCCAGAAGCCTTATCTACTATGCTGCAGCCAACATTCCTTGGCTCAGGCGGCGTTGGTAACAATATCCAGGTGGCAGAAAAAGGAACTTTTGAGGGGGGAATGGTCTCCGATGGGCTAGCTGCGGACTGGCAGCTGAATGAAAAACTGCATTTTGACTCGCTTACCCTAGAGTCTCTTGGCACGCATCTGCTAAGGTTCGTAGGGATTCCGCCGTTTGATCGCTATCCACTGCCCAAAGGTGACTTAGACAGACTGTTTCAAACTGACAATTATGAAGTCTTCAATGCGCTAATTGAAGGGGCACTCATACCAGATCCACAGCAGACACAAGAGCGCTATGTTCCAGGGTGGGCACTGCACGCATTTGCCCACTCTATTGTCGGTGGAAGCCAGGTAGATTGGACAGATTGGAATCAGGGCATTGTTCATCAGCTAGATGTGCTAGGTACCATGGACAGCATTCCTTGCTCTCCTTACGATCCTATTTTTTGGCTGCACCATGCCAATGTAGACAGGCTCTGGGCACAGTGGCAAGACCAGGGCCATAGCGGCAGCACTTTCTATCCGCAGGACGATAAACCCTTTGGGCACAATCTTTCTGACCCCATGTGGCCCTGGGATGGTGGACTTTCTCAACCTGGCAACTACGGCCCACCCAATACCGACCTAAGAGCGCTCTATCAGCCACCACCAGAGGAGCAAGTCATCACGGCTCAAGATGTTTTAGATTTTCGCCAGCTTGGCTATAGCTATACCGGACTAGCGTCGCCAGTAGCTAGACATCCCGGCCTTATTCAAAAAACGGTGCCCTCAAGAATAAATCCTGATGGAGATGGCAGCTCATGAGTGATTGGATAGTTCGGCCTCAGCCTCAGAAAAGTCCCCAGCTACGGTTGTTTTGCTTTGCCTATGCGGGCGGCTCTGCCTGGATTTTTCGACCGTGGGCTAAGCAGCTGCCGTCACATATAGAGGTTTGCGCCATTGAGCTGCCGGGGCGAGGGAAGCGACTTACGGAACCCGCGATGACAGCTTTGCCAGCACTTATCGCTGAATTGGGCCCTCAGATGCTGCCTTTTTTAAATCAGCCGTTTGCTTTTTTTGGTCATAGTATGGGCGCTCTGATTGCCTTTGAGCTTTGCCGCTGGCTGCGTCAAACGGTTCAATGTCTACCCCATCATCTTTGGGTCTCGGCAGCCCGCGCGCCCCATCAGCCCGTCGCACCGCCTTTAATGCATACGTTATCAAAAGAAGACTTTATTGATCGGTTGCAGCATTATCAGGGAACACCCACTAGCGTTTTAAACAACCCTGAACTAATGGATTTGATACTGCCTGTGCTACGGGCTGATTTTACCCTCTTAGAAACTTATGAGCACGTGCCGAATGCACCCCTCACCTGCCCCATCACGGGGCTATGGGGGCAGCAGGATACCATCGTAACCAAATCAGAAGTCGCGGCTTGGCAAACCCACACCTATCAGTTTCATCTCTGGGAAACCTGGGGCGATCATTTCTTCATACAGCGCCCCCTTTTTGTCAAACAGCTACTGCCGCAGCTAGGCGAAATTATTCGTCGCTCCGCCTGAAAGCACTGCTGTTATAAGCATTTTGTAAGCAGGTGGTTCTAACCGACTAGCTCTGCAACGTAGCTGGGCGCAAGGGCTGTAGCGCCCAGCCCAGACGCTGCAATAGCCTGCCGACATTTCTCTGCATCTGCTTCGCCAGCGTACACGCTGCGGCCTAGCGTATGTGCGATCGCTAGCATTTCAGCATGGGGGAGCCAGGGAAAAATGACGACATCGCCCGGTTTAGATAAGAGCTGTAGTAGCTGTTTAAGCTTGTCGGCATCGCACTCAGACTTAGGTAAAACGACCACATTATCTGCCTGGTCGATCAGCCAATCATGAGCCCAGTCATGGCCTGTGAGCGCAATAGCCAACTCTGCCGTCGGTGCCCAAGACACAAACGGCTGTGAGGCAGTATCACCACAAAATATGAGGTGTTGCCCTGCGAGCTGATACCAGTTTCCGACCTCGATGGGTATGAGATTTACAGTTGATGATGCGTTTGGTGAGAGTGTCTTGATTACGCTATCTGAGGCGTCATCTTCTGTGCCCCTAGCCGCTTGCGGAATCACAGTGACAATATCCAATCTATTGACTGCTGGCGTTTCTTCTGGAGAGCGGCTGACTGTTTTTGAATGAGGCGAGGACTTCCCTTTTGATGTCTGTGTAGATTGAGTCGCTGATTTGAGCTGCTTACGTTTTTTAATCGTTGCTCGCAGTTCTTTTGCCGTCATCGTTTCGCCCTGCTGGGCCGCGCGAAGCACCTGATCGCGGAGTTCCTCAGGCACAGAAGGAGACGCCAGCTGATAGAGCAAAGACGTCGCAATGTTGACTCTTGCAAGATTTGCAAATCTATCACCAAATGTCTCATAGACATTCATAAAGTTGTAGGCTGTCCGCTGACTCCAACCAAACTCTGCCTTTATCCAAGCTAAGAACTGACCATACTGTAGGCGCGATCGCACGTCTGAGAGTTTTTGACCAATTTCCCAAATGTCTTGGGCTGACCGGCGTAGCCGCTCCCGAATTTCGCCGGTTCGCTGCTGAACAATTTCACGTTGACCTACCTCAAGTCCGTCGTAGTCAAATAGCGCATTAATAGGAGCAGGTTTTGTAGAGCGAGCCATTGTTTGGAATGAGAAACGTCGATTACATCAAAAATGACGATTAAGGGGGCAAGAAACCCGTGACAAGCATCAGACTAACAGCAGCATGACCGCTATTAGACAACAGTACATAACAATAAGCTATACGTAAAATTGTAACTCATAATACTTGACTTTATAGAAAGAATATGTATTTAACAAAAGGAATTTATACTTTTCTTCGGGTTCCTTTCGATGGTTTTTAACAGCAAACTCTACGACGGAAAGTATTAGCATCCGGGGAATCACCACCGAATTCCTGGCAATTGCGATCATAGGAATATGCACCGTACAAAGGCCATGGGTAGTTGGCAGGGTAAACCTCGGTTGGTAGGATTAAAAAACTTAGAAAATATCTACATGTTTCGCTCTATTCGTCAGCTGTGGCAGCCATTTCGGCAGGTGCTTCAGTTCTATTGGCAGTCTGCCGATGCCAAGCAAAGGCGCACGGTGTTGTTGGGACTACTCGTTCTGACTGCGCTTTCAGTACTCGTGGGGATTGTCCTTGTCTTTGAAAGCGTTCAGCGAGGAGAGTTTATTTCAGCATTGGCGGCGCGCGATGCCCCACGCTTTCGGCTGTCGCTGTTGCGATTTGTGATTATTTTACTATTGGCATCCAGCTTGCTATCAGCCAGTGCCTACGTCAGAGATCGCCTAGGACTGCAGTGGAGAAAAGGGCTGACGCATCAGCTTACACAGACCTATCTCAGCAACCAGCAGTATTACTATCTGCCAGAAGCGGTGGACAACCCCGATCAGAGAATAGAAGCCGATGTGAGAAATCTCACTCAGCTGATGCTCACGGTGCTGACTATTTTTGTAGAGTCGGGCGTACAGCTGCTCGGCTTTGTCGGAGTGTTGCTCTCTATTTCCCATGGGCTGACCGGGTTTCTGTTGGTGTATGCCCTCTTAGGTAGTGCAATCACTATTCTATTTTTTGGTAAAAAGCTCACTCGCATCAACGCAGAGCAAATTAAGCGTGAAGCAAACTTTCGCTTTAACCTAACGGAAATTCGAGACCATGCTGAGGCGATCGCACTACATAGGAGTCAACAATTTTCCAACGTGAGAGCAGGCAATCAATTTCAGCGCGTTGTCAATAATTTCAACCGCTTCATTCGCTGGCAGCTAGGATTAGACTGCTTTCAAAATGCCTATCAAT
>JBCBKQ010000251.1:0-8475 GCA_038521595.1 Cyanobacteria bacterium J06627_28 | reverse complement strand
TTTCGAGACTTTTGAGACAAAGAACCGAAAAGTGCTTTTACTAGCAGGCCTTGGACTGCTAATCTTTGGCGGAAAGCCTGCTACCGCTCAGATTAGAGGTGTTGTTGCTTTAATGAGCGAAGCAGAGACCGCGCTCACGGCTGGCGACTTTGAGCAGGCGGAGAGTCTGCTGCAACAGGCTATAGAAAGAGAGCCCACGCTGACGTCTGCCTATGTGCAATTAGGACAGTTGCTAATAGAAATAAATGATAATCAAGGCGCAGAAGCTGCTTTTCGTGAGGCCATTCGGTTAGATTCACAGCTGGCAGATGCCTATGCTGGGCTTAGCAATGTCCTATTGCAACAGTATCGGCCCTATGCTGCTGAGCTGGCGGTGATGCAGGCGCTTCGACTGGATGAGAGTAATGCGATCGCACACCAAACCCTAGGCCACATTCGCTATGACCAATACCGCTGGGAAGAGGCCATCGACGCCTACCGAATAGCAATTAATGGCGCTGAATACGACAGCTTTCTCATGAAGCGCACCGCTAATGCATTTGTAGAGTTGGAACAGTGGGACGCGGCACTAGGTACCATGATGGAAGCTGTGGATTTATACCCGGCCTCTGTAGGTCGTGTAGCTGATTTGGCTGACCTGTGGGTTTCTAGGGGAAATCCAGAAGAAGCAGAGGCCGCCTATCTGGCAGCTATTGAACGTAATCCTGATAATCCCTGGCTCTATGACGATTTGAGTGACTTCCTCTATGAGCAGGGTAGAGATGAAGAAGGAGATAGTGCAAGAGAGTCTGCCCTTGCTGCCGCAGAGAATGATGCGTCTTATCTGTTTGCGATCGCGGTGACCTCGTACAGTGATGAAGGCCGACTGTCAGAAGCTGAAAATCTTGTGCAAAGAGCGATCGCCCTCGAACCTGGCAACGCTCAATTTCCCATTGGCATCGCGCTACTAAAACGGCAGCAGGGCGATTTGGAGGGGGCTGCTGCTGCCTATCAGGCATCGTTAAATATTGAGCCCAACAGTCGCTACCTCATTGACATGGCGGAAATTTTAGTCGCCCTAGGCAGAGTTGAGGAAGCCGAGATCGCCTACCGAGCTGCGCTCAACGAATCTGCCGGTGCGGGTTATGCCTATGTTGCACTAGGTAGATTTTTAGCGAGTCGAGGGCGACCGGCAGAAGCACTCATTGCCCTCAGCGAAGCACGTGAACTTGGCAATCAAACAGCAGAACTGCAAGCAGAAATAGAAGCGCTTATGACTCTGTTATAGGCAGATTTGATAGGCAAATGTGGTGAGCATATTTGACGAGCAGTGTAGGGACATTTGCCAACGTGATTATCAATACAGCTGTGAGACATTATGGCTTCTAAGATAAGACCTACTATCTATAAATGGAGCATTGGCTCCCCTTAGTTTCTAGAAGGATTAAATCGGTTGCGATCGCCCCTGCAAAGTTCATTTCAGCGCATCTTAACGGGTGCGTTGTTTTTCTTTACTACCATTACTGTTGCGGTCATTGGCTATATCGTTGCTGGATGGACGCTTTTAGATGCCGTTTATATGGTGGTGATCACCATCTTTGGCGTTGGCTATGGGGAAGTCAACCCCCTAGAAACCGCTTCTCTAAGGGTGTTTACCATCCTGGTAATTATTGCTGGAGCCCTCTCAGTTGCCTACATGGTGGCAGGCTTTGTACAGCTGGTCACCGAAGGTGAAATCCGCCGCGCCCTCAATCTCAGACAAATGACCCAAGAAATTCAGAACCTGTCAAATCACGTCATCGTCTGTGGCTATGGCCGAATGGGCCAAATGCTGACCCAAAAACTAGAGGCCGATGGCCAGCGATTTATCGTGCTAGATCGCGATGCAGACAGAATTAATCAGGCACAAGAAAACGGCTGCTTGGTATACCTAGGCAACGCTGTCGATGAAACTCAGCTACAGGCCGTCGGCATTCATCGCGCTAGGGCGCTGGCGACTGTGCTGCCCGATGACGCCGCCAATGTATTTATTAGCCTTACCGCTAGAGAACTCAACCCGCAGCTGAGAATTGTGGCTAGAGGAACACTGCCCTCCTCTGAAAAAAAGCTCAGGCTTGCAGGTGCTGATGAAGTAATTTTGCCAGCCAACATTGGTGCACTTCGCATGGCACACCTCATCTCTCATCCCAACGCCGTAAACTTTCTCTCGCAAAACGATGGTCGCGCCGACCTCAACGAGTTGCTCGCCGAAATTGACATCCAAATGAACGAACTTGTCGTGCGACCAAACTCTCCTTTGGCAGGTCGTACCATTGGTGAGATTGAGCATCGTGGCAAAGGCACCTTCATTGTCGTAGCACTTAAGCACGCAGATGGCGAAGTCATCGTCCATCCAAAGCCTCAGCATTTACTCAAAGTAGACGACGCCCTCATCATCATGGGCCATCAAGGAGACATGCCGACCTTTGCCCAGCGGCACGCAGCCAAAAGCCAGCTCCGCTATCGAGGTGCAAACGTCCGCTGAGGTTCGGCCATTAGAGAAAAGCTGGCATCGTACGGCTCGGCGGTTTGCGCCGAGCCGTACGCATCGGAAAGCTAATCGAAAAGCTATTCCCTTAGTTTTGCCCCTTTACTAAACCATCGGTCTCTGGTCGATTGCTCTTTATCTTGGCAGGAATCCAGTCGTCAAAATTGGGATTGTCGATGCCAGGCGTCTGCACACAAATAAAGCTATATCCACCTTCCCCTCTACAGCAAAAGCTGTGGGCAACCGTTCGAGGATTGTAGATTTTGTCGCCAGACTGAATAGAAAACCAGCTCTTTTCTGGAGCAGCATCTGCACCTTTTGATTGTTCTTCACTCACTGCATCCCAGTCTTGCGTGCAACGAGCAGCATAAGCTCCCTCAGCGCTTCGAAAGCCCTCTTTTTCGCCGAGAATGTAGCAGATAGCATCTGAAAATTGGTGAGCGTGAACTGAGCCAAGGAACGAAGACCCGACGTGACCTAGCACCAGATAAAGCGACTCTGCCTCCACGCCATACTTATTTAGGTATGGAATTAGAAAAGAGAGTTTTGCCTGAGTTTGACTAAACTCGTGATAGACCTTCGTCGTACTAAAGTCAAAAATTTCCTCCTGCCCAAACTGCTGCATGCAAGAAATGGCACTGTCTAAAATCTCATCTAAAGCGCCGTTTTCAATTGTTTTAATGCCGAGTGATTCGGGTGTGTAGGCTAGTTTATCTGGAGAAACCTTAGGTAGCGTGAGAGTACTTGGAGCCATAATAGAAGACCTTGTTGGTGTGATTGAATTCAATTCGCGCTTATGGCGATAAAGGCTCGACAAACTTTTCGAACTTTAATACTTTATTAGAAGAATATACTTAGAAACAGTGATTTGCTATACTAACGCGCTTTATTGTCTATGTATATTTCCTTAGGAAATTTGATGTTGATGTGAGGCTGCGATAAGGGATACGTTGCATTTTGACAGAAAATGTAGCGGATTATACCGGGCAGGAGGCCGATTCGACCCATACAGGCGGTTAGGGGTGCTGGGTACTCTAGCGATTGTGGAATGCCACAGAGGTGTTCTGTTTTCTCTTCATGATCGCGCTCGGCTCTATGACGTCTTCAACTAGTCAATTTCCGCAAATCGACGGCTATACGCTGACTGAACATCTTTATTCGAGCTATCAAACTCGTGTCTACAGGGCGGTGCAGTCAACTCAGCAGCAAAAGGTTGTGATCAAGGTGTTGGCTGAGGGCGCGCCTTCACAGCGCGGATTGGCTCAACTTCGCGATCAGTATGCGATCGCAAAATCTCTATCGACACCAGGTATTGTTCGTCCCTTGCGCCTAGAGCCCTACAGCGGCGGGCACGCGCTGATTATGGAAGATTGGGGCGGCGTCCCGCTAGATCGCTACACTCAGCCGCTTGATTTAACTGAGCTGCTGGGCATTGCCATACAGCTGACTGATATCCTGCACGACTTGCATCAGCATCGGGTCATTCATAAAGATATCAAGCCCGCTAACATTCTGATTCGTCCCCAGTCCCAGTCTCAGTCCCAGCCTCAGTCCCAGTCTCAACCTCACTCTAAGCAGGTGATGCTGATTGACTTTAGCGTTGCCTCGGTCATTCCCAAAGAAATGCAGGCGCTTCAAAGTCCCCAAACCCTAGAGGGCACGCTGGCCTATCTGTCGCCGGAGCAAACCGGACGGATGAATCGAGGCATAGACTATCGAACAGATTATTATTCGCTGGGGGTGACCCTGTATCAGCTGCTAACTGGCAAGTTGCCTTTCAGCGGGGAGGATCCATTGGAGCTCATCCATTGTCATTTGGCTCGGATACCAGCGTCGGTATCCGAGCTAAATCCTGATGTGCCTGCGGTCGTGGGTGAAATTGTCGCCAAGCTGATGGCAAAGAATGCAGAAGATCGCTACCAGAGTGCTATCGGGCTGAAGCATGACTTAGTTCGTTGCTTGGAGGCGTGGAAACGGGAAGGGGCGATCGCAGACTTTGTGCTGGGGCAGCGAGATGCGAGCGATCGCTTCCTCATTCCTGAAAAGCTCTACGGCCGAGAAGCCGAAGTAACGTCTTTGATTGCAGCTTTTGACCGGGTGGCAGACGGATCTGCTGAGCTAGTGCTGGTGGCCGGCTTCTCGGGTATTGGCAAAACTGCTGTTGTCAATGAAGTCCACAAGCCTATTGTCAAACGGCGGGGCTACTTTATTAAAGGTAAGTTCGATCAGTTCAACCGAAATGTTCCGCTCTCTGCCTTTGTTCAGGCGCTACAAGGACTGATTGCGCAGCTTTTGTCAGAGCCTGATGATCGCCTATCTCACTGGCGATCGCAAATCCTATCGGCGGTGGGTGACACCGGGCAAGTGCTCATTGAGGTGATTCCTGAGCTAGCGCAGATGATCGGTCAGCAGCCACCCGTTCCCACGCTCTCTGGTATTGCAGAACAAAATCGCTTCAACGCACTCTTTCAAAAGTTTATTGACGTTTTCGCTCGCGCCGAGCATCCGCTCGTTATCTTCCTAGACGATTTGCAGTGGGCCGATACGGCCTCATTAAATCTGATCGAACTGTTGTTGAAAGATCAGGCGCATCTGCTTTTGCTCGGTGCCTACCGGAACAACGAGGTTTCGCTTGCGCATCCTCTGACGATTACAGTAGAAGCTTTACAGCAGCTGCAGATACCCATTCAAACGCTAACATTGGCACCTCTTCCCTTCGAGAGGGTCAATCAACTCGTCGCCGAGACTTTAACCTACTCGCCCGAAGACGCTCAGCCGCTAACTGAATTGGTCAACCGCAAGGCCGAGGGCAATCCCTTCTTTATTACTCAATTTCTCAAAGCGCTACATAGCGAGGGTCAGATCGTGTTTAGCGCGGATCAGGGTCGATGGGAGTATGACCTCGCTAGCATTAGTGCACTCGCGCTTACCGACGACGTGGTTGCCTTTATGGCGCAGCAGCTGCAAAAACTGCCCGCTAATACCCAAAATGTACTTAAGTTTGCGGCCTGCGTCGGTAACCAATTCGAGCTAGACATGCTGGCAATCATTGCAGAAATGTCTCCTACTGAGGCTGCTCAGGCGCTGTGGCCTGCCTTGCAAGAGGGAATCGTGCTACCGACAAACCAGGACTACAAGTTTTTCCAAGGACAAGATACCAACAACTCTGAGCTTGCCCCTGATCTTGCCCCTGAGCTTGACTCTGAGTTTGCCCCTGAGCTTAATTCTGAGCTTGACTCTGAGCTTGACCAACACATTAACCCTAGCTATCGGTTTCTACATGATCGCATTCAGCAAGCTGCCGCATCGCTCATCGCAGCAGAAAACAAACAACAAACTCACTTAAAAATTGGCCAGCTGCTTCTACACAACACGCCGCCAGACGATATAGAAAGTAGAATCTTCGATATCGTCAATCACCTTAATGCAGGGGTTGAAGGCCAAGCTGATGGCCAGAACGATACGACATTGTCAACCTCTCTAGCGCAGCTAAATTTGATCGCCGGGAAAAAAGCTAAAAAAGCTAACGCAATTTCAACAGCCGCCAAGTACTTTACCCTCGGCCTTCAGCAGCTGCCGAGCGATAGCTGGCACAATGGCTACCCCCTCACCTTTGACCTGTATAGAGAGAGTGGCGAATGCCAGTACCTTAATGGAGACTTTAAGACTAGCCAGCAGCAGCTAGAGGTCGCCCTGCAGCAGGCGACTAGCGACCTCGATAGAGCAGAAATCTACGCCATTATCATGAACCTTTTCATGACTAAAGGAGACGATTTCAACGCTGGCATTAACGCTGGATTAGACGGACTCTCTCTGCTGGGGCTACCGCTGCCTCGGCAGGCGGCAGCCTTGCGAGAAAAGCTCGCCATTGACCAGGCCCAAGTAAAACAACAGATCGACAGCACTGATATTGCTAAGCTTTATCATCATCCGGTTCAGACTGACGCTACGCAAAATTTGAGTATGCGGCTACTGGTCGATCTGTGGGCGCTGGCTTATCTAGATGGGAATGTCGATCTGTTGAATATGGTTGTGATTCAAATTGTGTTGGCCTCTTTAAAGGAGGGAAATACCAGCCTGTCAGCGTTTGGCTACGTCACAAACGCGATGGGTTTAGCGGCTGAGCAGCAGTATCAAACGGCCTATCAGCTGGCAAGACTGGCGCTGCAGCTAAATGAGAAGTTTAACCGGACTGATCTGGTTGGAAAAGTCAACAATCTCTTTTGCAACGCGATTAATCCCTACAACCGTCCGCTCATTACTAACCTAGAGCTTTACCAGGAATCCTATCGGCACTGTATGGAGTGCGGCGATTTAACCTATGGTGTGTGGGCTTTGTTTTTGGGTCTGTGGACAAGATTTGACAGTGGCCAGCCGCTTTCAGTGGTTGCCAAGGAAGCAGACACCTATCTCCATTCGGTAGAGCAGATGGGCGATCTCAATATGAGTGCGGCTTACCTGGCGCTACAGCGAGTGGTGCAGCATCTGAGCGGTGAGGATTTAGGCCAACAGGGCCAGCGCTACCGAAGCCTGGATAATGAAACGTTTAAAGAAGCCAGCTGCCTGAGCCTGTGGAAAAAGAACAGCTTTGAGCACGGTCTAAACTGGTATCACTACCTCAAAGCGCAGATGCTCTATACCTACGAGCAGTACGGCGCGGCGCTACAGACGTTTCAGGCGGTAGAAGATAAAGTGGCTGCGAACGTCGGGTTTTTCCCGGTTACCAAATACTACTTCTACTATTTGCTGGTGCTGACAGCGCTGTATCCAGATGCGACCGAAGCCGAACGCACCGCTTACTGGCCGATTGTCGAGCGTCATTACGCTCAGCTGCAGGTGTGGGCCGATAGCTGCCCCGAAAACTTTCGCCATCAGGCACTGTTGGCGGCAGCTGAGATGGCTCGGGTGTGCGATCGCCCCCTAGAGGCCATGCCGCTTTATGAACAGGCGATCGCAGCTGCCCAAGAAAGCCAGTTTTTACACCACGAGGCACTCGCCAATGAACTAACCGCCAAGTTTTACCTGGGCTGGGGTAAAGAGAAATGCGCTACGGGCTACCTACAAGCTGCCTACAGCGTCTATGCACAATGGGGCGCTAGCGCTAAAACAACAGACTTAGAGAATCGCTATCCAACGCTGCTAATACCTGTTGTACTGCCCAATAGCACCTCTGACGCCATTCCCGGCACTCCCGGTCATAAAACGGTCGGCTCGTCTACGCACTTATCTACGCACTTATCTACGCACTTATCTACGCACCTATCAGTGCGCTCCAACGGCAGTGGCCTAGCGACGCCGCTCGATCTCACCGCCGTGCTCAAAGCCTCTCAAAGTCTTTCTAGCGAAATTGAACTGGATCGACTGCTCGCGACAGTGCTGCATACGGCGCTCGAAACAGCGGGCGCAAACCGAGGCATTTTGCTCATGCCTCAAGGAAATCAGTGGTTTGTGGAAGCTGTCGCCACGGTAGATCGCGCCACACAGGTAACATCAACCGCGCTGTCAGACTTCACGGAGATTTCTCAAGTGATGGTTCGTACCGTTAGGCGTTCCCTCGAACCGATGGTCGTTGACCGTGCTGCGGCCCATCCAATGCTGGTAAACGATGCCTATATTGGCCGCTACGCGGTTAAAAGTTTGCTTTGTGCGCCCATTATGCGACAGGGGCAGCTTGTCGCACTGCTGTATTTAGAAAATCGGGTGACTGTGGGCGCCTTTACGAGCGATCGCGTCGAAACGCTGCAGATGCTCGCTGCCCAGGCTGCCATCTCCATTGCCAATGCCAGGCTATACCAGCAGGTAGAACAATATTCTCAAACCCTTGAGGCCGAAGTTGACCGACAAACCAAAGAGCTGCGTCAAAAAGCTAACGACCTGGAAAATACGTTAGCAGATTTGCAAGAGACCCAGGCAAAATTAATCCAAAGCGAAAAAATGTCTGCCCTTGGTCAGCTTGTGGGAGGACTTGC
>JBCBKQ010000250.1:0-8516 GCA_038521595.1 Cyanobacteria bacterium J06627_28 | reverse complement strand
TGCTAAACATTTTTGTCAATGTTTAAGAGGTTCCGGCCATTGCGGGAACGCCTCGTTCGCATGACTGCTTTAGCTGAGCTAAGTAAGGCAGTGCTGCCATCACAGCGTCAAAATCTTGAACAAAGTCAATGAGACAGGCAATCTCATTGACGCCTGCGTCACTTACTTGCTGAATAAAGGGTTGACAGCTTTCTGGTGTTCCGATTAATGCCCGCCCTTTCATAAAACCTTCCACTCCAAATAATAGCAAACTATCCAAATCATCATCAGAAAAATCAGATAAACTCACGTTCAATCCCATTCCTTTGGCCAAGTTTTCCAGCAATCCGTAATGAGTCTTTAGATAGTCGCAAAACGGTTGACGGATGTCCTCTTTTACCCGCTTAACGTCTGCTCCTAAAAAGGTATGCATCATCATCGAAACCGTTCGAGTAGACGGATCATGGCCGTGTTTTTTCAATGTTTCTCGATAGCGAGTAATTTTAGGGGCAATCTGTTCTAGCGTTTCTCCTAACAGAGAAGTTAAAACATTGACACCCAGTCGTCCGGCTTCGATAAAGGTCTCCATTGACTGGCAGGTCACCCAGGTAGGCAGCTGTGGCTGCACAGGTTTGGGGAGTGTTTTGGCGCTTACCGTTTTACCGTTGGCATCTTCAAAGTTTACGGCCTCTCCTTTCCATAGCTTTTGCACGGCGTCAATGCCTCGCCACATGACCGATTTGCGGCTACCGTGGGGCTCTTGCGAAAGGATGAATTCATCCATTGTCCAGCCAGAAGCAAAGGCGATCGCGGCCCGGCCACCCGACAGATTATCCACCACAGCCCAGTCTTCTGCTACACGCACAGGGTGGTGCAGTGGAAGCACAACACTGCCTGCTCTCAGCTGAATCTGTTCTGTCACCATTGCGAGCGCGGCGCTGGTCATGGCTGGGTTCGGGTACAGTCCACCAAAAGCGTGAAAATGCCGTTCCGGTGTCCACAGCGCACTAAAGCCATGCTGATCGGCAAACTTAGCACTCTCGATCAGTAGCCGGTAGGGATTGCCTTGAATATTCAATCCATCTCCATCAAAGTAAAACAAACTAAATTTCATTTTTCACCTCCTCGGGGCTCATGGCTTCGATATTGTCTAACAAACTTTCTAACGTGGCTTGCGTATCGGGTGGAATGCTGACCTGTTCTTCTATGATTTTGGCGATCCCCGCTGCAGTAGGTGCTTCAAACAAGAATGCTCTCATGGGTAAATCAACCTGAAAGTCTTGTCTGAGCCGGGTGACTGCTTGGATAGCGAGTAGAGAATGTCCGCCCAGTTCAAAGAAGTTGTCTTCGACGCCGATAGCGTCAATCCCGAGTAAGTCACCCATTTCTTTGGCAACTCTCTGCTCAATGGGCGATCGCGGTGCGACATAGGCAGTCGTCAGCTTCGGTCGCTTGTGGTGAGTCCGTTGATTGGATGGAGTAGTCGTAGAGCTTATCTGGTCTTGGCTTTTCTCTTTTGGCGTAAAGGCTTCGAGCCGTCGGCTCTGAAGATCGCGAGGAGAAATGATCACTTGAGAGAGGTTCGCTTGAGCGATTACTCGCCGGGTTGCTTGCCAGACCTCCTCTTTTGTCATCGCTAGCGCCATAAAATCTGAATGACTACTGTCTGCTGTATCGTCTATCTGGCAGGCGTCCCAGTTTAGACTAAGCCATCGAGTCGAAGAAGACGGGCTTAGGCGATTTTGTTGATTGGCTAGCGTGTCTAAATAGCAGTTGGCAGCGGCGTAAGCACCAAAGCCAATACCGCCGACCACAGTAGAGAGAGAAGATTGGAGCAGATAGAATTCGACTGGATGGTTGGCAAGGGCTCGCTGTACGGATTGAATGCCTTGGATTTTGTTTTTGCTGATGCGATCGCTCTCTGCTTTGGTCAGCTGTTCAATCGTGCAGCTAGCGCGATCGCCCATCACCCCCGCATGAAATACGCCTGTAATCTCTCCAAATTTCGCGATTCCTTGCTGAATACTTTCCTCTACCCAGTCTTCATTGGCCAAGTCGCCGCTAAACCAGAGAAACTGCTCGCCCTCCCTCCCCAGTGCTTGCAGCTTACGAATAAGCTGGCTGATCCCATGCTGAGGGCCGTGGGTCACCAGCCATTTCTCCCATTCTTCTCTGGCAGGCAATCCGGGCCGACCCAGCAAAATTAGCTTTGCGCCCAGCGCCTTCACCAGTGCCTGAGCATACACCATGCCCAACCCTTCGACCAAATCTCCAGCAATTAGATAAGTACTGTTGGGCTTAAGGTGTGAGGATGTTTTTTCTGGTAACGCCAGTGGTTCGTAAGTCTTGATCCATCGCTGGCCTTGTCGGCAGGCAACTTCTCTGTTTTCCGCACTGTAAGGCGTGAGGAGGTCTGCGCTGAGTAATTGAACAGTACTATCGGAGATAGGACTATCCAAATCGATGATACGACAGGCATGACCAGGATATTCCTGGGAAACGACTTGGCAGAGTCCTAAAATCTTAGCGTTGTGTGGATTGATAGGGTCTCTACCCGTAACATCTTGCGCAGCTGTTGTCAGCACGCTAAAGGTAATGGCAGTCTCAGCAGACCCGTACGCCTTTAGAACAGAGAGAAACGTTTGAAAGTCGTCATTTTTTGAACTGTTTGGTTGAGAAGTTAGTCCCCAACCGTAAATAATTTGCTTAGGCGGCGTTTCTACAGATTCCAGGGAAAAGGGCTCGCCTGGACTTATCCAAATCAGTTTGGGTCTGTTCTCAAGGTTAACAAGAGAGGCTTGAAGCTGCTGGTGAAGTTTTTCATCTGCGAAAACCAACCAGCGATCGCCCGAACAGTCTTTTGCTTCTGCCGTTAGCGGTAACCGTTTCCAAGTAGGCAAGTAGAACCAGTTCGACATATCTGGCTTCTTTGAGACTGTTGTCGAGTTCGTTGCAACTGGCTCAGTCTGCAACGGCACCCAATAAGTCTCTCTTTCAAAAGGATAAGTCGGTAAAGACAGCCGATGTCGGGTCTGTTCTTGATACCCGCTCATCCAATCAACCGGGACGCCCGCTAGCCAAAGATCGCCCAGCGCAGCCATGACTGTCGCTGTATCGGTTCGGTTGTCTTTGGGATGAGGCAGTGACTGAATAACGGGCGTTTGAGAATCAGCAGATAAGTGCTGCTGTACAAGTTTTGTCAGTGTGTGGCCAGGACCGACTTCTACAAGTACCGGATTTTCTAGAGTCAGTGCAGTTGTCACGCCCTGGCTAAAGCGCACGATCTGGCGAAGATGGCGTGCCCAGTACTGCGCACTGGTGGCCTCTTCGTCAGTGAGCCAAGTTCCCGTGACGTTAGAGAGGATGTCTAAGTTTGGCGCAGAGAGGGTAACTTTTTCGAGTACAGCAAGAAACTTGTCTACGACAGATTCCATCGTGGCTGAATGGAAGGCATGCGAAGTCGTCAGCTGTCTGCAAGGGATGTTCTGCTTTTCTAATTGTTGCTGAAACGTCGTAATGATGTCGCTAGGCCCAGAGATAACACAATTTTGCGGCCCGTTGATAGCAGCAAGTTCAAGCCCTTTGGGTAGCTGCGGCTGAACGGCGTCAACCGTGTCCAACACCGAGAGCATCGCGCCCGGTTCGCATGCCTGCATCAGCTGCCCCCGCTTGACCATAAGCGTAAGGCCATCTTCTAGAGAGAAGACACCTGCAAGACAGGCTGCAACATATTCACCAACGCTGTGGCCGATGAGGGCGTGGGGTTGGATGCCCCAGGAGAGCCAGAGTTGGGCGAGTGCGTATTCGAGAGAGAAGAGAGCGGGCTGAGCGAGAAAGGTTTGGTTTAGGGCTGGAGGAGTGGGGGAGTGGGGGAGTGGGGGAGTGGGGGAGTGGGAAAATGAGGGATAAAGGATTCCAATTAAATCAATACCGTCATTCGCAAGGAAGGTCGCGCATTTATTCAGCGCATTGCGAAAGACGGGCTCGGTTTCGTAAAGTCCCTTAGCCATGTTCAGGTATTGAGCCCCTTGACCAGAGAACATGAAAACAACAGATTTGCTTTGACTGTTGGCAACCGCAGAGGTGCCTGTTGTTTTTAGCTGAGCAATCGCACCCTCCACGTCCTGACAAAGATAATAGCGGCGACATGGCCAAGCACGTCTGCCAATTTGCAGCGTGTAAGCAACATCAGCCATAGAAAGGTCAGGGTTGCTTTGCAAATAGGCGGCTAGATTTTGGGTGGCTTGTTCGAGAGCAGTCTCTGTCTTGGCAGAAAGGGTGATGAGCTGCCAGGGGCGAGACGCTCCTGATACGGAGCGCTCAGGGGCTTCTTCTAAAATAGCGTGAGCATTGGTTCCGCCCATCCCAAAGGAACTTACGCCAGCACGGCGAGGGATGAGACTGCCTTGCTCGTCTTTTTTAACAGGCCAAGGGCGACAGGTATGATTGACTGCAAAAGGACCGTTTTGAAAGTCGATTCTGGGATTGGGCTGATGGAAGTTCAAGCTTGCCGGAAGCGTTTTGTGCTGAAGGGAGAGCGCCGTTTTGATGAGTCCCGCAGCGCCTGCAGCAGCATCTAAGTGACCGACGTTTGTTTTCACAGAGCCAAGCGCGCAAGAGAAGTTTGCGTTATCTTCGCTGCTTGCTTTTCCAAACACTTTATTCCCAAATGCCTTATTAAGTGCAGCCACTTCGATTGGATCGCCCAGCGGTGTCCCCGTTCCGTGGCCTTCTACGTAGCTGATGGTGTTGGGATGAATGCCCGCTCGCGCTATGGCATCGCGAATCACAGCCGCTTGTCCAGAAACGCTAGGCGCAATTAGATTGACCTTATCGGCTCCATCGTTGTTGATAGCTGATCCTTTGATAACGGCGTAGATATGGTCACCATCTGCGATCGCCGCTCGAAGCCTTTTTAGAACAATAATCCCTACGCCATTTCCAAAGAGCGTCCCTTGACCATCGGCATCGAAGGCGCGGCAGGTGCCGTCTGGTGAGGCGATACTGTCGGGCTGATGCAGGTACCCTTGGGGCATCGCTTGATTAACCGTGACGCCGCCAGCGAGCGCGATATCACATTCCTGCTTTAGTAGAGTTTGGCAAGCTGTATGAATAGCAACTAGCGCAGTAGAACAGCCGGTTTGGATACCACAGCTCGGACCTTTGAGATCGAGCTGATAAGAAACCCGAGTGGGCATCAAGCCCATGACGTTGCTGACAACTGCCTGTACGGGATCGGTTGATTCTCGAATCGATGTGTTGGAGTGTAAATTCACCAGATAGCGATTGAGCGCTGCGCCACCGTATACGCCAATACGACCGTCATATTGGTGGCTGTCGTAGCCCGCATCTTCTAAGGCACTCCAAGCACATTCTAAAAAGACGCGGTGCTGAGGATCTATTAGCTCTGCTTCGCGAGGAGAGTAGCCAAAGAACTGAGCATCGAATCCTGTCGGATCTGAAAAACTGGCATAGGCGGGGACATAGTTAGGCTGAGTGAATGTGCTCTGGGGGATGTCAGCAGCTAACAGTTCTTCTTCAGAGAGAAATCGAATGCCAGACTTACCTTGTTCAAGCAGTTGCCAAAATTCTTGGAGATTGTCAGCCCCAGGAAATCGTCCGGCCATGCCAATAATGGCGACTCGCTCACTGCGGGCTTGTTCAATCGCTTCTAGCTGTGATCGCGCTTCCTTCAGTGCCTTCAACATTCGCTCAGAAGACGTCTGAGCGTTAGGGTTGTGAACACCAGGTTGAGATGAGTTTTGAGCGGCGTGACGCATGGTCTTTTAGCAATCAAAGAAGCAACTATGAACAGTCTGGCTATGAGCGGTCTAACAGAGATTCGAGGGCAGCGAGTTCTTGTTCGATATCGGGTGAAATATCTGATGGCTCTTCGAATTCAATAGCCGTAAAACTGGGTGGGGGTTGAGCTTGCGGCTCGATGCTAGAGCTGTTCTCCTGCGAATCAGAATCCCTAGCTTCACTGATCGTTTTTACAATATGCTCTGCTAATGCTTGCGGGGTGGGATGTTCAAAAATGACTGTAGAAGCAACAGGTTGGCCCAAACGATCATCTAAGCGATTCTTCAGCTCTACGGCCATCAGCGAATCCATACCCAAATCGAAGAAGTTGGCAGTTGGCTCGACGCGCTGAGCATCATTGAGTCCTAACACTTTGGCAACCTCTGCGCGTAGTTCTTTAAGAACAAAGGCAGATTTGCGCCGCTGTGGCAGCTTTTCTATCTGTTTCTTCCAATCAGCAGTCGGCGCTTTGTCGAAGGCTATGGTTTTCTGAGAAATGGGTGTAGATGCTTGGCTGAAGCGGGAGAAAAATCTATCTGAGCCGATGCCGCTTTGCCAAAGTGTTGGCCAGTGAATCGGAATGACGCCGACTTGAGCAGGAGTAGATAAGGTGGCATTCGTCAGCAATTTTGAGAGAATTTGTTGGCCTTGATTGGGCGCGATCACTGCCACACCTTTTTGCCGCATCTGTTGATGTAGCTGCTCTCCTGCGGCGGACCCGACCTCAGCCCAAGGCCCCCAATTAATGCTCAATGCCGGGAGCCCCTGCTCATGGCGATAGCGGGCCAACACATCCAAGAAACTATTTGCCGCCACATGGCTCCCCTGCCCTGGAGAACCCAGCAAAGAGGCCGCTGAAGAGTACAGCACAAAAAAGTCTAGCGAATCGGTAGCCGTCAGCTGATGCAGATTCCAGGCACCCCAAACCTTGGGCGCTAGCACAGGTTTCATTTGCCCCCAGTCAAGCTGTTGCAAAACGCCATCAGACAACACGCCTGCTGCGTGAATCACACCTCGCAGTGGCGGCATTGTGTCTCTTATCGTAGCGAGGGCAGAAGCGAGCTGCTTATGATCAGAGACATCGGACTGAAGCCAGCGAATGTCTACGTTTTGTTGGAGTCGTGCGCTGACTGTTGAGGTGATTGCTTTCTGGTTGGATTGGCGACTCAGTAAAGCTATGTGCTTTGCCCCTTGTTCAGCTAGCCATTCAGCCGTCACTCTTCCGAGTCCGCCTGTTCCGCCTGTTATCAGATATGTGGCGTTTGAATGGATAGGCGACACCTCCAATACAATTTTCCCTACATGCCGCGCTTGCTGCATAAATCGAAAAGCCTGACGCGCCTGAGTGATGGGAAAAACGCGATGCGGATTAGGCGTCAGTGCGCCGGACTCAAACTGTTCTTTCAGCGTTTGAAGGAGTGATTGAATGCGCTGTGGCTGCTGCTGTGCGATCGCCATCAGATCCACCACCTCATAGCGTATCCCTGATGGTAACGCGCTCACCTGCTCCGCCTTTAAAGTATCTCGCTTCCCAATCTCTAAAAAGCATCCCCCCGGCGCAAGCACCGACAATCCTTTTGTCACAAACTCACCCGACAGTGAATTCAGCACGATATCAACGCCCTGCCGATCTGTTTTCGCCATAATCTCATCGGCAAAATCCAGCGTACGCGAGTTCATCACATGTCTAACGCCAAGCGCTCGTAGCGCAGGCCATTTACTAGGACTTGCCGTCGCATACACGTCAGCGCCTGCTTGCTGTGCAACTTTCACTGCGGCCATCCCAGTGCCGCCTGCCGCCGCATGAATCAGGACGCGGCTACCGGGCTTTACTTTAGCTACGGTTTGTAGCGCGTAGTAAGCGGTTAAAAAGTTAGCCGGAATAGTGGCGGCAGCTTGGGAACTGAGAGTTTGGGGCTGGGCGATCGCCAACATCGCCGGAACGGTCACAAACTCTCCTAAGCTACCCGCAGCTAGCGCCAGCACTGATTCTCCGGGCGAGAACTGTTCTACACCCTCACCGACGGCAACGACCTCGCCCGCACACTCTACACCTAGCCAATCTCGCTCAAATGGAAGCAGGCTCAGCGTATCCAACACATCAATAAAGTTGAGTCCTGCCGCACTGACACGAATTTCTATTTCGCCTGCTTTGGGGCTTTGGCGCTGAGTAGAAATCAGCTGTAGGTGATCAGGACTACCCTTGGTCGGTAGCGCTAGCTTGCAGGGGCCGGATGGACGTGAGAGCGCATCTAGTAGGCTCGTGCCGTTGTCAGGAGAATGCCAGGACAGTCTAGCAGCCTGACGAGTCGCCTTCCTGTAGCGAACGGTATTTTCTCTATCGCTAGCGTTTAGCTCTTGATAGAGCCACTCTGCTTGCAAGTCAGATGTCTCTTGCGGATCGAGATCAATGCGGCGACAGCGAAGTGCTGGAAATTCTAGCTGGGCGACTCGCATCAGACCCCAAGCAGGTGTTTGAATCAGCTGTGTATCGGTTGCCCCTTGCGTCACCACGGTGAGCTGTGGCGCTTGACCAGAGCGCGCTGATAACTGTTGAAGTAGCGTCAGCAGGTGAGAGATTGTTTGCTGCGATCGCGATTGAAGCTCCTGCCCAGATGGTTCACCTTTCTCCTGAGAGTAGTCAGCCACTACATAAACAATCTTTTGTGGCAGAGGCTCCACAGTTGCAATCGTTGCAAGTTCTCCTTGACTAGCTTCATCCGTTAGCCAAATGA
>JBCBKQ010000249.1:0-8544 GCA_038521595.1 Cyanobacteria bacterium J06627_28 | reverse complement strand
CTGCCAAGCAAGCGTTTTTACGCTTAGCTGCCTACGAGACTGTTTGGGCCCTGTACCATGCCCTTTTTAGATATGCCCTTTTTGGATATGTCCTCTTTGGGTATGCCCGAGCGTTGATTAGCAAGTTCTTTTTTGTTTCATTCGTTTCGTTTCATCCGTAAACGCCTCTTTTACGCTGTAGTTATTAGTTTGTAGCCAGTTTTCACTGACATTGATGGCGTTTAGTAGCACAGACTACTTTACTGGTCTAATGCTGAGATAAGACGACAAACGAGTGATAACAAATCAACTACTTCTTAAGTATTTCCACTAAAGAAATAGAGACAAATCAGGTGAAAAGTAAATAAGGATCATAAGTGAAATCATTGCCAGATAAAACTGACATCATGAAGTCGCTCTTTGGGTAGAGGGGATGCTTAATTGACCAGCCTTAGGATGTGAGGATTATTGCTTTTAACATAATTTCTTAGCAGCTCAACGGAGCAGGGTTTTAGCGATTTTTCAAAACTTTTTTTCAATCCCTTCTTATTTAGGCAGTACATTTGGGCAGTACGCTCTTTGGGCGGTACGGTCATTACATCGGGCAACCAACACTGTGTTTTCTACGCCATCTTGCAAAAATATAAATGTAGAAGATGAGTATAAGAGAGAAATCCTAAAAGCCTCTCTGAGAAGGTTAAATAAGTTTTTTCTTGAGATATTCTCAGCAGCTTCTAACTTTAGGTTCAGAGATTTCTTTCATACTGTTGTTAGTCTTCAATGAGTTGATTTTTATAGACGGTTTGACTTTGTTTCTCTGAATATTTCTCTGAGCGTTTTTCCAAGCTGTTCTTATCGGCGCAGATCACTGACACACCCTTGACACACTTTCTTCGCAACTAAAGGACAATAGTCATGCTAAGATAAAGTCATAATGATTATGAGTTAAGACCTGCTCTCCGGTCATCTCTAAGTTCATTCCATCCCAGCCGATTCTCGGCGACGGGTTATCCCTTCCGTAATCACTTCCCCTGTATTCTTTTTACATCGCGGGGAAATTACAGAACGCCTGCCTGTCTAGCTGTCCTTTATGTCCAAATTCTGATTTAACCTTTTGGCGGAGGCCCCTAAAACTATGGCAAAATCTAAAGCCCAAACCGTTGATACTGCTGCTGTTCGCGCACTGGGTGCCGATACGGAAAATACGACAGCAAAAAAGGCGGCCGCCAGTACACCCGCCAGTAATAGGGCCGCTGCAAAAAAGAAGAAGGCCACAGGCAGCAAAGCCGCGACCGCTAAAAAGACAGCTAAAAGAAAGACTGCTAAAAAGAAGGCATCTTCTAAGCGTAAGCCTCTCTACACAACAGATGCTGTCCGCGCTTACCTCCATGAGATTGGCCGAGTACCTCTATTGAGCCATGAGGATGAAATCGTACTCGGTAAGCAAGTCCAGAAAATGATGGCTCTGTTAGATCTAAAAGACTCACTGACTGGGGAGCTGCCAGAAGGAGAGGCGCTGTCTCAAGCAGCCTGGGCCACCGCTGCCGAGCTGAGTGAGCCTGAGCTAGAGAGCATTATGCGTCATGGTGCCCGTGCCAAGCGCAAGATGCTTGAAGCCAATCTGCGCCTAGTTGTTGCGGTTGCGAAAAAGTACCAGAAGCGAAACCTCGAATTCTTAGATTTGATTCAGGAGGGTACGCTGGGCCTTGAGCGCGGTGTTGAAAAGTTTGACCCGATGAAGGGATACAAGTTTTCGACCTATGCTTACTGGTGGATTCGTCAGGCTATTACGCGTGCGATCGCCCAACAAGCTCGCACTATCCGCCTACCGATTCACATCACTGAAAAGCTCAACAAGATCAAGCGAGTGCAGCGCGAACTCTCTCAAAAGCTAGGGCGCAGCCCAAGTGTAGAAGAAGTCGGCGCAGAGCTAGACCTAGAGCCTCGCCAAGTACGCGAGTATCTCTCCATTGCCCGTCAACCTATCTCTTTAGACATTCGCATTGGTGATAACCAAGACACTGAACTGCAGGACCTGCTCGAAGACGACGGTGCCTCTCCGGAGGATTACACCGTGCAAAAGTCGCTGCAGCAGGACTTACGCAGAATGCTGTTGGAGTTGACCACTCAGCAGCAGGAAGTGATTAACCTACGCTTTGGCCTTGCGGATGGTAATCCACTGTCTTTGGCAAAGGTGGGCCAGCGCATGGGCATCAGTCGTGAGCGCGTGCGTCAGCTAGAGCAGCAGGCGCTCAAGCATTTGCGTCGCCGCAAAGGCTCCATTAACGGCTATCTGGCAGCTAGCTAGTTGCTTGTTTACTGCTAACTGATATGGTTCAACTGGCAGTTGAATTGGTAAAAGGCATCGAGGGATTAGATTCTCTCGATGCCTTTTATTGTTTAGCGCTGTTATGGCTTTCTGCGTTTTGCTTGGCTTGCTATGGAGGGCGCTAGAGCTTTACCTCATAGGATTTAAGCAAATCGTCTGTAAACGGAAATTGTGCTTTGTGTGGAAAAGGGTAGGAGATATCTAGCTGCCAGCTACCTTCGACGGCAAGGGTGCCAATTTTGCGGCTAGAGGCATGAATGCTGACGCCAACTAAGTGATGTAGCTTTTCGACAAAGGTGCGGCCTGTCTCTTTGGCCCCTACATTGCAAGCGTACAAAGATAGAAAGTGGTCGTGACTTTGTACGCGCATCGTAGAGCCTCGGAAGGCGGGCGCATAGCGAAACCAAGATTCAAACTGGTCGGCGTAGTAATGCAAATTTTTTGAGGTGACATCGCCGCTGCTGAAGTGGAGGCAGCCGGGCGATCCATGGGTGACGATATGAACGCTTTTGGCGGCCGTGTGGTGAATGGCCTGAGTAATTTGTTGGATGCTGTCTTGCTGAGGATCTAGCATGATGAGCTTTGCACCTGCGATCGCACCCGCAGCTAGCGCGTCGCCATGTTCCACACTGGCATCAATGGCGATCAACATGCCTCTACCCGTTCGCCTAGGGAGAAGCTTTTTCGGCAGCCGCTGTACCGAAGATAAAACAGATGGAGAGAAGGTTATCACAGTAAAGGAGATTGACCGGCTGGCAAGGAAAGGAGATTTCCTGTGGCAGCGGGCGCAATATCTATCTAGTGGAGCACTTCTAATATTCCCGACTGTTTTGACTCAAGGACTAAGTTGAGGTACGGAAGTAAGGCGTGTGGAAAACTACCTAGAATAAGTTTCAAGATACGGACGCAACCTATTTCAGCGCAGCCGCAGCGGCCTTTAGCGGCGACAAAAGGGTTAAGGGAACCGCCAGCGTATTGAGATCGCGAAAGTCTGGATTTTTCTCTTTTTTGGGGCCGTGGTAGTCGCTACCACCTGTCATGAGTAGGTCATGTTCTTGGCAATACTCTTCTAGCTTGCGAGTTTGACTCACGCTATGCGTAGGATGATAGACCTCTATGCCCATTAGCCCTGCCTCTATCAAAACCGGCAAAACAGTCTCTACCGTCCCGCCTCGAAAGATATAGGGATGTGCCCACACAGGCACTGCCCCGCACTTTAGCAATAGCTCAATCCCTTCTTGCGCGGTGAATTTTTCGTAGGGCACATAGGCCGGCCCATCATCCTTCAAAAAGCGGTCAAATGCCTCACTATGAGAGTTCACATGGCCCGCTTTTTTCAATGCCGATGCAATGTGAGGCCGCCCAGGGGCCATCGAAGAATCCATCGGCGGTAGCTCAATGGGAAAGCCCAGCTCTGCCAGTTTATCCGCCATTTTCCTAGCACGACGCTTCCGCCCTTCCACTCTCTCTGCCAGAGGAGCCGCTAATTTTTGCGGGTCGGGGTAGTATCCCAGAATATGCATAGAGCGTCCGTTATACACGGTACTTAGCTCCAGCCCCAGAATAATTTCTAGCGGTTGCCCTGTGGCCGCCTGCACGGCCTCATCGTAGGCTGCCATCGTATCGTGATCGGTAATGGCCAGTGCCTTGACCCCTTGCTCTACTGCAAAATTCACCAATTCTGTTGGGGTGAGGCTGCCATCAGAGCGAGTTGTATGGGTATGGAGTTCGAGCATGGGTGCGATCGCTGTTACATCGTGTTTGGTCTTAACTGATCATAAGATCATTTTCATGGAAATAACGATGCTGACTCATCGCGACTGTAGATTACAAGACAGATTGCAAGACTGACTTCTTTTTCATCGACTGCGTTTTGCTCTATCAAAGTAACTGCTATCGTATGATTAGCGACATATCGCCGAGAGAAAATGACTCGACAGAAGCTATGGAAGAAATACAGCCTTGGCTAGAACAAGCGACAGAACGTCTACGAACTGAGTTTGATCCTGAAAAAATTCTTCTCTTTGGGTCTTGGGCTTGTGGGGAAGCGACTCGCCGCTCAGATATTGACTTGTTCATGATCTGGAAGTGCGATGTGGGACCTTTGGATCGCATAGGAAAAGTATTAGAAACTTTGTCAGATGCGCCCCGCGCTATAGATGCAATTGTTTACACGCCGGAAGAACTACTCCGCTGTCAACACAGACCCTTTATTGCCCAACTGCTCAGGGAGGGAAAGGTACTGTATGAGCGCAGCCAAATTACGACAGGAAGCTGAGCGGTGGTATCGGCAAGCTGAAAATGATTTAGGTGCAGCATCGGCTTTGTTGAAGGTAGATAGCTATGCGGCTCAGTCTTGCTTTTTGGCACAGCAAGCGGCTGAGAAATCTCTCAAGGCCGTTGGCTTCCTGCTTGATACAGATCCTTGGGGGCATTCCTGTACGAAGCTAATTCAAAACTTGCCAGAAGCAGAACAAAAGACGTTCTCTGAGGTTTTAGACGATGCTAGAGCTTTGGATAAACTGTATATTCCAACTCGATATCCTGATGCATTAGCAGAACTAACACCTGCTGAGGCTTTTACAAAACAGGAAGCTCTCAACGCAATTGAAACGGCTCAGAAAATCCTAAATTGTGTAGAAGAACGAATTTATAGTGTATCTATTGATCTTCCAGAGTCAGCTGAGTCTGAAGAGATTGGGCCCGAAGCCGCTCAATAGGCGATAGGTAAATGGCTTCTGCCTCTGCGCCTACGACACAGGCCTTTCGGTCTACGGCAAGTAAATCGTCACCCCAAATGACTTTGCCCACGTCAAAGCTGTCGCCTTTGTCAGGTTTGTAGTCGTGGCTGACGAACTTGCGATCGCAGTCCACCACCCCACCCTCAAACAAATGTCCAATGGTGAAATACACATCTTGCAACACTAGCGGCACAGACGGACGATGCAGCTGACCACGAGAGTTTGGGCTGCGGGCTTTATACTTGGCGCGGGGGAAGAGGCCATAGAGATTTTTGAGCGTGGCAGAGATGAGATCTCTCCCTTTTAGACTCGTTTTTTTGAAGGCGCTGACGGAGATACGACAGTCTACTTCTTGTAAAAGCTGGGGAGCCCACATGGTTTTGAACCGGACGGGCTCGGGGAGTAAGTTTGCATACTCGATGCATTCTAACTCGTCTGCATTGAGCAGCTCAATGCCCTCACCAAGCAGTGACAGCAGACCATTTTTGGCGGCAATATCTGCCAGCGACACTTTAGAACAGACGCCCTCAACAATCAGAATTTCGGCAGTAGGATTTACCTGTCGGATGCCCTCTAGCACTTTTGCTAAGACTGGCATACTTACGGTCACAGGCGGCCCAACCGGATAGCCCAGATTTGGCTTGATTAAAATTCGTTTGGCTTTTTCGGCGCTGGGGGGCGGTGAGTAGATAAAATCTGCTGTAGCAGCAGTGTGAACTGTTTGATTGAGTGTGTGGGAAACAGCGATGCCTTTCAAGATTGTGACGCCTGGATATGAGCAGGAGTTTGAGCGATGGACGGATGCGCTAGAAAAGGCGAATTCGATGAAGTCTTCGCTCAAAAGCTGGTTTAAGGATATTCGTATTTTAGAAGATGGGCGGCCTGTCTGGGTCTATGGCAGGGGGCGATCGCACCCTGAATACCTTGGCCCTGGCACCTATGACCGCCTGGCTCGCCTATTTATGGAGGAGGGTCGCAGTGAGGCCCAGTCCACGCAAATGTGGAAAATTCGCGATAGTAAATTTATCTGGGGCACACGCACTTATCTCATGGGCGTGCTAAACGTAACGCCCGATAGCTTTAGCGATGGCGGTGAATTTAATACGGTGGAAACAGCGCTGACCCAGGCAAAGGCGTTGGTAGAAGCGGAAATGGATATTTTAGACATTGGGGGGCAGTCTAGTCGGCCTGGGTCTGAGCCGATTACAAGACAGGAAGAGTGCGATCGCGTTATCCCCATCATCAAAGCCATTCGTTCAGCTAGCCACGACTGGCTGCGCGACATCCCCATTTCGGTAGACACCACCCGCGCAGAGATCGCCCGCGCAGCGCTAGAGGCCGGAGCCGATATTATCAACGATATTTCTGGCGGTACCTACGAACCTGAAATTTTAAAAGTTGCCGCAGACTTTGACGCGCCCATTATGCTCATGCACCTGCGGGGGACACCGGCCACTATGCAGCAGATGATAGACTACGACGACTTGATGGGTGAGATTCTCCAGTCTTTAGCAGCCCAAGCAGACAAAGCTGTAGAGGCGGGGGTTGATCCGCAGAAAATCGTGATCGATCCGGGCATTGGCTTTGCCAAGACGGTGGAGCAAAACATTACGATTTTGCGCGAACTAGAGACGCTGAAAAAAATGAACTGTCCTATTTTGGTGGGCACCTCGCGTAAAAGCTTTATTGGCAAAATTTTGAACCGGCCTGAGGCAAAGGACCGAGTGTGGGGTACAGCGGCCACCTGTGGATGTGCGATCGCCCATGGCGCAGATATTCTCCGCGTTCACGATGGGCCACAAATGCGGGACGTCTGCCGCATGGCCGATCAGCTCTGGCGCTAGCCCATGGAGTTTATCTATTCTGACCATTTGAGATCACGTCGCTCTGATTTACACTAAAAGACGCACTTCTATAAATCGAACCCGAGGTTTTTAAACCATGAGACGATACAAAGCAGTCGTTGGTGTCTTGCTCGCTGCGATCGCCACTTTCTTAGTGAGCTGTGGTAGTGGCCCTGCGGCTGTCGCCCCCACCTATACCCCCGAAAAAATTGCTCAGCTCTCTAACTATGTAGGCCGCCTAGAATCAAAGCGCGATCGCCTCCCCGAGCTACTGGACTACATCGAAAAAGACAACTGGGTAAATGTGGACAACTTCACCCACGGCCCCCTAGGTCAGCTTCGCACCGAGCTGTTGCGTCTGTCCACTCAGCTACTGCCTGTCGATCAGCCAAAGGCCAAAGCACTTTCCGAAGAAATCTTAGGTCACTTACAAAACCTAGACGAAGCATCCCAAGAGCGTAACTATGGCGTTGCCCTTAGCCAGTATCGTGAATTTCTGGGCGACTTCGATGCCTTGCTAGACATTGTCCCCGAAGGTGCCCGAGCCTCTGCAGAGGAAGAAGAAGCACCCGATGTCTACGAAATGACTTCCACCTTCGAGGAGCCAGAGGCCATCCGGGCAGAAGCCGAAGACATGGTACGCACGCCAGTCATGCTAGACGACGAAGATGTGACTCAAGACTAGCGTGATTAAACGGTCACCGCCTAGGACATTGACACAATAAACACTAAAAGACAGAGGGTGGGCGACCATCCTCTGTTCTTTTTTCTTCTTTCTCTGTTCTTCTTTCTCTCTTTTTTTCTCACACTATTTTATGAAGCCTAAAGTTGTTGTTATCGGTTGTGGGCTAGTTGGTGCATTGATCGCCTATGAGCTGAGTAGCTGCATTGAGGCAGATATCTACGTTATCGATAAACAATTACCCGCGCAAGGCTCAACGGGCGCAGCCCTAGGTGTGCTTATGGGCATTATCAGTCACAAAGTAAAAGGGCGTACATGGCGTTTGAGAGAGGCCAGCGTTCGCCGCTATCGCACATTGATAACAGAGCTGGCAACCCAAGGATTTGTGGTTCCTTTTAATCAACAGGGCATTGTGAGTCTGTGCTTTGACGAGGGTAAGCTGCCACGGTGGGAAACTCTGAAAGCAAAGCGTCAGCAGCAGGGATGGCCTTTGGAGATTTGGAGTCCAGAAGCGGTGCGATCGCGCTGTCCACACATTGCCCTGACCAGCACCGACGAAACGGGAATTCCCCGCCTCGTCAAAGCCGCAATTTACTCCCCAGCAGACGGACAGGTACATCCAGCTCAGCTTACCCATGCACTCATCGCCGCTGCAAAACAACGGGGCGTCACGTTTATTCTCAACGCTGAAGTAACCCAGCTGAAAACGCAAGGTCTAAACTGTGTTGCGGTGCAAACATCCAGCAAACAGGGGCAAGAGACATTGGTTGCAGATCACGTCGTAATCTCGGCGGGCCTGGGTTCAGCGGCCTTGACCCAGTTTGCTAGTGAGCCACTATCACTCATGCCTGTATTGGGACAGGCGATGAAAATTCAGCTGCCTACAGTTCAGGGCGATGCAGCCTTTCAACCTGTCATCAACGGCGACGATATTCAATTTGTTCCACTGGGAGAAGGCCGCTACTGGCT
>JBCBKQ010000248.1:0-8608 GCA_038521595.1 Cyanobacteria bacterium J06627_28 | reverse complement strand
CAGACCATTTTGAACCAGCCCCAAGTGGCCATGACCGTAAACCTGTACGACTATCAGGCCTCTCATCTGATGCAGGTAATGAAAAAGCGGCTGCCCATCCGTCTATCCCCTGTGCAGCAGTAATGCTATCAAATCCGCCGCTAGCAGCATGGGCATCGTAGGCAACACAGTGCCAACTCATGCCAACTCATTGCCAACTAATGCCAACTCACGAGAAAACGACATCTCGCTTTACAATGAAAGCTGCGTAATCAAATTTAATGAATACGTTCCGCTGCCGCCAAGCTTGGTGAATGCTTCGCTTCCTCGCTGATAGGCCGTTGCCTTTATGACTACCCTGAAAGACCGGAAGCCTGCGACCACTGTAGAGTCTTCACCAACAACAGTGGTGGATTCTCCATCGACGCTTACCGTCACTCCCAGCTCAGACACGCCAAAACCGCCTAGCAAACTGCGTCGAGCGGGGCGCTTTGTTGCCCGTCATCCTAGGTGGGTTCAGGCCTTTTTACTGCTGGCGCTGACCAGTGGAACGGGCTGCTTTTTGCTGTATTCCCTATTTAAGGGAGCCTGGACACCGGAGCGAGACAATCTCACGATTCTCCAGACCATTTTTAAGATGGAGCTAGAAGGAGACAGCACCCGGAGAATTGATGGAGATCCGCAGCAGGTAGTCACGCGCTCTTACCAATCTCTTGAGCCCTACCTGGAAGAAGACGGCTGGGTTTGGGTAAATCGATTTGGCAGCACCATCACTTACGGCAACCAAAATAAGAGACTAATCGCATCGTGTAGTCCTTACTCGCCGCTATATATGGTGTGCTCGTTGAGCGAAATCCCTTAGGTTTTGCACACTCTCAAGCACTTTCCCTCGGTGCTTTCGGCAGTGGTTTCAGCAATGGTTTTAGTAGTGATTTCGCAAGCACTATAGCTTAATGCTAGAAATATCTGCTCTGGGATCATCGCTGCGACTGGCACGAATTTGCTCATAGAGAGACTTTTCTTTATCGCTGAGAGCCTTCGGCGGCGTAATGATGACCTTCACGAGCTGATCGCCCCGACTTGTGCCTTTTTTATTGGGCCAGCCTTTGCCCTTCAACCGCAGAGACTGACCAGATTTGACGCCAGCAGGTACACTCACCGTGACGCTGCCATCGGGTGTGGGCACCGAAATCTTTGCGCCCAAAACGGCTTCATCTGGCGCGATGGGAACTTCGCAGCTTAATTTGTCACCCTCTAGCTGAAAGAAGCCATGGGCTAGCATTTTGACCGTCAGGTACACGTCGCCCCGCTGCTGCGTTTGCGGATTGCGAGCCCCTTTTCCTTTTAATCGAATCTTGCTGCCGGGCTTTACCCCAGCGGGGATATTGACCGTCACTGATTCGCCACCAATGCGAAAGCTCTTTTTTGTGCCGCGAAAGGCTTCTGACAGGCTCAGCTTTAGCTCTGCGTCTTGGTCAAGCGGACTGCGACCGGCCTTTTTAGCACTGGCCCGTCCGGCAGCGCGGCCATCAAACCCAAAACCGCTGTTACCAAAACCACTGGTGCCAAAGCCACCTGGTGCCTGCTGGTAGCCATACGATTGCGCACCCCGGCCTCCCGCTGGCCCGCCAAATCCGCCGCCACCGCCCATGCGGCCCAGCAGCTCGTTAATAAATTCGTCAAAGTTGCCATAGGCACCAAAGTCAAAACCGCCTGGCGCACCACCCCCCGGCGCACCGGCTCGCCCGGCACCGGCTCGGCCCGCCTGCTGCCAATACTGACCAAACTGGTCGTATTTTTTGCGTTTATCTGCGTCAGAGAGCACTTCGTAAGCTTCGCTGACTTCTTTAAATTTGGCCTCGGCAGATTTGTTGTCGGGGTTCACATCGGGATGATACTTTCGCGCTAGCTTACGAAAAGAGCGCTTAATCTCATCGGCATCCGCCGTCTTACTGACTCCTAAAATGGCGTAGTAGTCTTTGAAGTCGGTTGCGGCCATGCCTGTGTGTCCCTCCTAAAAACTGTCTGACTAAAAGCTGTAGAAATATCACTCAGACATCTCTGTTCCATCAGCGTAGCAAAGCATACCCAGACGAGAGGTTCGGTCAAGAGGTTCGGTTAAACGACCGAGACCAGCCGTCTCAATCATTTCTTAGACACCGCTGAACCATCGTGACACTACTGGCCATGGTGGTTGGTTCGGCCATATAGCTCAGTCAGATTTCTCAGCTGGTCAGCAATGGTGGGCGTTAGCATGGCGTCTACATAGCGCCACTCCCAGTTGCCGTTGGCCACGCCAGGCGTATTCATCCGTGAGCCACTGCCTAGGCCCAGCAGGTCTTGCAGGGGCACGATGGCCTGATTGGCCACTGAGCTAAGGGCTAGGCGAATCATGGCCCAGTGAACGGAGCTGGCCTCAAAGGCACCGACATAGCTCACTAGGCGCAGCTTTTCGTACTCAGAGGCATTGTTAAACCAGCCGACCGTGGTGTCGTTGTCGTGGGTGCCGGAGTAGACCACAAAGTTGCGATCAATGTTGTGGGGCAGGTAGGGGTTTGAGCTGTCGGAACCGAATGAAAACTGGAGGATTTTCATGCCGGGGAAGTCGAAGCGATCGCGCAACGCCTCAACCTTTTCGTCAATCAGACCCAAGTCTTCTGCCAAAAAGGGCAGCTGGCCCAGCTTTTCTTCTACCGTCTCAAAAAAGGCTATGCCAGGGGCCTCAACCCACTCACCGTTGAGCGCGGTTTCTTCACCCGACGGCACTGCCCAAAAGGCCTCAAACCCACGGAAGTGGTCGATCCGAATGAGATCGACAAAGCCCAGCATGGCCCGCAGACGCTGTAGCCACCAGCTAAAGCCATCGGCCTGAACGGCTTCCCAGTTGTAGGTGGGATTGCCCCATAGCTGACCTGTCTCACTAAAGTAGTCAGGGGGCACACCCGCCATTTGTGAGGGGTAGAGCGTCTCAGGATCGAGCATAAATTTGTCAGGAAAGGCCCATACGTCAGAGCTGTCGTGGGCGACATAGATGGGCATATCGCCCACAATTTGAATGCCTTTTTCGTTCGCATAGGCCTTGAGGTCAGACCATTGGCGATAGAACTCAAACTGCATGTACTCGTGGTAGAAAATTTCGGGGGCGAGATCGACGCGGGCTCGGTTGAGGGCATCGCGATCGCGCTTCGCTAGCGCACTGTCCCACTCTGGCCATGGCTTCCCTTCATTGGTATCTTTGAGCGCCATAAACAGGCCGTAATCTTCTAGCCAGCTAGCGCGGGCTTCTCGAAACTGACTAAACGCGGCCTGGGTTTCTTCGCTGGCAAGCGTCTTAAAGCGATCTGCCGCCTTTCGTAGCAGCGGCAGCTTAAAGCTACCCACCGCGTCATAATCGACTCTGGCCACTGGAAAGCTGTGGGTCAGGGCTAGCTCTTCTTCTTCTAGGAGCCCTTGCGACTGTACATTTTCTAGGCTAATCAGCATGGGGTTTCCGGCCATGGCTGAATAGGACATATAAGGAGAGTTGCCATGTCCTGTGGGACCCAACGGCAAAATTTGCCACAGTGCCTGCCGAGTTTCTGCTAAGAAATCAACAAATCGGTAGGCCTGAAAACCAATATCGCCAATACCAAAACGACCGGGTAGTGACGTTGGGTGCAGCAAAATACCGCTGGCTCTAGAAAAGGACATAAATGCTCTGCTTAGGATTTTGAAATTGCTCAGACTCTATCACGACCTAGCAAATCCAACTGTCTGCTTTTGGAAAGAATCCACTTCCTTCATATCAGTCAAGAAAATCTAGTCAAGAAAATCTAGTCAAGAAAATTTGAGTGTAAAAATTTGACGCGACAAAAAGGAGAGACGCTCAGGAGTCAGATACATTACAGCTAACCCCCCCACCAAACCCCCACTAAAATCGATCCCGACTCATTCACTTGCGGCTATGGCATACCGAAATCCTGCTCCGACTGTCGATCTAATTATTGAGATGTGCGATCGCCCCCATCGGCCCATCGTGCTCATAGAACGGCTCAACATTCCCCATGGCTGGGCCTTGCCCGGTGGCTTTGTAGACTACGGCGAATCGGTCGAAACCGCTGCCTGCAGAGAAGCTCAGGAGGAAACGAACCTAGCGGTCACCCTCATTGAGCAGTTCAAGGTTTACTCCGACCCCGCTCGCGATGAGCGGCAGCATACCCTCAGCATTGTTTTCATTGCGACAGCAACCGGCGAGCCCACCGCCCAAGATGATGCCAAAAGCTTAGCCATCGTCAACCCATGGGAAGTGCCTGCGGCCCTCTGTTTTGATCACGGCCAAATATTAAAAGACTACTGGCAGTATCGAAACTATGGCCATCGCCCCAGATTGGGTAGCGTCTGACCACGTCAGCATTTATAGCAAGCTGCTTAATGCAGATTGCTATAAGATGTCTGAGAAAATTTAGAATGCAAACGCTAAAACAAGGGACTCCATCCGTGCGCAAAATCATCAAAACTGACAAAGCCCCTGCTCCCGTCGGCCCTTATAACCAGGGCATCGTTGCCGCTGGCGCGATGCTCTTTGTTGCCGGACAGATTCCGCTCGACGCGGCCACGGGTGAACTGGTTGGCACCACCGTCGCCGAACAGACTGAAAAATCCCTACAAAATCTGGCCGCCGTTGTCGAAGCTGCCGGGTCTGATTTTTCTCAAGTGGTCAAAACCTCTGTCTTTCTCAAGGATATGAACGACTTTGCCGCCATGAATGAGGTGTATGCAAAACATTTTGGAGATGAGAGTGCACCGGCGCGTGCCTGCGTTGAAGTAGCTCGCCTGCCAAAAGACGTTTTGGTCGAGATTGAGTGCATCGCTGTAGTGCCCGAATAAAACGCAACCGACAGTTTTTTAGACAGTCATTTTTTAGACAGTCATTTTTTAGACAGTCATTTCTTAGACAGTCATTTCTTAGACAGTCATTTTTTAGACGGTCACAGCCACTAAACAAACCACCAGACACACCACCAACACACATACCGAACTGACAAAAGGGGAACCATGACAGACTCACCGGCGATACTTCAAAGAAGTGGCCTTGCCATCGCAATTTTGGCCGCAGGCAAAGGCACCCGTATGCGCTCACAGCTGCCTAAAGTCCTCCATCGCCTCAGCGGCCTGACCCTAGTCGAAAACGTCATCGCCAGTACTGGCCTGGTGAACCCCACCCGTAAACTTGCCATCGTCGGCTATGCCTCAGACCAGGTCAAAACCGCCCTCGCCAGCGTCCCCAATCTAGAATTCGTCGAACAAGCCGAACAGCTCGGCACTGGCCACGCTGTACAGCAGGTCATCCCTGCCTTAGAAGGCTTCGAGGGCAATCTGCTCGTCCTCAATGGAGACGTGCCTCTGCTCAAACCGGAAACCATCGAAAAGATGGTGACTGTTCACAACGAAAATGGCAACGCTGCTACCATTCTCACCGCGCAAATGGACGATCCCACTGGCTATGGCAGAGTCTTTTGTGACAACAATCTGATTGTCAAAGAGATTATTGAGCATCGCGACTGCACCGAAGCCCAGCGAGGCAACACCCGCATCAACGCAGGCATTTACTGCTTTAACTGGGCCGCACTGATGACTATCTTGCCCCACCTAAAGTCTGACAACGACCAGCAAGAGTACTACCTCACCGATGTCATCAAAGACCTCTCACCTGTAATGGCCATGGATGCGCCCACTACCGAAATTGCAGGGATAAACAATCGCAAACAGCTGGCCGAAGCCGAAGCCGTTATGCAAAAGCGCATTAAAGATGAGCTGCTGCTTTCGGGCGTCACGCTGATTAATCCAGATAGCATCACCATTGATGCCACCGTCACCGTAGAGCCCGACGTTATCCTCGAGCCTCAGACCAATCTGCGTGGCCAGTCTGTGATTAAGGCGGGCTGCCGCATTGGGCCGGGCAGCCTGATTGAAGACAGCACCATTGGCACAGGCTCTAAGGTTGTTCATTCTGTTGTGAGTGATAGCGAAGTCGCCGCAGGCGGTCGCATTGGCCCCTTTGCGCATATCCGTGGTCATGCCACCGTCGGAGAGAATTGTCGCATAGGTAACTTTGTTGAAGTGAAGAAATCAACCATTGGCAACAATACCAATGCGGCTCATCTGTCGTATTTGGGTGATGCTGAGTTGGGAGAGAAGGTGAATGTAGGTGCAGGGACAATTACGGTTAACTATGATGGGAAAAACAAGCATAAAACGGTAATCGGCGATCGCACAAAAACCGGAGCCAACAGCTGCCTCGTTGCACCCATTACCATTGCCGAAGACGTCACCATCGGTGCAGGCTCTGTCCTCACTAAGGACGTTGACCCAGACTGCCTCGTGGTCACCCGTGGCACCCTGCACAATATTCCTGGATGGAAGCCTAAATATCTAAGAGGGTAACCGTGATTTCTGCCCCGCATTTACCTGGATATCAAATCGGAGAGCTGCTCTATGAAGGTGCCAAAACGTTGGTGTATCGCGGGGTACGCAAGTGTGCAGAGACGCAGCTACTCACAGAAAGTCAACTGACAAAAGAGCAGCTTGCAGAAAGCCAACTGACAAAAGAGCAGCTTGAGTCGCGGCCTGTACTCATCAAAGTGTTGCGTGATACTTTTACCAGCCTAAGTGAGCAGGTACAGTTTCGCAGTCAACACACTATTGCCTGTCAGTTAGTGTCAGACCATATTCTAAAGCCGCTGGCCCTAGAGCGGTATGAGAACGGCTATGCGCTAATCCTGCCCGATCAGGGAACAACGGTGCTCTCGGAATACTGGCCGCAGAGGGGCGTTTTTAGCACGCCTCAAAAGGTCTCTCTAGCCGATTTTCTCAACATTGCGATTCAGCTGGCCGACGCCCTGCACGAACTCGGCAAACAACGGGTAATTCACAAGGATATTAAACCCAGCAATATTGTCATTCAGCCTGACACACATCATGTTCAGCTCATCGACTTTAGTCTCTCTTCGCTCCTGCCAAAAGAACAACAGCAGCTGGCAAACCTAACCGCCCTAGAGGGTACGCTCGCCTATATTTCTCCTGAGCAAACAGGCCGGATGAACCGGAGCCTAGATTACAGGACAGATTTTTATTCGTTAGGGGTGAGTTTCTTTGAACTCTTGACCGGGCAGCTGCCCTTTGTCGAAAGCGAACCGCTGGCGCTGCTGCACTGCCATTTGGCCAAAGCACCTCCTACCCCCCATACGGTTAACGCCAATATTCCTACGATGCTGTCGGATATTGTGCTGAAGCTAATGGCTAAAAATGCCGAAGACCGCTATCAGAGTGCTCTGGGCCTGAAGTACGACTTAGAACAATGCTTGGCGGCGCTTACGGTTGAAGAAGCTAGCACCTTTGATGACGGTTTTGAATTGGGGACGCGAGATGTGTGCGATCGCTTCCTAATTCCAGAAATGCTCTATGGTCGCCAGCAAGAAATAAGCGCCTTACTGAGCGCCTTTGAACGGGTCTCAGCCGGTGGCGCTGAGTTAGTCATGGTTACCGGCTTTTCGGGCATCGGCAAAACTGCCGTCGTCAATGAAGTCCACAAGCCTATTACCCGCCAGCAGGGCTATTTCATCAAAGGAAAGTTTGATCAGCTCAACCGCAACCGGCCCTTTTCCGCATTCTTGCAGGCTTTTGACGAGCTGATTGAGCAGCTCCTGAGTGACTCCGATGCCCAGCTGGCACAGTGGCGCAGCCGCATTCTCAAAGCCGTGGGTCGCAACGGTCAAATCTTGATTGATGTCATGCCTGCGCTCGTTGGCATTATTGGGCCACAGCCACAGGTCATTCAGCTCTCTGGTAGCGCTGCCCAAAACCGATTCAATCTGTTGCTCAGTCAGTTTGTGCGCGTCTTTGCGACAGCTGAGCATCCGCTGGTGATTTTTCTCGACGATTTGCAGTGGGTCGATTCTGCATCGTTGCGACTGCTCAAACTGCTAATAGAAGATAGCCACAGTGAGTATCTACTGCTCTTAGGCGCATATCGCAACAACGAGGTCTCATCAGCCCACCCGCTTATGCTGAGCCTAGCAGAGATTCCAACAGAAACAAAGGCACTCACAACGCTAACGCTTGAGCCTTTAAGCGAGGAAAGTATCACTCAAATGGTCGCCGATACGCTGATGTGCCCACAGGACATCGCCACACCCCTCGCCCAGCAGATCTATCAAAAAACAGCCGGTAATCCTTTTTTTGCCACTCAATTTTTGCAAGGGCTGCATCAAGACGGCTGGATTACCTTCGATGCCGATACCGGCTACTGGCAGTGCAATCTGGCCGAGATTCAGCAATTGGCCCTAACAGACGATGTAGTGGACTTTATGATCACTCGCCTGCGAAAGCTGCCCGCCAATACCCGGTCAGCATTAATGATAGCGGCCTGCATCGGCAATCAGTTTGACTTGGTCACCTTGGCCATCGCCAGCCAACGATCCCAGGCCCAGATTGCCAGCGACCTATGGCAGGGTTTACAAGAAGGCTTTGTGATTCCTAGCAGCACAATTTATAAGTTTTTCCAAGGTGTAGACACTGCCATAGGTCGCTGGCAATCTGGGCCTGGGATCGTTGGCTGGCGATGGCCAAGGTGACCAAGTCAAACTGATTG
>JBCBKQ010000247.1:0-8638 GCA_038521595.1 Cyanobacteria bacterium J06627_28 | reverse complement strand
TCTCGCCACTGCCTACTTAGATATGTAGATCATAAGGCCTAACCGTATATGGCGGGCTCTGGCTATCTATAGCGCTCCAAGCAACGCTTCTACGTAAGTGTCCTAACAGACAAGCTATTCTTATAAGTAAGCATCCGCACTCTCGTATTTCATTCGGGCCCATTAGTATGACTTACACGCTGCCCCGCTACGCCAGCTATGAAGACTACTTAAATGCTGAAGAACTCACCCCAGACGGCAGCTATCGACTCCTCAGCACTGGAGAAGTCATAGAAGTGCCCACCGAAAATGAAACCAATCGAATTATTGCTTGCGCCCTGGCGCTTGCCCTTCAAAAATCGCAAGGCATTAGCTTTTTACAGTTCATCTGCTGGGGCAACAAAGAAATCCAGGTCAAGCCAGCAGCAGATAAATGCGTCAACCGCAAACCAGACTTTATGGTGCTGCGTCCTGAGCACTTAGCCGACGCTAGGCAGGCCATTTTCTTTGACATGCCTGCCCCTGATTTTGTAGCCGAAACGGTCAGTCCTGGTAGTGAATCGAGCGAAAACTACAAGCGCGACTATATCTGGAAGCGAGAACAGTATGAGTGGTGGAAAATTCCTGAGTACTGGATTATTGATCCACATCGCGACAAGGTCACTGTCCTTAACCTAGTCGATAGCCGCTACCAAGAAACTGTTTTTACAGGAACGCAGTTGATCAACTCTGTCACCTATCCAAACCTCCAGATCACCGCCGAAGCCCTCTTGAATGGTGACATTGACTGAATGAGACATTGACGAAGATTAATCGTTATGGCTATGGGCTGATGCATAGCTATGACGACTAGTCTTTTTGCAGCATTTCAGAGAAGTCTAAGTTCTCTGAGGCGAGTACCATCACGGTCGGTGGCAGCCCAGAAATGCGCTCCTGTAGCGTCTGATAATAAGCTTGCGGATCGTCTCCTGGGATGGCCAACCCCAAAAAGACAAGATCAGCAGACTTAGAAGAGGTTTGCAAAATGGTCTCAAAGGAACGGTCTTCGGCCAGGATAATTTCTGACTGGGCACCGATGCGAAGGCTGTTGGTCAGGTTTTCTAGATTGGTTCTAGCGGCTTCGGCGGCGGCAGGATTGCCCACCACCAGCTTCAGGCGAATATCAGCGGAGCGCCACTGCCAGCTGGTACGCAGCAAATAGGCCAAAATCAGCATCAGACCGCCGTTTGACTGCATACCGCCGCCCCACCACACATCTATTTGACGGCGCACATCGCGTCCATACATAGGCGGCAACAGCGTATCACTGTCATCATCCGAAGCATTGGGATCTCTCACAATGATGACGTTTCGCTGAGCATCGTGGCACATGCGAATCGTTTTGCAATAGCGCTCAACGCTGTCTGGAGAGGGATCATCAGAGTCACCGAGGAGCACGGTATTAGGCACCAGGGGTCCCATGCCGTAGGTTTCGAGTAGCTGCTTTGAACCGATGTAAGGATCGTCGGCGGTAATGATCTTGGCAAAGGCTTGGACGCCTTTGCGATCTAGAAAGTCGCGGAGGGTCAGTTCGGCTTTTTCTTGCTGGGCAATGCTACGAGAGCCGCTAGGCAAAATGCTGGCAACGGTAATCAGGCCGCGATTGTGAGTAAACGACCGCGCCATTTCGATCAGATACCAGCGCTTGGTCGGCGTGCCAGAGAGCACCAGCAGATGAGGCCGCCAGTTTTTTGGGTCGGCCGTGTCTTCAATATTGAGTAGTGCAGCGCGGGCGATGGTGAGCCAAACGCCCTGACGGACGTCTCCCCAGGTGCTTTCGATTTGTCTGCGCTCTAGCCAGAAGTAAATTAGGCCAACAATCACCAGCGCTGCAATAGTGGCAACGGGATTGATCAGGAACATGACGGCAATACAGCCGAGGGCCCCGAGTAGTGAAAGCGACCAGTGCACTTTAAAGGTGGGCCGAAAGGAAGGACTTTGCAGGAAGCCTTCGATGCCTGCGGCGACGTTTAGCACCATGTATGTGGTGAGGAAGAACATGGAAAGGACAGGTGCGATCGCATCCAAGCTCCCCATCCTCACCACTGCCAGCACAATGCCCAGCGTAAACAACGTCCCCAATCGCGGATCGTCCGTCGGCCCATTTCCCTTACCTAGCCAGCGCAAGCTTCTAGGCAAAATGTTATCTCTCGCCAGCGCCTGCAAGATTCTAGGCGCACCAAGAATGCTGCCAATGGCGCTAGAGAGCGTCGCCCCCCACACGCCCAGCACAATCGAATCAATCAAAAACTGACCGCCAATGGCAATCCGCTTCATTACCATGACATCAGAATTGAGCAATGCATCTGAGGCCGTTGGCGTACGCAGCACCAGCAGAAATGGAATCGCCATATAAATGACGTAGCCAACCACGACCGCTGCTAGAGTCCCTCTAGGAATGGAGCGAATGGGATCTTTGAGATCGCCCGACATATTTACGCCAGACATAATGCCCGTCACCGCTGGGAAGAAAACGGCAAATACGGCCCAAAAGCCGACGCGCTCTACTTGAGAAGACGCAGCGTCTGAGGCAATCGGTTCGACATTGTGACCAAAGACTAAGGCAAGTAGCGAAAGTGCGATCGCCGCCATGATCACATACTGGGCCTTAATGGCAACATCCGCCGAGCCCAAGGCGAGCGCCGTCACCAGTACCGTAGTAATTAGCGCCACCAGCACAATCGATGTGCCTGGGAAAATGTTTTTCACACTTTCTGCAAAACCAATGGTGTAGAGCGCCACCGACAGCGCCTGGGCAAAGTACAGCGGAATGCCGACCGCGCCCCCGGTTTCGATGCCGAGTGAGCGGCTGATCATGTAGTAGGCGCCGCCTGCTCGTACGACTTTATCGGTTGCGATCGCGCTAATAGACAGCGCCGTCAAAAACGTAATCGACGTCGCAATCGTCACAATAATCAGCGTCGGAATCAGCCCCACCTGGCCGACGACCCACCCAAAGCGCAAATACATGATCACGCCCAAAATCGTCAAAATCGAGGGCGTAAATACACCCCCAAACGTACCAAGACCCGTTGCTTCGTTTTTTGACGGTAGCGTTGCGGCATTGGGTGAATCTGAAGTCATAGGCCTAATTAAAGTAGGGTCGGTTGTGCACCAGCCGGATTGGTTCCATGCGCCACACAGTCGTGCTCGCGCTATATAGTTTAGAGGGCTTTGACCTGTTCATACCAGAGAACCCTACGAGAGTGCCGCACTCCTCGCTACTTGTACACTTGCTTTGTCATGAGTGAATCCGTTACATCACCTACCTCCAGCCAGTGGCAACGCCTCCTCAAGAACGCCGGTACCTGGGAAGGCTCCTTTGCAAAGATCTCTCCTTCGGGAGAGCTGATTTCGCAAGTGCGAACAGAAGTCGAGCTGACGCCCAGCAATGATGGCAAAGCCATGCACCAAGAAGTGCGCCGCTACCCAGAAAACGACAGTCCCAATATTCAAACGCTAGACTACAGTTCACTAAACCGGGCTACACTCTTTTTTGAAAACGGAGCCTTTTCTCAGGGCTCTACACAATGGGGGCCATTTTCTACCTTTGGCGCAGAGCTAGGACTAATTTCAGGCAATCGTCGAATGCGGCTCGTTCAGCTATTTGATAAAGACGAACTCAAACCCTTTACGCTTATCCAAGAGCATCTGCGGGGCACGGATACTGTAGAACAATTGCCTCTGTCCATAACCGATTTGGTGGGTACTTGGCAAGGCGAGGCCATTACGCAATACGCTGACTTACGCCCCGAAACACAGGCCTCTACTCAGCTCACCATTGAACAAATAACGCCTTCTCAAGTTCAGCAAACGCTAAGCCTAGGAACAGGTAGTTCACCGATCAGCTCAGTCGGACAGATCAGCGGTTCGCGAATTGTATTTGACTCCAATACTCAACCGATTCAGGTGTTGCTCTTACCGGCAGGCGCTTCGGCTACTTGTCCAGCAAAAATAAACCCGCGTCAGCCAATATTTTTAGAAGTGGGCTGGTTGATTGACAGCACGACTCGGCAACGTCTCATCCGTCGATATGATGCATCGGGCGCATGGGTCAGCCTTACGCTGGTTTGTGAGCAGAAAAAAGCCTGACGTGACTCAGGACAAAGCCGCTGCCACTCATTACGACTTCGATTTGCGGGTCTCAACAGCGGCTGCCAGTAGTAAGCCAGTTGGCAAGCTATACAAAAAGCCCACAACAACCGTTCTAGCCAGCCCAAAGACAATGCTTATTCCAGTGGGACGAGGATTCAAAAAATCTAGAATACCCGCTGGCTCAGCAAGCTGAGGCAGCGGAATCATAAAGACTAGAGGCGTTAATATCTGCGCTACAAAAATAGCCGGAATCCATAGGCGCATCTTGCCAGGGAGATGCCGCTGGAAAAAGAGCCACTGAGCGCCGCCAACAACAACTGCAAAACATGTCCAGTTCACCAGATTATGAGCCAGCCAGCCAGTAAAGAAATCAGCCACTCCCCAAACAGAAGGATCGGCAAGAGCATTCAACAAAGGTGTGCTAACCACTGCATATATCAACCAAGACGCCATGTAACCAAGGCCTGTAGCCACTATCCACCAGTAGGTACGGCAAAAATGCTTACGCAAAACAATCCATTGAAGCGCGCCAACAATTAACCCATGCACTAAATTTCCTATTAGGAGCAGAGACTGTTGTGTGACCTGTGGCCACGAAGAGAAACCCGGCAAAAGATAAACAACAACATACAGCGGCCCAAGCATGGCTGAAACAATAGCCACCCCGACCCATGCTCGAAAGAGCCCAGTATTAAAAGCGTTAACGACCCTGCAGACAAAGCTTGTCTCAATGCCTGTCTCAATAGAATTACTCATGGCCACCGCTATATTGTGTAAAAACAATCACCTTTGATACTACAGTTAGCACCCACCGCTTTACAGACTTTTACCTATAATCGCGTTTCTAGCCGCCGCTTTTGAGCGACAAAATCTAGTAAGACTAGGCCCGTAGCACTGCTGTAAACAAAGCTCGCAATGATGGCAATCGATAATCTGACGATGGTTGCGGTTATTAGACTGCTGTTAGAGACGGGCAGCTGAGTGTTTATGGAGCCAGAGACTCCCAAATTGATTAGGTTGCCGAGCTGTTGGACAAGTCCTATGAGCAAGGCACAGCACAGCGTCACCCAAATCCAATTCATCACTCGTCGCACCTGAGGGAGAAAGAAAGTCGATTGAGCCCATCCACAGACCAGACCAGACGAAACAGTAACGGCAAAGTAAAGGAGATAAAAAGAGAGATTTGGCGTGTTTCGTCCTGCACTAATTGCAAAACTAGAGACTACCGTCATGAGTAATCCCAGGCCAAAGCTTGTTTTCCATATCCAGCCATTGCGCTGAAACTTGCGACGGAGCACCTGCCACTGAAACGCACCAAACACAGCAGAGCCAGCCGCAAATGGCAAAAAGAGAACCCCATATAGCAGTATCCAAATCAGCACGTCATCACCTTCTTGGGCCATTGCTATCCCAAATAGAAGAGGCATGACAACCGCGAAACAGAGAAACGTGGCACCCAGCCCAAAGACCATGCCGACCATGGAAAAGATAACCCAGTTCCAAAAGTATCGCGACTGCCATGCTCTAGCTGAGGCCCTCTGAAGTGCTTGCAACTTTCCCATCATTTGCCCGTTTTATCGACACAACGCAAGTAGCTACAACATCACTCGGCTACATTACAGGTCTGTGACATCACAGACTTTCAGAGAGGCTACGCTGACGGCAGACTTTTATAAAATCCACCATGGGAATGCCCGTGATGGCACCTGTAAAAATACCCCAGACGATGACAGTCAGAAGTAATTGCACTGGAGACTGCCCAGTCGGGAGTATGAAGCCGTCAAACTTTAGGAGAAAGGGAACGGCTATAGCTGCGATCGCACTAAACAAAATCCATCGCCATGCCCTCGGCACTTGCCCCCTCAGAAAAATCCATTGAGCGGCCACTACCATTGCATCGAGCCCAGCAGCGTACTGCAGCCACTGCGAAATATCTACGGTTGTAGCAGCAGCAAAGCCAAGTGCAAATAGCGCACTGAATATGGCCTTGGAAATAAATACAGAAAGTAAGGTTCCGATAGCTGTCGCAAGTATCCAGAGGTAGGCTCGCGCAAAGTGGCAACGTAGCACGAGCCACTGACAAAGACCGATGGCAGCGCCTACCGCTAGAGCATTCAACAAAAGCAGCCCCAATTGCAAAAGAGAGGCGGCAGGCAATTTATTGGCATACAAAAAAAAATAGATTGACCACGTTCATCAGCACGGCACTACCAATGGTGGCACCTATCCAAGCGTAGAAATAAGGCGACTTGAGATATTTCACAACCGTTTTAACCCGTTGAACCACAAATAGCAGCTACATTGTTTTTTTAGCGCTTTACCGGATGCTGGCCATAAAACGGGATCACAGTAGACCAGTCGGGTCTTTCGCCGCGCTGCCAAGATTGAGAGGCAATCTTCATTACACCCGTCACAGACTCAGCTATGCCGCTACCGGCGGCGGCCTTTAGCTGATGCAGGGGCTGTGGCCATGCTTTGATAAAGGCCTGCCATTCAACCAAGGGCATTACTGATACGGTCTGGGTACATAGCAGCGACTCGTTTGCCTGCACTTGAAAAATTGCTCCGTACACAGCATCTCTTTTTGCGGCTAGCTCAACGGCAATCTCTTTGCTGGTATCGATATCATCATCAGCGCTCGCCTGCGCCGCTAATGCCGCCAAAGAAGACACCCCAAACAGTGGAATCTGCAATTGCTGCGCTAGCGTCCGCGCCGCCACAACGCCCACTCGCGTGCCCGTAAAGCCGCCCGGCCCTTTTGCCACAGCAATAAAGCTCAAATCTTGCCAGCTGTAGGGCGAAATGAACTCCACCATCTTTATATGCAGCTGACTCGATACGTCACGGCCCAAATCCCAAACTTGATGGCGCTCGACTGTGTTGCCATCCGCGTCAGTGCCGCTCAGCATGAGCCCAAGCTGTGGGCTAGAGGTGTGGATTGCGAAACCGAGCATAGATAACGACACAAGAAAAGAGTCAGTGTTCGGCCATCAGCCGGAGCGCTAGTCTAACCCGAAAAGCAAACCACTCAAAATCGCTACCATAGAGGCACCACACACTTTACTCCTGATATGCCTCACTGTCAGCTCTGCGATCGCGATTGCCCAAAGCTCACCGAACATCACCTCATCCCTCGCCAGCAGACCAAGCGCAAAAAAAGAACTAAGAACAAATACAACCATCCTGACCTAGGCCCGACGATTGATATCTGCTCGCCCTGTCACAAACAGGTGCACATCTTATTTACCAACAAAGAACTCGCCGCCGATTTGCATTCTGCTGATTTGCTCAAATCGCATCCTGCCATGGAAAAGTTCTTGAAATGGATTGCCAAGCAAGATCCTTACAAGAAAGTACGAACATACAAATAAGTCTCCTTCACAGACTGCGAAGGAGACTTTAGTGGAGTAAAAGCGTCAACGACTTCGTATCAGATGAAACTTAAACCTGTTATGGCCGTAGTCTGATTAAGCAACATCGAAGCGGTCGAGCATCATAACCTTATCCCAAGCCGCTACAAAGTCTTTGACCATGCGCTCGTGACCATCGTTAGCCGCGTAGACTTCTGCCACTTGGCGTAGCTCTGAGTTGGAGCCAAAGATGAGGTCACAGCGGGTAGCGGTGAATTTTTGTTCGCCTGAGGTGCGATCGCAAATATCAAACACCATCTCACGATTGTCCACCGGCTTCCATTCATAGTCCATACTCACCAGCACCTGGAAAAAGTCATTGGTCAACACCCCAGGGCGATCTGTAAAGATGCCATGCTGAGAGCCATCCCAGTTTTGGTCAAGCGCACGCAGACCACCGACCAGCACAGTCCACTCAGGGGCAGTCAGCGTCAGCAGCTGGGCGCGATCTAAGAAAATCCGCTCAGCCTTCACTCGGTAGCCAATTTTTTCATTGTGATAGTTTCTAAAGCCATCTGAAACTGGCTTGAGCCAATCAAAACTTTCAACGTCTGTCAGCGCTTGAGTCGTGTCCATCCGACCCGGCGTAAAGGGCACCGTCACAGCAACACCCGCATCCTTTGCGGCTTTTTCTACCGCTGCGCAACCGCCCAGCACGATCAAATCTGCCAGTGAGATTTTCTTGCCGCCTGACTGAGCATCGTTAAAGTCAGCTTGAATTTGCTCAAGGGTAGAGAGCACATCGCCTAGCTCTTGCGGACGATTCATCGCCCAGTCTTTTTGTGGGCTCAGGCGAACCCGAGCACCATTGGCACCGCCTCGCTTGTCTGAATTTCGATAGTTTGCTGCCGAAGACCAGGCTGCGGATACCAGCGCGGAGACAGAAAGTCCGCTGGAGAGTATTTTCTCCTTGAGAGACTTGATATCTGCCTCATTGACCACTTCGTGATCAAGCGCAGGGATAGGATCTTGCCACAGCAGCTCTTCTGTTGCCACTTCTGGGCCCAGATAGCGGGTTTTTGGCAAGATCCTATCCCTGCGCTTGATCACGAAGTGGTCAATGAGGCAGATATCAAGTCTCTCAAGGAGAAAATACTCTCCAGCGGACTTTCTGT
>JBCBKQ010000246.1:0-8750 GCA_038521595.1 Cyanobacteria bacterium J06627_28 | reverse complement strand
GCTCTCTGTGAATCTGATACTCACGCAGACAATGGCCCTCCTGGAGCAGCGCAACCAAGAGCTAGACCAGTTTGCCTACGTGACTTCTCACGATTTGAAGGCGCCTTTGCGTGCGATCGCAAACCTGGCCACCTGGATAGAAGAAGACATTGGCAGCACGCTAGCCCCCGAAAACCTAGAGCAGTTCGAGCTTCTAAAAAATCGCGTCCATAGGATGGAAGGCCTAATCAACGGCCTACTAGAATACTCCCGAATAGGCCGCACCCACCAAAGCCACGAGCAGGTAGACACCCAGGAACTACTCGACAGCATCGTCGATGTACTGCCAAAACCTGGCCCATTTACTGTCGAAATCAGGTCTCCGATGCCGATTTTCCAGGCGAAAAAAGTACCGCTCACCCAGGTACTTTCCAACCTTATTGGTAACGGCATCAAGCATCACAGCCGGGCAGACGGCAAGGTCATCGTCTCTGTCAAAGAGCTAGATAAATTTTATGAATTTCAGGTCTCAGACGATGGGCCTGGCGTGCCGAAGGCCTACCACGACAAGATTTTTACGATCTTTCAGACACTGAAAGCGCGCGATGAGCTAGAAAGCACTGGCATCGGCCTATCAATCGTCAAAAAGGTCATCGATGCTGAAGGCGGAGAAATTTTCATCGAATCAGAGGATGGCCAAGGCACCACATTTCGCTTCACCTGGCCCAAAGAACCCAGTAAGTTGCTCGGCATCCTGTAGCAGTCACCTCTGCAATGCCAGTCACACACCCGCCCACACCCCTGAAGCGCGGCGCGGCAATTGGTTTCGCTTTAGCAGTTGATTTTGCTGTAGAAAGTGACTCCATCAGAAGATTTACAGGAAGACACCTCTAATTCACAAAAAGACACATTGCTTCAAGAACTGCTGTTTGGCAATGTATGAAATTGTAAAACAATATATTGTTTTACAGAACTTCTGCGCTCAGCAGACATCATAAAAATAAGCATTTAAGAAAGCATCTAAACTATTGAAGCTTTCATTCAAGTCTGATTCATCTGTCTGGTTAGCCGGTCTGATCCAATTCGACCGACTCACCAGCTAGTCTGATTCGCCAGTTTGATCCGCCAGATTAACCCATCGGTTAATCCGCCAGACTAATTTGCCAATCGCTAGAAAATTTACCCTTGGAAGAATAATGTCAACAGCTGTGGCCGTTACAAATATTTTGCTTGTCGAAGATGACAAAGTCGATGTGATGAACGTCCAGCGCTCCTTTAAAGAGGCCAAAATAGCCAATCCGCTGTTCGTTGCTAAAAATGGAATAGAGGCATTATCCATCCTACGAGACGAGTCAGAAACCGTGCAGATGCCCCATCACCGGCGGCTCGTACTCCTCGACTTAAATATGCCTAAAATGGGCGGCATAGAGTTTCTTAAGGTAATCAGAGAAGACGCCGATCTAAAGCCGACACCAGTCATTGTGCTAACTACATCCGACCAAGAAAAAGATCGCGTAGAAGCCTACAACCTGAACGTTGCAGGCTACATTCTCAAGCCGGTGACCTTCGCAAGCTTTGCCAAGATTATGTCGGCGCTCAATCACTACTGGACGCTGTGCGAAATGATATAGACAAAGCGATGCGGAGCGCTCTCTTCTAGAAGAGAGCGCTCTTAGTCTAGACACGTTCGATATCGAGCTTGCAAAGAATGACAGCTTTCACTGAACTGCAAACCAACAGAAAATACTGCTATTAACGAAAAATTGTTGAAGAGACATTTGGCAAAATATTAAGAAAAAGTGCTATGTCCATCAGCGCATAAAAGCTACGTCTATGGGGTCTGTTGATGCCCAGCAACGTCGAGCTATTCTATATGCATAGTTTACATGCTACCTAACTCTTATTCGGCGCTTTATGGCATCATTCGAACTGTCGTGGAGGGTCAGCTAGGCCCCTATGACTACATCGTTATTAAATGAACCGTCCACTCTTGCAGGATCATATTTTGAGAGGTTTGCTCCCTTGAAGAATACTCTGAGTGTTCTCATCGTTGATGACGATGAGGTTGACCGCATGGCGCTTCAGCGTGCGCTGAAGCAAACGAGTTTTAACGTCAGTATCTCAGAGGCGATAGATGCTGATATTGCTCTTGAGCAGATTAGTGGTGGCCACTACGACTGCATTTTTCTAGACTACAACTTACCCGGTCAGAACGGTTTAGGACTAACTTTAGATATCCGTAGTCGCGGCATTCAGGTGCCAATCATTGTACTGACCGGCCAGGGCAGCGAGCAGACAGCAGTAGAGCTGATGAAAGCAGGTGCTTCAGACTACCTGCCCAAAAATAAGCTTTCTGCTACGGTGATCGCCCGTCAGATGCGCAGCGCCATTAAGCTCTACAAAGCCGAAATGATGGCAGCCAAAGCAGACCGGACGCTGAGAGAGCAAAACGCGCTTCTCGAAAAGAAGAACAGAGAGTTGGAAGAGCAGCGACAGTACATATATCGGCAAAATATTAGGCTTCAAGAAGTATCAAGGCTAAAGTCCGAATTCTTGGCGACGATGTCCCATGAGCTGCGCACGCCGCTGAATGCCATCATTGGCTTTTCTCAAATATTGCTCAGCCAAGTAAAAGGTGTACTGAGCAAACCCCAGATCAACATGCTAGAGAGGCTACTAGCAAATGGACGTAACCTGCTAGAACTCATCAACGACATCCTAGCCTTTTCGAAGCTAGAGGCCGGTCGGCTTGAGATAGTGCCGACTCGGATGGATTTGTCTCAGCTTGTGCAGCAGACTGCTGAAGAACTCAAATCTCTAGCCACTCAAAAGTCCTTGCAGCTAGAAGTGGAGATTCAACTTTCTGAGTCTACGATTATCAATGACCCTATCAGGCTACGGCAAATACTAGTAAATCTGCTTTCGAATGCAATTAAGTTCACTGACCAAGGCCGGGTGCACGTTCATGTGATAGATGAACATGTCGACTCCGCAGAAGATCGTCAGATTGTTTTGGCAGTATCAGATACTGGCTGCGGAATGTCACACGAGCATCAACAACATATCTTCGATCCTTTTCATCAGGCTGACCAAAAGGTTAGCAGAAAGCATGCGGGCACGGGTCTAGGGCTAGCTATCACCCATTCTTTAGTGAATATGATGAACGGCAGTATCAGCCTAGAAAGTGAGATGGAAAAAGGAACAACATTTCGCGTGCAGCTGCCAGCGCAAGTTGTTATGGAAAACAGCACCGCTGAAGATAGCGAACGTCTTTCAAACATGATGCTCAAAAAAAGTAGCATCGGACAGTAATCACTCAAGCAGTAGCCTTTTGCGCAGTAGTCTCTTGTCACGAGGCAGCAGCTACGATTCAGCGACCTCGGGCCACGTAAACGTGAATGTGCTGCCCTGTCCCAACTCAGACTGCACGCTGATCTGGCCACCCTGTCGCTCTACCAGCTTTTTCACAATGCTCAAGCCGACGCCCGTACTTTCAAACACGTCCCGGCTAGTAAGCGTTTGAAATACGCCAAAAATCTTTTTGTGATATTCAGGCGCGATGCCCGGTCCATCATCGCTGATTGAAAATGACAGTAGGCCTTCGTGACTGATGACCTCAATGCGGACGGTACCCTCTGGTGTGTCGTGATGCTTGATGGCGTTGCTAATCAGATTGGTGAGTACCTGCTGCAACAGTAGCTCCTGTGTGCGAATCGTGTAGTTTTCGCTGGGTTTGACGAACGTAAACCTATCAGGAATGACTAGGTTGTGGATGATTTTGTCTATTAGCGTTGTCACGTTGACTGAGGTTACAGTCAGACCTTTGCGACCTGCACGTGAATATTCTAATAACCCTGTAATAAAGTCATCTAGACGCTGAGCACGACTCTGAATTAGCACAAGCTGTTCTCTGCTTTCGGGTGGAATCTTGTCTGAGATATCTTCTTCTAGCCAGCTGGCTAGGTTGGCCATTGCTCGCAGCGGTGCCCTCAGGTCGTGAGAGGCAATATAGGCAAATTCATCGAGTTCTTTGTTGCGCTCCTGCAGCATTTTTGCCGTCTCAGAGAGCCTTCTGTTGCTGGTGGACAGTGCCCCTGCCCGGGTCTTGAGCTGTCCGACGAGTTCTGCGTGGCGAATGGCGATCGCAAGCTGCACAGCCAAATCGTCTAACAAAGCCAACTCATCCGGCTGCCAGTTTCGAACATCGCGGCAGTGGTGGGCTAGCAAGAGGCCCCATAGCTGCCGCTGTCCGTTTTCGTGGTGGCTCACAACAATCGGCACAACCAGATTCGCTCGCACCTCAAACCTGGAGAGCATCTCAACATGGCAGGTAGTCAGTGACGAATTGTAAATGTCAGAAATAACCGTCTTATGCCCCTGCAGATAGTTTTCTGCGCCGTTTTGCTGGAAGCAACTATCTTCGATCTTCGCACCTATGCTAGCCGTCCACTGGGGTAATACAGACTCCGCCAAAATCGTACCGCTCATGTCCGTATTGAAGCGATAGACAGCTGTGCGATCGCAATCGAGCAGCTGACGCGTTCCATCTACCACAGTCGACAATGTTTCGGCTAGATTTTCCGCCCTGTGTATCCGCAGCGCAATAGAAGAAATTAGCCGCTGCTGTCGCTCCCGGCGGCTTACAGTCCTCTGCAAGGCCTGCTGAGTAATCACCCGGCGTATTGCCTGGGTAAGCGTTTGCGCTGAGAGGTCCCGCTTAACGAGATAGTCGCGGGCACCCGCCTTCATCGCCTCGACAGCCACCCTTTCGTTGCCCTCCCCAGTGAGCATAATCACCGGCGGCACTGGCTGCATAAGTTCTTTCAGCGTCTGAACAAACTCCACCCCATTCAGGTCTGGTAGTAAATAGTCCAGCAAAATCAAATCTGGGAGATGCTGCTGACAGAGGGCCAATCCGTCCTCGCCGCAATCGCATTCTAAGAAAATAGTAGATTGGGCATCGGCCACCATCGCGAAGCGTCGGTAGGCTGTGCGATCTGCTTCCGAATCGTCCACGATGAGGATTGTATACCGGGAACCCAGCTGCGAATCACCACCGGCTAATATATCGCAAGCAGCAGAATAACTGCTCTGGGCTGCGGATCTTAGCCCCGAACCGCTCTCTGAGGTACCCCCTGACTGCATTGGCTCAACCGGGAAACTTTCATTCGGAATAGACACTAGGTATTGTTGTTCGAAGAGGTGACTCCCCGAACGAGAGATACTGTTGACAAATCTACAGAGTATGTTACCAACGGATCGAACTCAGCTAGGGATGTCTCAATGCCGTAGCGAACGATGCATTATTATTTGGTTGTGATGATAGTTGGAAAAGAACGATTACTGGACGTGATGTTTTATTACCCTATACTAGCTTAAGTATCCAAACCGGTAAAGAAAAGTTCATAACCAGAGCAGCTTTTTTAGCAGCGCCGAAAATTAACTTTCAGATTTCACAAGCCAGATTTCACAAGCCAGATTTTAAGAGCCGAATTTTGAGAGCGTAAATCAGCAGCTAACCAGGAAGCGCAACAATCTTGAGCCAGTAGTCCATAGTTGAGCACACCGTTGTTTTCAGCTGCTGCACGTCCATCGGCTTAATCAGATAGCTGTTCGCACCATACCGATAGCAAGACTGAATATCTTTTGGATTCGAAGAGGTTGTCAAGATGACAACCGGAATAGACTTCAGCACCTCGTCTTGCTTAATTTCTATGAGAACCTCACGTCCATCCGTACCGGGCAAGTTGAGATCGAGCAAGACAAGACTAGGCAAATGAGCGTTCTTACTAGAAGTGCTCTCTTTACGCATCAGCTCTAGTGCATCGTCACCACAGCTGCATCTTTTGACATCTATATGGAAGTCCGTGCAGCTTCTACTCAGCACACGCTGCAACGCTTCAAAGTCTTCATCGCTATCTTCAACAACTAATAGGTAAGGGGAGTGTAAATGATTCATAGAGCATCGATCTTATCAAGAGCAGTCACACACTTTAAGCAGTTGTCCGCTCCTATCACCTAAAGTGTAGCCTCCCCTGTCGTTGCCGATTCGCCAGTCATTTCAATGGCTTCGGTAGATTCTTCGGATGGAGGCTGCGCTGCACCATCGGATTGAGATGACGCTTGCTCTAGGGTGAAGTAAAAGGTACTTCCTTCTCCAAAGGTAGACGTTAGCCAAAGCGAGCCACCATGGCGCTCAACCACTTTTTTGGCAATTGTTAGTCCAGCGCCAGTGCCACCACCAAATCGGTTCTGGGCATGCAGACGCTTGAAGATACGGAAGATAGCGTCCATGTGCTTCTGCTTGATACCAATGCCATTGTCACGCACATAGAAAACAGAGCTGTAAGCTGCCGCTTCGTCACCGATAGACGTCCGCAAACTGTCGGGCAAACAGCCTTGTGCCATCGCTTCTTGAGCGCTCATGCAGCCGATTTCAACCTGCTTTTCTGGTTTGTCATTGTATTTTACGGCGTTGGAAATGAGGTTGGTGAAAAGCTCTGTTACCTGTGTTTGGTCGCAGGCAAAGGTTGGCAGCGGCTCAGGAATGATAAAACTGGTCGCCTTGGATCGGCTCATCTGAATCAGGTTGACCACACCTTCTACCAGCTGATTGAGGTCAACCGGCTCGATTAATAGCTCTGCGCGCCCAATGCGGGAGTAGTGCAGCAATGAGCCGATCAAATCTTCCATGCGGGTGGTGAGTCGCATGAGGGTTTGCAGCTTTCGGGTGCCATCATCTCCAAGGCGATCGCCATAGTCTTCTATTAAGAAGCTAGAGTAGCTGTGAATGCCTCGCAGCGGCTCTTTTAGGTCATGGGATGCGATGTAAGCGAAGTTATCAAGCTCAACGTTGCTGCGCTCTAGCTCAGAATTCAACTGGGCAAGTTCGTCGGCCCGCTGGAGAACCAGCCCAATGACAGCACTCCGCAGCTCTAGAGCAGCTTCTATCTCGCAGGACAGCCACGGCAGCGACCGAAACTGAACAATCTGTCGCCACAGCGCAAAGGAGCGCCGAGGAGAGAGGGTAGCTACGCCACCATCGCTCGTTTCTACAGGCTTCTCAGGGTTGCCGCCCCAGTCCACCGTTTGAACAACCTCGGGGCGAAACCACAGCACGCACAGTCGCTGCGCCCGCGAAATCGAAAGGGCAAGCAGGCCGCTAGCGTGCTCCGTAAAGTCGGCAGCGGGCAGATAGTCTTGGCTGAGCGTAGTCGTAGAGTAAACGGCACCGCTGGCAAATTCACCATCTAGCCAAGGCAGCATCTTTTCGATGTCCTGAATCTCAGGCGTTTCACCGATTAGGGTGATTTCACCATTTTCGCAAAAAGCAGCCCCAGCAGAATTGGTCAGGGCCAGCAGACTTTGGGGGTCGTCGGTCAGTCCGTCCTTTAGCGTCTCACTGTGGGTTAGCGTTTCTACAAATTTTGTCTGAAGGGCTTTGATTTTGAGCTTGTAGTCAATATTTTCATTGGTTTCTTTGGCGGCGAGTTCAAGGGCGATCGCCTGACCCAAAAACTCACAGATCGTCCGCTGCTCGTAGGGCAACCTGCGCGGGCTGTTGTGATGGCAGGCGATGAGTCCCCACAGCTGATTGCCGGTCACCAGCGAAATAGACATAGAAGCACACACGCCCATGTTGGTGAGGTACTCCGTGTGCAAAGGAGATACACTCCGCAGCGCTGACAAAGTCATATCGAGAGGAGCGCTACCTTCTAAAGCAGTCGGCGACTCTATCGCCGCATCTGCCTGCCCGGCGTTGGTATCACTAGCTGTGACGACCGGCACTGGCTCATAACCAACCTCTGGAATGAGCCGCAGTAAGTTCAGCAGATACAGATACTTTGCCTGCTTAGGAATGTCCGTCGCGGGATAGCGCAACCCTAGGTAGGGCGTCATATCGGGCTGCTTTGCCTCAGCGATCACACTACCCGAACCATCCTCATCAAACCGATACACCATCACTCGGTCGAACCCAGTGACTTGCTTGAGTTCTTCGACGGCAACTCGGCACAGCTCACCGAGAGACTTCGCCTGCTGAAATCGGCTGATAGGCCGCTTCACAAGCTTATGAAAGTCAAAGAAGTTAAAAGTCTGCTGCAGGTCTTCGACGGGTTCAAACTCTAAAACAACCACGTCATTGCTACGGTGAACCACCATCGCAAAGGCTCTGGAAGCCCTCTCGACTTCAAGCGTTAGGCGCAGCGGATTGACCGCTTCGAAGTCTCCTCGTAAGCAGGCCTGAATGGCTGATATCTGCTCCTCGTGTAGCAGCGTATGCAGGGAGTTTCCAAGTAGGTCGGCTGGCGATCGCCCAATCTGCTCGGTCGAATTCTGGCTGACGTGGGTAATGGTCCAGCTGTCAGGACGGGCAGCGATGAGCACACCGTGGGGCTGCACTGCAGCCGGGATGTGAATAGGCTCTCTGTCGCAGTTGTTGATATCAACAGTTGACATAGAAATGTCAGGCGCGGTGATACTTGCGATCGCAGCTTTGGTCTGGGCGACAAAATCAGATACCAGCATTTCTGTCATCAAACTAAGGAGTTATAGCCGTAATAATATTCTTTCGCAAAAATATTTTATGGAAAGGATTAATAAATGTGTAGCATATAGCAAGCTTAGTTGAAGAGTTCTATGCCTCTAGTTAGAAACATAGACTATGGGCTAAGTGATACTCTCAATGGGCCACAAAGGAATACACAACGCAAGTATTCTCGCGCACGGAGGAGATGGTCTCGCTGTGAGGCTTAGCCGAAGCGCTTTAAGAG
>JBCBKQ010000245.1:0-8771 GCA_038521595.1 Cyanobacteria bacterium J06627_28 | reverse complement strand
GCGATTGGCGTTGGTAATGGTGTTGTCTTCGATGGTGACATTCGTGCCGTTGGCCACGATGCCATTGGCACCGCCGGGATTTATCGCGAATCCTGACAGGAGAGAGTTGTTGCCAAGTCTCACTGTGCCACTGACGGTGGGCAATGTGCCGCTGCCTGAGCCGGGTAGCGTGACGCTGCCAAACTGAGTGGTCAGCTGCTGAAGTGGCCCTACTGAGCGCACTTCTACGCCGTCTGGTAGCGTGAAGGCACCGCCTGCATCGCCCGGCTGTACATAAATAATGTTGTCTGAATTTGCGGTAGAGATGCCAACAGCGTTGGCAATGGTATTTCGAGGCTCTTCCACTGTGCCTGCGGCAGTGGCTGTCCCTGTGGCCGGGTCTACGTGGCGAAAAGTATAGGGTCTACCAGTGGCTGGGTTAATGGCTGCGACGCCTGTCTGTGAGCGGCTAGTGGTAACTTGCTCTTCTATCAGGATGGTGTTGGTGCGTGCTAGCGGTTCTGCGGCTCTTGACCATAGCCGCGAACTTTGGTTTTGTGCGGCATTGACGGGCCTTTGATCTGGCGCTCCAACGAGTATATTTGCTGAGAACAGTACGTTCGTCCCAAATATGTCGTCGTGCTGGATGCCGGTGCTAAGTCTGATGTTGTTTTGTAGGCGCTGGTCGAGTGATAAGCGTAGGCCCAGGCTATCGCTCGCGCTGTCTCTGCCCAGATAGTACAGTCCGCCTCGGCCCCACAGCACGCTGCCTTCTCCAAAGTCGGCTAGCTGCACGCCTGCCTCTAAAGAGAGTGTTGTGAGCGCCGACTCTATGCGCTGTACAAAGTTTTGATCGACAATGAGCTGATTGTTTTGGAACCGGGGGTTTGTTGCTGACTGACCACCCGTGGTGACCACGCGCCGGGTATTGCCTAGCGGTATGTTGCCGCTGAGGTGTACGTCCCAATGGTTGCCAAATAGCTCGCTGCCAAAGCCTGCTTGGGTAAAGGTGCTGAGGTTTGTACTTTGAACGTCGAGGCCACCATAGACGCCCCAGATAGTGTCTTCGCTTAGCCGGTTCCGATAGCCGGTCTGTAGGCCGCCCCCAAGGTTTCCAGTGTTGTTGACATTGAGAGTGCCGACGACAAAGCCTAGATTTTGCCCTGGTGTTTGGAATAGGGGATATAGAATGTTGACACCTGTGGTGCCGGTATAGCCGCCTGCTTCTTGGTGGTTGATGTTGTAGATAGGCTCGACGGTAAATTCTTCGACGGTAAATTCTTCGGCGGTAAATTCTTCGGCGGTGGTATTGGCCAGAGCAGTGGGTACCACCGCCACTAAACTGGCTAGCGAAAGGCAGGCGCTCAAGCAACAGCTACTCCACTTGAATGCCTGAAATATACGGTTAAAAGATGGGATAGCAGGCATTGAAAAAGAGCTATATGTAGCGACAACGACTGCGCCAAGTGTGCCCATCCGGCTGTTTTGGATTACATGAAAGTTGATAGAACCAAAGTTGATAGAACTAAGGTTGATAGAACGGTTGATAGAACGAAAGCTGATGAATCTAGCTCTATTTGTCCTAGAACGTGAACTTTAGCAGTATTGGGGCGTTACTTTTATGGTTCCAATTCGGAAGAAATCTCGGGAGGAAGGAATGTAACGTTGTAAAAATAGAGTCCCAAAGAGATCGTGTAAACACTCACTTTGGGAGAAAGGTTTCGTTACAAACTCACTGATTTTATTAAGGCATCTATCGTTTTTGTTAAGGCATTTATCTGTATCCCTGTAATTGATAGACAATAATTATCCTCCTTGGCCTGTGTCCTTTTTTACGAAGGCATTTGCATACGGAGCTTCACTGACTGGCCACTGATCTTCAGCATTATTCTTTATGTAACGGATAGATATCTAAAGATGATCTTTTATCTACCCTGTTTGTATAAAAGACAGCTGAATGAACGGTTTCGTCTTTGATTTGCTTTGAAGTATTATTCTCGGTTTTTTGCGATGGCTCTCTCTGATCAAGCTGTAAGTAGCTTTAAGAACCCCACTTTGCAAGGTCGCGATGGCCAAAAGCCGAGCGGTCCTATCCGTCAAGGCCTCTACGATCCTACCCATGAGCACGATGCCTGCGGCGTAGGCTTTGTGGTGCAAATGAAGGGCAAGGCCTCGCACGATATCGTGCAGCAAGGCCTGACGATTTTGCTGAATCTTGACCATCGCGGGGCGGTGGGCGCGGAGCCCAACACGGGTGATGGTGCCGGTATTTTGATACAGATGCCCCATAAGTTTATGGCCAAAGTCGCCAAGGCAGAAGGGATTGAGCTGCCAGCGGCAGGGCAGTACGGCGTGGCGATGATCTACGCTAGCCCAGCGGCAGATGCGCGAGCAAAGGGGCGTCAACTATTTGAACAGGTTGCGGCTGATGCGGGGATTGAGGTGCTGGGTTGGCGGGATGTGCCTACGGATAATGGTTTGCTGGGGCCGACGGCAAAGGGGAGCGAACCCTTTATGCAGCAGGCGTTTATTGGTCGCGGTCAGCTGGGTGCAGATGCAGACGAGCTGGCGTTGGAGCGCAAGCTGTATTTAGTTCGCAAGCTGGCGCATCGGGCGATCGCAGAAGTCGATAGCTATTGGTATGTCTCTAGTGCGTCTTGTCGCACGATTGTGTATAAGGGCATGTTGATGCCGGTGCAGGTGGGCAAGTACTACTTGGATTTGAGCGATCCTGATATGGAAAGTGCGCTGTCGCTGGTGCATTCTCGCTTTAGTACAAATACCTTTCCGAGCTGGGAGCGATCGCACCCCTATCGCTACATCGCACACAACGGCGAGATTAATACCCTACGTGGCAATATCAACTGGATGACCGCCCGTCAGAGCATGTTTGAGTCTGAGCTGTTTGGCGACGACCTCGATAAAGCTAGGCCGCTGATTAATATCGACGGCAGTGACTCTACAATTTTTGATAACACGCTGGAATTGCTATCGCTCAGCGGGCGATCTTTGCCCCATTCACTGATGATGATGGTGCCGGAGCCTTGGTCTGGCCATGCCACGATGGACGGGGAGAAAAAGGCGTTTTATGAGTATCATTCCTGCCTGATTGAGCCCTGGGATGGCCCGGCTTCTATCGCGTTTACCGACGGGACGCAAATGGGTGCGGTGCTAGATCGCAATGGTCTGCGTCCAGGCCGCTACTACGTGACGAAAGATGATCGGGTGATTATGGCGTCTGAGGCGGGTGTGCTGCCAGTGCCGCCGGAAGATGTGATTGAGAAGGGGCGGCTGGCGCCTGGAAAAATGTTCTTGGTGGATACCAAGGCGGGTCGCATTATTCCTGATGAAGAGATCAAAAAAGAGATTGCGGCGGCGCAGCCTTACCAAACGTGGCTAGATGAGAATTTGATGACGCTCGATACGCTGCAATCGCCTGATGTCTCAGAGCCTGAGGTGGATACGAGCCCGGCGGCGGTGACCCAGCGTCAAATGGCGTTTGGGTACACGTTTGAAGAGCTGCGGATGCTGCTGTCGCCCATGGGCAAAAACGGGGTAGAAGCCATTGGTGCAATGGGGACAGATACGCCGCTGCCGGTGCTCTCTGATCGGCCTAAACTGCTATACAACTATTTTCAGCAGCTGTTTGCACAGGTGACAAATCCACCCATTGACTCGATTCGTGAGGCTATTATCACCTCTGCGACGACCACAATTGGCTCGGAGCGAAATCTGCTAGAGCCGACGGCGGAAAGCTGCCGATTGCTTCAGCTAAAGACGCCGTTTATTACCAATGCCGAGCTGGCGAAGATCAGGCACAATACTCAGTTTAAGACGGCGGTGCTGCCGATTTTATTTGACCCGGACCAAGGTGAGGCGGGGCTCAGTGGTGCGATGGAGGCATTGTGTCTGAGTGCGGATGATGCGATCGCAGCTGGCCAAGAAATCCTCATTCTCTCCGACCGCGACATTGCCCAAAACAGAGCCCCCATTCCGGCCTTGCTGGCAGTCGCAGGCTTGCATCACCATCTCATTCGCAATGGTCAGCGCACTAAGGTCGGCATCGTACTCGAATCTGGAGAGCCCCGTGAAGTCCATCACTTTGCGGTATTGCTGGGCTATGGCTGTGGCGCGATTAACCCGTATATGGCCTTTGAAACTTTCCAGCGCATGATTGATGAAAATCTGTTGCGCGATGTGGACTTTAAAGAGGCCTGTAAGAACTACATCAAAGCGGCGACAAAGGGCGTTGTAAAAGTCGCCTCTAAGATTGGTATTTCTACGCTGCAAAGCTATCGCGGCGCCCAGATTTTTGAGGCGATTGGCTTAAATGACTCTGTGATTGGGAAGTACTTTACCTGGACTGCTTCGCGCATTCAGGGCGTGGGGCTAGATGTGCTGGCGCAGGAGGCTATTCAGCGACACCGTCATGCGTTTCCTGAGCGCGTCGCTGCCGGTAGTAACAATGCGGCTACGCTAGATGTGGGGGGTGAATATCAGTGGCGAAAAGATGGCGAGGCCCATTTGCTCAGCCCACAGAGTATTCATTTGCTGCAGCAGGCCACCCGCGATGGCAATTATGAGCTGTTCAAAAAGTATTCTGCACTGGTGAACGAGCAGGGTAAGCAGTTCTTCCGGCTGCGCGATCTGTTGGAGTTTGTGCCGGGTGAGCCCATTCCCATTGATGAAGTAGAGCCGATTGAAGCGATTATGAAACGCTTTAAGACGGGGGCGATGAGCTACGGTTCGATTTCGCAGGAGGCCCATGAAACGCTGGCGATCGCCATGAACCGCATCGGTGGGCGATCCAACACTGGCGAAGGCGGCGAAGACCCGGCCCGCTACACCTGGACAAACGAGCAGGGCGACTCTAAAAATAGTGCCATTAAACAGGTGGCCTCTGGTCGCTTTGGCGTGAGTAGTCTATATCTCTCCCAGGCAAAAGAGATTCAAATTAAAATGGCCCAGGGCGCAAAACCTGGAGAAGGGGGGCAGCTGCCAGGACGCAAGGTGTATCCGTGGATTGCAAAGGTGCGCAACTCGACGCCGGGTGTGGGCCTGATCTCTCCACCGCCTCACCACGATATCTACTCTATTGAAGATCTCGCTGAGCTGATTCATGATTTGAAGAATGCGAATCGTGCGGCGAGAGTCAGCGTCAAGCTGGTTTCTGAAGTGGGTGTTGGAACGATTGCAGCTGGCGTTGCAAAAGCGCATGCGGATGTTATTTTGGTTTCTGGCTTTGATGGTGGGACGGGGGCCTCTCCTCAAACCTCGATTAAGCACGCGGGACTGCCTTGGGAGCTAGGCCTGGCTGAAACGCATCAGACGCTGGTATTGAACAATCTGCGCAGTCGGATTGTGATTGAGACGGACGGGCAGATGAAGACGGGAAGAGATGTTGCGATCGCAGCGCTCCTCGGCGCAGAAGAATTTGGCTTCTCCACCGCGCCCCTCGTCACATTGGGCTGCATCATGATGCGGGTGTGTCACCTCAATACTTGCCCTGTCGGCGTTGCAACCCAAAACCCCGACCTGCGCAGCAAGTTCAACGGCGACCCCGCCTACGCCGTAAACTTCATGAAGTTCATCGCCCAAGAAACGCGAGAAATCATGGCCGAACTCGGCTTTCGAACGCTCGATGAAATGGTGGGACGCACCGAAAAGCTCGCACCGAAAAAAGCCATCGACCACTGGAAAGCAAAAGGCATTGACCTGTCTCCTTTGCTCCACCAGCCAGACGTTGGCCCCGAGATCGGTCGCTACTGCACCGAAGCCCAAGACCACGGCCTAGACAAATCTCTCGACATCACAAAACTGTTGGAGATTTGTAAGCCTGCCATTGAGAACGGTGAGAACGTCTCTGCGACATTGCCCATTACCAACATCAACCGCGTCGTTGGTACTATCGTCGGCAACGAGATTACTAAGCACCATTGGGAGGGCTTACCCGAGGATACTGTGCAGCTACATTTCCAAGGCACCGCTGGACAAAGCTTTGGCGCATTCGTGCCGAAGGGCATGACGCTTAAGCTAGAGGGCGATGCCAACGACTACTTTGGTAAAGGCCTCAGTGGTGGCAAGCTGATTCTCTATCCATCAGCGGCCTCTCCACTGGTTGCCGCAGACAATATTGTGGTGGGTAACGTCGCTCTCTACGGTGCGACCAAAGGTGAAGCCTATATCAATGGTCAAGGCGGTGAACGCTTCTGTGTGCGCAACTCTGGTGCCGAAGCCGTTGTAGAAGGTGTCGGTGATCACGGCTGTGAGTACATGACTGGCGGTAAGGCCGTCATCCTTGGCCCGACGGGTCGCAACTTTGCAGCGGGCATGAGCGGCGGTGTTGCCTACGTCCTCGACGAAGCGGGCGACTTTGCTAGCCGATGCAATACCGAAATGGTGGGACTCGAACGCATTGAAACAGAGGTGGAGGGCAAAGTGCTGAAATCAATGATTCAGCGGCATGTAGACTACACCGGCAGTCCGAAGGCAACGTCTCTTTTAGAGAGCTGGGACTCTGTTGTTCCTAAGTTTGTAAAAGTTATGCCTCGCGACTACAAGCGGGTGTTGCAACATATTCAAAAGGCGCTGGATAATGGTCTTAGCAACGATGAGGCCATGGACGCTGCCTTTGAAGAGAATGCGAGAGATCTTGCTCGCATTAGCGGTGGCTAGCTAACTTGGTGGCTAGTTAACTTGGCGGCTAACTTTCTCTCATCGCCTGAGTCTCCTCCGCCGGAGGGGTGCCGGCAAGGCGAGGTGGGCTTGGCAACGTGAGTTACACGCCGATGATCTACCCCTTGCTCCCTCCCAAGAGAGAGAGTTCCTTTTCTCTCAATATTTTCTTTTTCTCAACATTTTCTTTTTCTCAAGCTTTCAACTTTAGTCCTCTCCAAAACAACCATGGGAAACCCAACCGGCTTTATTGAACATCTGCGCGAAGCACCTACCGAAATTGAGCCAAAGGATCGCATTCGTAACTGGAAAGAGTTTCACAACCCCATGCCAGACGAAGCCTTGCAAACTCAAGGCGCACGCTGTATGGATTGCGGCACGCCCTTCTGCCACACGGGCGAACTCATCAGCGGTATGGCCAGCGGCTGCCCTATCAATAACCTGATTCCAGAGTGGAATGACCTGATCTATCGTGGCCTGTGGCGTGAAGCGCTAGACCGCCTTCACAAGACCAACAACTTCCCTGAATTCACAGGTCGAGTCTGCCCTGCACCCTGCGAAGGTTCCTGTGTATTGGGTCTGACGAACCCACCTGTAACGATTAAAAACATTGAGTACTCCATTGTTGAAAAAGGGTGGGAAGAAGGTTGGATTGTTCCTCGTCCACCGGAAAAGCGTACAGGAAAGAAAGTTGCTGTTGTGGGCTCTGGCCCTGCGGGTCTCGCAGCAGCCGACCAGCTAAATAAAGCGGGCCACACCGTAACAGTATTTGAGCGTGCAGATCGTCCGGGGGGCCTGTTGACCTACGGCATTCCAAATATGAAGCTCGACAAGCAAGACATCGTGCGGCGTCGCTTAGATATCCTCGAAGCCGAGGGCGTTACCTTTACTTGCAATACCGAAGTGGGTAAAGATCTGCCTGCTGAAAAACTGTTGAATGACTACGATTCTGTTATTCTTTGCACAGGCTCTACCCGTCCTAGGGATTTACCGATTGAAGGGAGAGAGCTCAATGGCATTAACTTTGCGATGGAGTTTTTGACGGCGAATACCCAGGCCGTGCTGGATGGTCAGCCTGGAGAGAACTACATCTCGGCAGCTGGAAAGGATGTTGTGATTATTGGCGGTGGTGACACGGGAACAGACTGTGTGGGCACCTCCATTCGCCATGGTTGCAAGAGTATCAATCAACTAGAGATTATGCCGAAGCCACCGGAGATGCGGGCGGCAAATAATCCTTGGCCTGAATGGCCGAAGATTTATCGCCTAGACTATGGTCAGGAAGAAGCGAAGGCACTCTTTGGTGATGATCCTCGGGCCTATGTGCGCACGGCGACTAAGTTTGAAGATGATGGCGACGGCAATGTTGCCGCTGTGCATACGGTAGAAGTGAAGTGGGAGCGCAATGAAAATGGTCGCTTTACCCCGATTCATATAGAAGGGTCTGAAATTAGAATGCCTGCACAGCAAGTGTTGCTGGCGATGGGTTTCCTTGGGCCTGAGGCGCCTTTATTAGATGCGCTAGGTTTGGAGAAAACTCAGCGCAGCAATATCAAAGCTGAGCATGAAGACTACACAACAAACAAGCCGGGGGTCTTTGCAGCCGGGGACTGTCGCCGGGGGCAGAGTTTGATCGTGTGGGCAATTAATGAGGGGAGAGGGGTTGCGCGAGAGTGCGATCGCTACCTTATGGGGGCTACTGAGTTGCCCTAAAGTAATCACTTCAACTCAAGCTTTAAATGTTCGTCTTCACTTAGTTTGAAGGCGGACATTTTGTGTGTGAGTATACTGGAGGTGTACTAGGACTTTTCTAAGAGTTTGCTTATGACTGCTGTCATTGCGGAGCACATTCAGATTACTCCCGACGTTTGTGGTGGAAAGCCTCGAATTGCTGGGCGTCGTATTCGAGTGCAGGACATTGCGATCGCTTACGAGCACCACAATATGACACCGAGCGAAATCGTAGAGGACTACAAACCTGGTATTACGCTAGCTGACGTTCATGCAGCGCTGGCATACTATAGCAATTCCCACTAAGATTACGGCATTGCTCTGAAAGCATCATCAACCACTTCTCGAAAAGGCTTCCCTGATTGCATCTGCTTACGCATTCGATT
>JBCBKQ010000244.1:0-8852 GCA_038521595.1 Cyanobacteria bacterium J06627_28 | reverse complement strand
GCACTCGCTGAGATTCGGGAACCGTATCTACCTGTTGCTGAATCCAAGCATCGAGCTGAGTCAGCTGAGCGATTAAGGTGTCTGCATTGGATTGATACAGATCAGCCTTTCCCGAAAATGCTGATCTGTATCAATCCAATGCAGACACCTTAATCGCTCAGCTGACTCAGCTCGATGCTTGGATTCAGCAACAGGTAGATACGGTTCCCGAATCTCAGCGAGTGCTCGTGACGACCCATGATGCGCTGGGCTACTACGCTGAGGCTTATGGCATTCGTATTGAGGCGGCTTTGGAGAGCTTTAGTACTGAGGCTCGTCCATCAGCAGCAGACTTGAGAGCGCTAATTGACCTTGTAGAAGCTAGCAACATATCCTCTATTTTTGTGGAAACAACGAGCAATCCTGGGCTGATTGAAGCGGTATCTAGAGAGACGGATATTGGGGTTTCAGAAGAGCCTATTTATGCCGATAGCCTGGGAGAAGCGGGCACGCCTGCCTCAACCTATACAGGCATGCTGATGACAAATACCTGCACAATCGTTAGCGGCCTAGGCGGTAGCTGCGACGAAGCTACTGCACAGGCGTTTCTCAACTAGTCAAGGCTCATTTCCAGCAACCCAGCCCATTGCTGTTGGGTTGCTGGAAACTTAGTGGCAAAACTTAGTGACAAAACTTACTAACAACAATTAGTGACAACAATCCGCTGCTGAAATAAACTGTTGCTAAACATAAGGATAGTATGATGGCCAATGCGACGTTAACAGATACGCTTCCTGCCACGATTCCGGTGACGGTGCTAACCGGCTATCTGGGTGCGGGGAAAACAACGCTACTCAACCGAATTCTCACTCACGAGCACGGCAAAAAGGTGGCTGTGATTGTCAACGAATTTGGCGAAGTGGGCATTGATAATCAGCTGGTGATTGATGCTGATGAAGAGATTTTTGAAATGAACAACGGCTGCATTTGCTGCACCGTACGTGGCGATCTTATTCGCATCATTGGCAATCTAATGAAGCGCCGCGATAAGTTTGAGCATCTGGTCATTGAAACGACTGGATTGGCTGATCCGGCTCCGGTGATTCAGACCTTCTTTGTGGATGAAGACATGAAGGAGCAAATCAATCTAGATGCTGTGGTGACGATGGTCGATGCCAAGCATATCCATCAGCATTGGGACGCCGAAGAAGCGCAAGAGCAAATTGCTTTTGCCGATGTCATTGTGCTCAACAAAACTGATTTGGTGAGTGCCGAAGAGCTGGCAGAGCTAGAAGCTAAAATTCGCGGTATGAATGCCATGGCAAAGGTGTATCGTACCCAAGATGCTGCGGTGGAGATGGCGTCTGTGCTGGGCGTACAGGCGTTTGATTTGACCCGCGCGCTGGAGATTGATCCTGACTTTTTGGGCGAAGATGCGCATGAGCACGATGAAACCGTGGGTTCTATTGCGTTGGTCGAGCCGGGTGAGATCAATGGAGAAAAGCTCAATGACTGGCTGAGCAACCTACTGCAAACCCAGGGCCCAGATATCTTTCGGATGAAGGGGATTTTGAACATTCAAGGTGAAGATCAGCGGTTTGTATTTCAAGGGGTGCATATGCTGTTTGACGGACGGCCTGATCGCCTGTGGAAATCGGATGAAGATCGGAAGAATGAGCTGGTCTTTATCGGTCGAAACTTGGATGCAGCTCAGCTCAAAGAAGACTTTCGGGCGTGCTTGGTTTGAAGAAATCTTCTTTTTTGTCGTTGAGCTGGCAGGGAGAACTGCAAGACTATGTGACGGCGATGGACTGGTCGCCCGATGGCCGGTGGCTGGCGATCGCATCCGGCTCTGGCGAAGTCACCTTGTTGAATGTTCCTAAAAAACAAACCATTGCCATTGAGTCATCGGGAGCTGAATCAATTGACTGTTTAGGATTTTCCTATGACGGTCAGTTTTTGGCGGCTGGGGGACAAAATGGTCAGGTCAAGGTGTGGCAACTGTCAGAAGGGTGGGAGACAGATTCAACGCCGCCGCTGATAAAAGTGCTAGAACACGCTCGAACCTGGGTTGATCGTCTGGCCTGGAGTCCTGTTCGCAATGAACTGGCTTTTAGTCTGGGACGCTATGTTCAGGTATGGGATATGGCGAAGGCAGAAATGGTGACGACGCTGCCGTTTGACGCTTCTTCTGTCTTGGCGCTCGCTTGGCATCCTGACGGAGAGCAGCTAGCGCTCAGTGGCCACTTGGCTGTCAAGATTTGGTCGCGCTCGGATTGGGATGACGATCCAAAGGTGCAGGAAATTGCGGCAGCAGGGGTGGCGATCGCAATCTCTCCTGACGGCGAATATCTCGCTTCTGGGAATCTCGACAACACGCTCATGCTGTGGCAATGGGACAGCCCCTACCCCTGGCGGATGACTGGCTTTCCTGGCAAAGTGCGTCATTTGGCCTGGGCGGATGCTTCTGTGGGGGGCACTCGCTCCCCGGCACCGATGATTGCAGCGGCGAGCGGGGTCGGTGTCGTCGTCTGGCGCAAGCTGCGCACAGATGAGGAAGGCTGGGCCTCACAAGTTTTTGACTTACATCAGGGAAGGATTTCTGCGCTAGCGTTTCAGCCAAATAGTGCTTTGTTGGCGTCGGCCGCTGAAGATGGCAAAGTGATTCTTTGGCACAAGGCAAAACAACTGGGCCAGATATTAGACGGTGCGGCTCAGGGATTTTCGGCTTTGTCTTGGAGTCCGCAGGGTAAACTACTCGCAGCGGGCGGCGTGCAGGGCGAATGGCGGGTTTGGACTCAGGGCGATCGCGGCAAAGGTTTTCTACGTTAGTTTGTGTATGGATTGGCTACTAGATCCCTTTAACTATGGCTTTATGCGTCAGGCAATGATGGCAGGCGTTCTCATCGGCATTTTGTGTCCGATTGTAGGCACCTACTTGATAGTGCTGCGGATGGCGATGTTGGGCGATGTTGTCGCGCATGCGATATTGCCAGGATTGGCGATCGCAAACTTCCTCAATGCCCCTTTACTGGCAGGCGCTTTTGTTTCGGGCATGTTTAGTACCTTTGTCACCTCCTGGATCCGCCTGCAGTCCAAAATTAAGGTGGATACGGCCATGGCCATCACCTTTGCTAGCTTTTTCTCTCTGGGGGTTGCGCTGCTGACAAGCCTGCGCACTCAGCTAGATCTGCAGCACCTGTTGTTTGGCGATATTTTAAGCATCACACCTACCGAAGTACGAGAGATCGCTGTGGTCACAATAGGCGTACTACTCGCTGTCAAGGTGTTTTACAAAGAGCTGTTGTTCTTTACCTTTGACCGGCTAGGGGCAGAAGCGGTGGGCTTACCTGTCAATGCCATTAACTTTGGGCTGATGGCCGCCATTACGCTGACGATCATTGCCAGCATCAAAATGGTGGGAGTGATTTTGGTGGTAGCGCTGATGGTCAGCCCTGCGGCAGCGGCTTACCTATTGACGAAGGAACTGCCTTGGATGATGACAGTTGGCTCAGGGATTGGCGTACTGTCTTGTTTGATTGGGATGTACATTAGCTACTATTTCAATACGCCATCAGGGCCTGCGATCGCGCTGACCCTCTTCGCCTGTTTTTTGTTGGCTTTGTTGCTAAGTCCTAGCCAAGGGATTTTGTCTCGTCGTCGAGAGCGACCCAAAGCCTAACTTTGGGCTGTCACGCGATAGTTGCTGGTTACTCACATCAGCCATATCGAAGGATGACGTATTGTCTTACTCGCAGGATGGGGCGAGCTGGCAACGTAGGCTACTGAGTCGGCAACAAAGCCTGCGCTGCGGCCCGATCGCAAGTGCCGCCCAATCCATCAACGATAGTGCAGGTATTGGTCAAGAGCATACCCTGATAGCTCGCGGCGGACGTTTCAGCCTCACCTAATCCATCCGCATAAAGCGGATCTTCTGAGACGGCAATATCTGTTTCTCTAGAAATCGTTTCGACCAGGCCTGGGTTGCTGGTTGATTCTACAAAAATGCTCGAGATATTCTTTTCGGCAACAGTATCTGCCAGGGTCTTAATAGTTTCGGCTGAAGGCCGAGCTTCAGTGCTAAAGCTATCGAGTGCGGGTTCAAGTTCAATCCCGTAGGCGCTGGCATAGTAGCCTAACGCATCGTGCGTGCTAATCAGCGTCCGTCCGGTGGCAGGTATGGTGTCTACCTGGGTTTGAATCCAGGTATCAAGCTGTTCTAGCTGATCCACCAATGCTGTGGCGTTGGCCTCATATAGGGCTGCATTTTCTGGAGAGATTTCGCTGAGCTGCTTTTGAATTTCTTGAACCATGGCGATGCCATTTTCAGCATCATGCCAAACATGAGGGTCGGCCTCCATTTCGCCTTCAGCATGTTCTTCGCCTTCAGCATGTTCCTCCCCTTCAGCATGCTCGTCATCATGATCATCATGGCCTTCATGCTCATCATGATCTTCATGCTCATCGTGACCTTCATGGTCTTCACCTGCAGCATGGGCCTCGCCTTCTTTGTGAGCCTCATCACCGTGGTGATGAGGCTCACCCAATAATGGGTCTGACACGGCAATTTCTGAAACAGCCACTTTAGGCGCTGAGGTGTTGGTTGCCTCTACTATTTGAACAATTGCAGGCTCGAACTCATAGCCGCCGTACAAAACCAAATCAGCCTCTTCAATCGCTCGCCGATCCTCAGGGGTCGCACTGTAAGTATGAGGATCTTGCCCTGCATCAATTAGACAGGTCATCCCTACTGTGGTCTGAGCAATCTGCTCAGTCAAATCACAAAGCACGCTGTAGCTGGCAACTACTTGAGGCGTGCCGTCCTCAGAGACCTCGGTCGATTGGCTGCTGGTCTCTTGAGCCTGCTCGTCTGTAGGCTGTGTGCAGCCAAAGGCCGTCAGCGTCAATGAAAGTGCAGTTAGCTTGGAAAGCAGTCGAAATGATTTATTCAATGATGTATTCATGGCGTCGCAGTTTGATAATGATTATCATTTTTGAGTATCTTAGCTCAAGAAATGCTCTTTCGTGGGACTGCTTGTTCAACGGTGCTATTTGCGGGTGTCCGAGAGAAACCCCGGTTGAGACTCTTGAAATCGGCCACATGCATCCAGCAATGTGTTGAGTTCTGCAAAAACCTTCCACGGATTACGGCCCTTGAAAGGCGCTGCAATAACTGCTTCGTATGGATTTCTGCCGGTTGCTTTGACTTCTCTAATCGCTGCTTTTTTAGAAAACCCTCGTGCTGCAATCAGCCAAGCCGCCAAAACCTGTCCTGTACGTCCAATGCCACCAGCGCAGTGAACAACAACTCGCTCGTTCTTCTGATTGGCAGCCGCAAAAAATGGCAAAATCTGATGAATTAGAACTTCTGAATCAGCCAAGGCAAAATCCTCAATGGGTGCCCAGCAAACTTGGCGATCGCCAAAGACCTGTTGGTAAGTGCCCAGCAAATTGGAATATTGATTGAGCTGAGCGTTCGACAATAAACAGCAGACTCCTTTAATGCCTTTATCCTGCATAAATTGAAGCCACTCATTGATTTGTGCATCGCTATATCCCGGTCGACCAGCGCCAAAAACGATAGGTTCATTTTCCGATGCTGCGGCAAATTTATACACAGGCCAATTATGGTTTCTGAAGATTTAATAGCCTGTTGTGGCAAAGTAAGGATGCACTTTTTACTTTGCCTTGTTGGACATTCCCTAGCGCCGTGCGATGACGCGGGCTTCTACCGCTATCTTGGTGAGCGTTCTCTAGCACCGCCAAGCGACGCGGGCTCTCACCGCCGCTAGTCAGGTTAGCTTCAGCAACATAATGGTTTCAGCCAATGATAATGTCCTAACTAACCTGACAGACGCAATAGTGCCCTTTATGCACTTGTCCTTATTTTGACTACCTTACTCTGACTATCCGTTTATCTCTTTGCACATATCGTATTGCTCAGCTTGGCCGGAAGAAATTAACCTGTCTCGACATCTGTTGTTTAGAGAGATATCGCGGCTCGTCGTAAGCTATTCAACGCCCTCAAATCGCCAAGGCACTGGATCGACTGCAATGCCATTTACATAGAGTCCCCAATGGAGGTGCGGGCCCGTCGATGCGCCAGTCGAACCCACACCGCCAACCGTTTGCCCAGCAGCAACAAAGTCACCTTCTTGAACATCAATCCGATTCATATGAATCATGATGCTCAGCACACCCTGCCCATGGTCAATGCCCACCGTGTTGCCGTGAATTTCAAACCCATCTCTCACCCGGCCCACTAACCGAATGTAGCCAGCCGCTGGTGCAACGATGGGTGAGCCAGTGGCCGCTGCATAGTCAACACCGCGATGGTAGTAGTCGTCTGCATAGACGCCGTTGTAGTAGCGCTGTACGCCAAATTCTGTGCTGACGTAGCCAGAGCTTGGTCGCAGTAGGGGGCCTTGCCAGTGGCGCTCTGGAGTCACGAGGCGCTTGAACTCGGCCACTCTGTCAAATTCATGATCGGTGCCCAGGTCTGACGAGCCGGGTGACAACGTAATGTACTGCGTACGAAAGGAGCGGTCTCGGATGGTGACGCTACGGGACTGGGTGACTCCTCCCCGTGTTATCTGAATCGTTCGGTTTCCGGGTGATTCGAGTGGGTTGGTAGGCACAAATGCTCGAAAGCGATTGCCGGATAAACGGAAGCTAGGATACTGACTGCCATTGACAGAGATGACGGGTGTTTCATCCCCTGCTGTGGCGTCGGTGATGAAAACCGAGAGCGTATCTCCTAGCTGAGGGTTAGCTGGGAGCAACCTTACCTGGTAAGCCTGAGCCGGACGGCTGTGCAATGCCCAGGTCGCACAGCCACTGGCTGCTGCCATTGCCGATAAAAATGCTCGCCGAGAAAGTTTTGTCATTTCGCCATCCTGGACTCGAATAAGAAACTTACAATGACTTGACTATAAACCGCAAGGTAGGTTGCCATCTATAGTGTTTTGATAATAATAATCATTCTGAAAATGATGATACGCTATGGTCACTCTCATTGGCTTGGTAGAGTTGATGCTCTGCCTGCTGGAATAGTGAATTGACACATTTGCGCAAATATGCAAATATAGGTTCATGAATGAAAACGAGGCACAAGAGTTAGCAAATTTGCTGAAAGCGTTAGGGGAGTTTAATCGACTTTCTCTCGTTTATGAATTGTGCCAATGCAAAGCGCCTCAAAATGCGATGTGCTTGTGTGAATGCTGCAGTGTGGACGCTTCCGGCGTCTCTCGTCATCTTAAAGTGCTGTCTCGAGAAGGTATTGTCCGTTCTGAAAGGAAAGGGCGTGAAATACAGTACTCACTGAACAGAGACAAAGTGGCACAGCGGCTTCGCCAGCTCGCCGACATTATTGAAGCAGAACCATCAGCTGAAACGTAGAAGAAAGGACATGGAAAATACTGATACGACTAAAAAGACGACTTGTAATTGTGACTGTGAAAAAGCCAAGTGCTGTAAAGAAAAGACCTGTGAGTGCTGTAAAGAAACTTGCTGCTGCGAGTAGGTTTTAAGTGAGTCATTTGCTGAACAGAAGTTGCTCGGCAAATGACTATGCTTGTATTTTAGAAGAGACTTTTTTTACCAGCAGCTTAGGGGAATTGTCTAGTTTTGATCTTCTACAATATCTAAAATCAGCCCAGCCGGGTCCTTAACCATAAAGTGAGTCTGTTGCCAGGGTTCCTCCTTGAGCTCGACGTGAATATTAAGGTTCTGTTGCTGTGCCTTTGCGTAGGCTTCTTTTGCATCAGCGACTTCAAACGATAGAACCATACCGTCGGCTGTTGCTTTTGCATGCAAAAACGGAGGTTGCGTTGCCAAGTTGGGCAGCATGAATCCTACTTGAGTGCCATTGTTCCTGTTGATCAAATGTAGGTAAAACCCGGGTTCGAAGAAGACTGCTTGAAATCCGAAATTTTCTGAATAAAAAACCTGTTGGGCCTCTAAATCTTCACAGACATACAGCGGGTACATCGCTTTTAACTCAATCATGTCACACCTCTACCGGGTAAAGTATGGGACTACTTTATCCGGTGCCTACGATAATGAATTGTAGATTTCGGCCATGTGTTTAATTTGCCCTGGTGTCAGCCCAGTCAGGCTGCGTATCTCTTTGATTCTATGGGCCTCATCGTAAAATCCATCGTCCGTTGCCAATGTGTCAGGGGTGAGTAACGCTCTTAGGGCGGTTTGTAATCGCATAATGCGTTGAATTTTCTTTGGGCCAAATCCGAACAGTGACTGCATAATGCGTCTGAATTGTCTGTCGCTAAGGCCAAAGTGACTTGCGATTTCCCGTAGGGAAAGCTTCGCCATCGCATTAACACCGGCTTCCCCGACAGAGCCTTGCATAGCCGTCAAAACATGGCTGATATCCAATGTTTTAATTGTGCTGAGATCGTTTGATGATTGAGCCAGACGATCCGTTAGAAGCTGGTCTAGTTTATTCGCGAATTTGTTATGGTGTTGCAGATTTTGAATTTCGCCTACTAGCGTTTGAATTTTGAGACTCTGTGTTGTGTGTTCGCCTGGAACTAAAGATTTTACTAACGATAAGTCCCTGCCAAAAAATATTGGCATCTGCTCAGTGCGAAAACTGACGCCGACATAGCTGATAGGGCCTGTTAATGGAATGCTGCATTTTTCAGAAGCGGGTAAATACACAACTGAAAATTCATCGATATTGGGCGACATCACCAAGTCAGTCGCATTGTCTGGAATTACCTCTAGTAAAGTCTTGCCATCGGCGACATCAAGCCACCAATAGTAATGGATGAATGGGCTTAAATGCTGCGATGGCAATGCACAGTGGCAGGTTAGCTTATCTGTATCCAGCTGATACAACTGTAGGGGAAGTG